>NZ_CAKZJO010000099.1 GCF_936943645.1 uncultured Bradyrhizobium sp. | reverse complement strand
CATTTTCGGCTTGATGCGTGGAAGGCTCGAACAGAGATGTGTGAATACTGTAGCCCGCGAGCGGGGGAGGGAGCGCACTACCGCTGCGGCGGCGATCTAGGCTTTTCGCGCCATCCCCTGTTTGTGGCATTGCCCGCTCCCGTCAAAAAACCATAGGCATTCTCGTGACATACCAGGGCGGCGCGCCATCAACTTGCCATGAACTTGCCCCTCAGGTTTGATGGTTCGAATGATTTGCGCTGTGGCAGCGGGGAGAGCATCACATGACCGATTTTCGTCGCCTGACCGGGCTGTTCGTGGCGGCCTCCGTCGCGGCCTTGAGCCTCGTCCTGTCCACGCCCTTCGCCTCGGCGCAGCAGCCCGACCGCGGCGACGAGCCGGGGCTGGTCGCCGACGACGCCTACCAGCTCGATCCGGAATGGCAGAAGCAGGTGGTCTACTTCCGCACCACCGAACCGCCCGGCACCATCATCGTCTCGACGGCCGAGCGGCACCTCTATCTGGTGCAGCCGGGCGGGCGTGCGATCCGCTACGGCATCGGCGTCGGCCGCGACGGCTTCCAGTGGCAGGGCCTCGTGACCATCACCAACAAGAAGGAATGGCCGGACTGGACGCCGCCGCCGGAGATGATCCAGCGCCAGCCCTATCTGCCGCGCTTCATGGCCGGCGGCCCCGGCAATCCGCTCGGCGCCCGCGCCATGTATCTCGGCACCACGGTCTACCGCATCCACGGCACCAACCGCCCCGATACGATCGGCACCAAGGTGTCCTCGGGCTGCTTCCGTCTCGTCAACAATGACGTCGCCGATCTCTACGACCGCGTCCCTGTCGGCACCAAGGTCGTGATCCGGCAGAAGCCCGAACTGTAATTCCACCGTCGGAGCATGATCCGAAGGGGTCATGCTCCGCGCCCTCCTCCCCATTACTTTTCCCGATTTTTTCGAGAGAGCAACATGATGCGCACCTTTCGTGGCGGCCTGCTGATCGGGCTCGCCGTCGCCGTGCTGGTCGCCGTTCTGGCCATCATCTATGAATTCTACGATACCCGCACGCTGAAGCGCACCGTGCGCCGCGGCGAGGTGCTGTGCGGCGTCAACAAGGGGCTGCCGGGCTTCTCGTATTCCGAGGACAACAAGAACTGGGCCGGCTTCGACGTCGATTTCTGCCGCGCGGTCGCCGCGGCGATCTTCAACGACCCGGGCAAGGCGAAGTTCATCCCGCTCGATGCCAGCGAGCGCTTCAAGGAATTGCAGAGCCGCAAGGTAGACATCCTCTCGCGCAACTCGACCTGGAGCATGGCGCGCGAGCTCGACTACGACCTCTATTTCCCCGCGGTCGCCTATTACGACGGCGCCGGCTTCATGCTGCCGCGCTCGCGCAACAAGGAGACCTCGCTGGATCTTGATGGCAGCAAGGTCTGCGTCCAGGCCGGCACGACGACCGCGCTCAACGTCAAGGACTACTTCAAAGCCAACAACATGAAGTACGACGAGATGAAGTTCGACAAGCTGGACGAGGTCGTGAAGGCCTACGACACCGGCAAGTGCGACACGTTCTCCGCCGACGTCTCGCAGCTCTATGCGCTCAGGCTGAACCTGTCGAAACCCGGCGACCACATGATCCTGCCGGACATGATCTCCAAGGAGCCGCTCGCGCCTGTCGTGCGCCAGCGCGACGACGACTGGATGATGATCGTGAAGTGGACGCTGTACGCGATGATCAATGCCGAGGAGCTTGGGGTCACCTCCGAGAACATCGACGAGGCCCTGAAGTCGAAGAAGCCCGAAGTGATGCGCCTCGTCGGCACCGAAGGCAATTACGGCGAGCAGCTCGGCCTCACCAAGGACTGGGCCGTCCGCATCATCCGCCACGTCGGCAATTACGGCGAGATGTACGAGCGCAACATCGGCGAGAAGTCCAAGCTGAAGATCCCGCGCGGCATGAACCAGCTGTGGAACGCCGGCGGCGTGCAGTATGCGCCGCCGATGAGGTAAAGGGTCTCTCCGACGTCATTGCGAGCGCAGCGAAGCAATCCAGAATCCCTCCGCGGTGACAGTCTGGATTGCTTCGTCGCAAGAGCTCCTCGCAATGACGGGGTTGGGGCGCGAGCGCCCTCCACACTCTCGACTGTCATCGCCCGGCTTGACCGGGCGATCCAGTATTCCGAGACGCCAATCGCATGCGGAAAAGCCGCGGCGTACTGGATCGCCCGCCTTCGCGGGCGATGACAGTCAGTATGACGTGACGGTGCGCCTCAATACCCCCGCGCGCGGGCCAGCTGCTCAGTGTGGTAATTGGCATCGCCGAACAGCTCCTCGCAAACCCTTGCGCGCTTCATGAAGAAGCCGATGTCGAACTGGTCGGTCATGCCCATGCCGCCATGCATCTGCACGCCCTCCTGCACCGCGCGCGTGGCGGTGGTGCCGGCGCGTGCCTTGGCGACGGCGACGCTTGATGCCGCCTTGGCGACATCGGCGTCCAGCGCCTGCAGCGCCTTCATGGTGGCGGCGCGGGTGATCTCGATGTCGACATAGAGTTCGGCGGCGCGATGCTGCAGCGCCTGGAATTCGCCGATCAGCTTGCCGAACTGCTTGCGGTTCTTCAGATACTCGACGGTGCGGTTGAAGACTTCCTCGCTGAGGCCGACCATCTCGGCAGCAACCGCGCCGCGGCCGATGTCGAGCACGCCGTCGAGCAGGGCGGCGCCCTGATCGACCTCGCCGAGCACGCTGTCGGCATTGACCTCCACATTGGCCAACTCGATCCGCGCCGCATTGTGCGCGTCGACCATCACCGTGCGCTCGATCGCGACGCCCTTGGCCTTTGGGTTCACCAGGAACAGCGTCAGGCCGTCACGTTCGCCGGCAGCGCCCGCGGTGCGTGCCGCCACGATCAACAGGTCGGCGACGTGACCATCGACCACCAGCGCCTTGGCGCCGGAAAGCTTGAAACCGTTGCCGGCACGCACGGCCTGCAGGCTGGTCTGCAGCGGGCGATGCTTGGCGCCTTCGTCGATCGCCAGCGTCGCGAGCAGCGAGCCGTTGGAGATCTTCGGCAGATATTCCGATTTCTGCGCGGCGTTGCCGCCGCGGGCCAGCGCGGAAGCTGCGACCACGCTAGTTGCGAGGAAAGGCGACGGCATCAAGGTGCGGCCGATCTCCTCCATCACGACGCCAGCCTCGACATGGCCGAGCCCGCTGCCGCCGAACTCTTCCGGCACCAGGAGGCCGGCAAAGCCCATCTCGGCGAAGGAATGCCACAGCTCCTTGGAGAAGCCGGTGGGATCCTTAGCATCGCGCAGGTGCCGCAGATGCGACACCGGCGCCTTGTCGCTGATCAGCCCGCGCGCGCTATCGCGGAGCATCGATTGTTCTTCGGTGAGGACGAGGGCCATGTGCGTGTTTCCGATGAGTAATCTATTGGTCTTCGTCATTCCGGGATGCGCCGTAAGGCGCAGGCCCGGAATCCATAATCCCGATTCGTGGTTATGGATTCCGGGCTCGCGACTTCGTCGCGCCCCGGAATGACGGGTGGTGAGAGTGCGCGCCCCTACGCCCCCGGCAGATCCAGGATGCGCTTGGCAACGATGCCGAGCATCACCTCGGTGGTGCCGCCTTCGATCGAATTGGCCTTGGTGCGCAGCCAGGCGCGCGGACGGGCGCCCTGCCTGGAGCGCTCGCTCTCCCATTCCAGCGCATCGACGCCGCCGGCCGACATCAGAATCTCGTAGCGGCGCTTGTTGAGCTCGGTGCCGTAATATTTCATCGCCGACGAGAAGGCCGGATGCGCCTGGCCCGCCTTGGCGAGATCGACCGCGCGCTCGGCGCAGGCCGCGAGCGCGGCCTCATCGACGTCGAACGTCGCGATCTTCCCGCGCAGCATGGAATCGTCGAGCCGCCCCAGCGCATCCGTGCCGACGGAGTCGGCCGCGATCTGGCCGAGCGGACGGCCGACGCCGCGCTCGCCCATGCCAGAGATCATCGCGCGCTCGTGCTGCAGCAGATATTTCGCGACGTCCCAACCGCGATTGACGGTGCCGACCACATGCGATTTCGGCACGCGGACGCCGTCGAAGAAGGTTTCGCAGAACGGCGAATAGCCGGAGATCAGGAGGATCGGCTTGGTCGTGACGCCCTTCGAGGTCATGTCGAACAGGATGAAGCTGATGCCGTCGTGCTTCTTGGCAGCGGGATCGGTGCGGACGAGACAGAAGATCCAGTCGGCGTAGTTGGCGTAGGAGGTCCAGATCTTCGAGCCCGTGATGACGAAGTCGTCGCCGTCGCTCTCGGCGCGGGTCTGCAGCGAAGCGAGATCGGAGCCGGCATTCGGCTCGGAATAGCCCTGGCACCAGCGAATCTCGCCGGCTGCGATCTTCGGCAGATGCTCCTTCTTCTGGGCGTCGTTGCCGTATTTCAGCAGCGCCGGCCCGAGCATCCAGATGCCGAAGCTCGACAGCGGCGGGCGTGCGCCCATCTTCGCCATCTCGGCGCGCAGCACCTTGTGCTCGGCCGCGCTGAGGCCGCCGCCGCCATACTCCCTGGGCCAGTCCGGCACGGTCCAGCCCTTGTCGCGCATGCGCTCGAACCAGATGCGCTGCGGCTCGGACGAAAACTTGGTGTTGCGTCCGCCCCAGAACACGTCGGCATCCGACGTCGCGGGCTTGCGCATCTCCGGCGGGCAATTGGCTTCCAGCCAGGCGCGCGTCTCGTTGCGGAATGTTTCGAGTTCGGCGTTCTCAGTCTCACTCATGGTCGTTTCCATCAATCAAAATCGACTTGTTGGCGGCGACTCTGGGCCAAGCTCTCGCGGAATTCAACCACTTCCACGGGCCGCATTCCGCTATAGTCGCGGCGACGGCAGCGCTTGAAAACAAAAAGGAAACGACGATGCGCCTGAAACTTCTTTCGCCTGGCGAAATGAACGAGAGCCAGCGGCAGACCTATGACGAGTCGATTGCGGGCAAGCGCGGCAAGCCGCCGGCGCCGATGATGGCCTGGCTCAACAGCCCCGACATGGCCCGGCACGCCACGCGGCTCGGCGAAGTGCTGCGCTACGACACCATCTTTCCGGCAAAGCTCTCGGAGATCGCGATCCTGGTGACGGCGCGGCACTGGACTGCGCATTACGAATGGTATGCGCATAAGCGCCTCGCGCTCGCCGGCGGCATGGCACCCGAGACCATCGACGCGATCCGCGACCGGCGCACGCCCGATTTCGACGATCCCAGGGGCAAGATGATCTACGACCTCGCCAAATCGCTGCATGAAGGCCACGGCGTCGAGAAGGGGCTCTACGACGAGGCGCTGAAGCTGCTCGGCGAACGCGGCGTCGTCGAGGTGATCGGGTTGTGCGGCTATTACACGATGGTGTCGATGACGCTGAACACGTTCGAGTTCGAGCTGCCCGAGGGCGAGGTGAGGGAGCTGGCCTAGAGCCTTTCCCGTTCGCGATGCGCAATTGCGCATCAGGAAACGCTGGGTTTCGGGATCGGCCGTAGCGCCGCCCCGGGGCCCGCCCTATGTGCATGTTTTCGAGGGAGCATTCACATGTCGCAGAACACCGTTGATGCCGACACGAGGATCGGCCACGTCCATCTCAAGGTCGCCGATCTCGATCGCGCACTCGGCTTCTATTGCGGCGTGCTCGGCTTCGAGCTGATGCAGAAGATGGGCTCGGGCGCGGCCTTCATCTCGGCCGGCGGCTATCATCACCACATCGGGCTCAACACCTGGGAGAGCAAGGGCGGCTCGCCGCCGCCGCCTGATGCCACGGGACTTTATCACACCGCAATCCTCTATCCGACGCGGCCGGCGCTGGCGGACGCGCTGCATCGGGTGCTCACGGCCGGCATTGCGCTGGACGGCGCCAGCGATCACGGCGTCAGCGAAGCGCTGTATCTGCGCGACCCCGATCAGAACGGCGTGGAGCTGTATCGGGACAAGCCGCGGGAGCAGTGGCCGTTCGGGCCGGACGGCAAGCTTGCGATGTTCACCAAGCGGCTGGATGTCGAGGCGTTGCTGCGGGAGCGGGAGGGGTGATGCCGTAGGGCGGATTAGCGAAGCGTAATCCGCCACGCATCGGCACATGCGGAGCCAAGTTGGCGGATTACGCTTCGCTAATCGTACTGCGTCATGGGTTTCTTCGCGTGCGTGAAGCTGCGATTGCCCCGCAGCA
>NZ_CAKZJO010000098.1 GCF_936943645.1 uncultured Bradyrhizobium sp. | reverse complement strand
CCACCCCAACCCTCCCCCGCAAGCGGGAGAGGGGGCAGAGCGGAGTGCGCGGAGCGAGCCGGCCCTGACTTCATCACACCTTACAACGAAACGCCCGGCGGAATGTCCGCTTCCGTCACGCCCACCAGCTCCATGTTGGTGATGATCGCGTTGCGGATGAAGCCGAGGCCCTTGTTGAAGTCGATCCAGGTGTTGACGTAGTCGCGCCAGGTCTTGTCGTTCTCGCGGCGGAAGCCGGCATTCGACGTCGTCGCGAAGATCGGCGTCGGCAGCACGAGCTGGCCGAGCGAGGGATTCTTCTTCAGCACGGTCAGCGACAGCATGGTGATCAGGCATTGCGCATCGACGCGGCCGGTCTGCAACGCGGCGGTGGCATCGTCGGCGGTCTTCAGCCGGGTGATCTGCGCCTTTGGCGTCAGGCGGCTGACGACCTGGTCGTGTGAGGAGCCCTGGTCGACCGCGATCTTGATGTCGGGCGAGTTCAACTCGGCCCAGCTCTTCGGCTTGAAATCCTTCTTGCAGAGGATGCCGAAGGCGTTGTTGAAAACCGGCACCGAGAAATCGACCACCAGTGCGCGCTTCGGGGTCGGGTTGAGGCCGAAGAAGATGTCGATCTTGTTGGCCTGCAGATCCAGCACCGAATTGCCCCAGGTGGTCTCGGTGATCTCGAGCTCGGCCTCCATGTCGTCGGCCAGTCCCTTGGCGATGTCAATGTAGAAGCCCTTCCACTGGCCGCTGGAAAGATCCTTCATGTAATAGGGGGCGCCGCCGCCAACCGCGCCGATCCGCATCTTCTTGGTCCGGCGGATGCGGGCAAAGGTCGATTCGTTGGGATCGGCAGTCTGCGCCACGGCCGGGGCGGCCAGCGAAGCTGCGGCGACCGCGCCGAGCCCGACAATCGATGCAACATCACGACGTGTAACCATGGGGATCACTGCTTTTCTGGTTGGATGGAGTTCCGCCAGCCGTTCTTAGCAAGGTGGTCCCATCAGCGGAAGCACAGCCTATTGGCTGGGCAGCCCGGGATATGCCCGGATGCTGGGCAAACTCAACCTGTTCAAGCCGATACCCGCTTGCTTTCCGCTCCCTTTGGCCCCAAATAGGGACCGGGAGATTGGCGGTGGACGAGCCACTCGCCAACCGGGTCAGGTCCGGAAGGAAGCAGCCCTAACGAGGTCCGGATCGGGTCGCTCGTCAGTCTCCTACCTGTTTTTCGAGCGAACCAGCGCCGGCGGCAGCAGCCGCCAGCGCGCTCCTTTCCGCAAAAGCCGGCCACGAGACATTTCATTGCGGATCGACCGATGACCGACGCTGGCGCCCCTCCGAACCCCGATAGCGCCGGCCCGGCCGGCAACGCGCCTTACCGGGTTCTGGCGCGCAAATACCGCCCCTCCTCATTCGACGATCTGATCGGCCAGGAGGCCGTGGTCCGCACCGTCTCGAACGCGTTCGAGACCGGCCGCATTCCGCAGGCCTGGATCCTCACCGGCGTCCGCGGTGTCGGCAAGACCACCACGGCGCGCATCCTGGCCCGTGCGCTCAACTACGAGATGCCGGATGGTTCGGTGAAGGGCCCGACCATCCACATGCCGACCCTGGGCGTGCATTGCCAGGCGATCATGGAAAGCCGGCACATGGACGTGCTGGAGATGGACGCGGCCTCGCATACCGGCGTCGACGACGTCCGCCAGATCAATGACAGCGTGCGCTACGCACCGGCGAGCGCCCGCTACAAGGTCTACATCATCGACGAAGTCCACATGCTGTCGACGGCGGCGTTCAACGCCTTCCTGAAGACGCTGGAGGAGCCGCCGGAGCACGCCAAGTTCGTGTTCGCGACGACGGAGATCCGCAAGGTTCCGGTGACGGTGCTGTCGCGCTGCCAGCGCTTCGACCTGCGCCGCGTCGAGGCCGACGTGCTGATGAAGCACCTTGCCAATATCGCCACGAAGGAAAACGTCGAGATCGAGCCCGAGGCGCTCGGCATCATCGCCCGCGCCGCCGAGGGCTCGGTGCGCGACTCGCTGTCGCTGCTGGACCAGGCGATCGCGCATGCGGCGGGCCAGGTGAAGGCCGATGCCGTCAGGCAGATGCTGGGCCTCGCCGACCGCACCCGCGTCATCGACCTCTTCGATTCGCTGGCGCGCGGCGATATTGCCTCTGCCTTCAAGGAATTCCGCGATCAGTACGACGTCGGCGCCGATCCGATCGTCGTGCTCTCTGACCTCGCCGAATTCGTCAATTTCGTCACCCGCGTGAAGATCGTGCCGGCGACCGCCGACAATGTCGCCTATGGCGAGACCGAGCGGGTGCGCGCCAAGGATTTCGCCTCGAAGATCTCGATGCGCGTGCTGTCGCGGATGTGGCAGATGCTGCTCAAGGGCATCACCGAGGTGCAGGCCGCAACGCGGCCCGCAGCGGCCGCCGAGATGGTGCTGGTGCGCATCGCCTATGTCGCCGACCTGCCGACGCCGGACGAAGCGATCAGGATGCTGGAGCAGAACGGCGGCGGCTCGCCGGTCGTGAGCGGCGGTGCTGCGCGCAGCAGCGCCCCCTCTGCACCGATGGCTTCCGCGGCGCCCGTTACGTCTGCAGCGCCGGTTCGCATGCCGACATCGTCGCCGACGGCGTTCGGTGGCGGTGGCGCACGGCCGCAGATGGTCGCCCCCGCGCCGGATCCGCAAGGCGCCGCGCCGCAGTTGCGCATCACGAGCTTCACCCAGCTCGTCGCGCTTGCCAGCCAGAAGCGCGACGTCATGACCAAGGCCGCGCTCGAAGGCGACATGCGCCTCGTCCGTTTCGAGGAGGGTCGGCTCGAAATCGCGCTCGAGCCGAACGCCTCGAAGACAATGATCACCGAGCTTGCGCGAAAATTCGAGATGTGGACCGGCCGGCGCTGGACCGTGATCGTCTCGAACGAGCAGGGCCAGCCGACGCTGCGCTCGGTGAACCAGGCCGCCAAGCAGGAGCATGCGCGCACCGCGGAGGCAGATCCGCGCGTGCAGGAGGTGCTGTCGCGCTTCCCCGGCGCCAAGGTCGTCGAGGTCCGCAGGCTTGCCCCCGAGGCGCCGGAAGCCAATATAAACGCAGACTATGGCAGTGACGATCCGCCCGACGGTTCCGACGGCGACGACGATCTCTGAGCCATTTCTTTCTAAGGACGAACACCCATGGCTGATTTTCTCGGCATGATGAAACAGGCGGCGCAGCTGCAATCCAAGATGCAGGAGATGCAGGACCAGCTCGCCAATGTGGAGGTCGAGGGCATCTCCGGCGGCGGCCTCGTCGCCGTGCGCATGACCGCGAAGATGGACGTCAAGGGCGTCAGGATCGATCCCTCGCTGATGAAGCCGGAGGAGCAGGAAGTGCTGGAAGACCTGCTCGTCACCGCGTTCGGTGATGCGCGCCGCAAGGCGGAGACGGCGATGCAGGAGAAGATGCAGGCCCTCACCGGCGGCCTCGGCCTGCCGCCGGGGTTGTTCGGCCAGTAAGATGGGTGCGGTTGCAGGTCCCGAAATCGAGCGGCTGGTTCAGCTGCTCGCACGGTTGCCGGGCCTTGGTCCGCGCTCGGCGCGGCGCGCGGCGCTGCATCTGATCAAGAAGCGCGAAGCGCTGATGATGCCGCTGGCCTCGGCCATGCAGGTAGCGCTCGACAAGGTCCAGGTCTGCAAGACCTGCGGCAACATCGATACCCAAAATCCCTGCACCGTCTGCACCGACCCGAAGCGCGATCCCGCCATCATCGTCGTCGTCGCCGACGTCGCCGATCTCTGGGCGCTGGAGCGGGCCAATGCGACGCAAGGGCGCTATCATGTGCTGGGCGCGACATTGTCGCCGCTCGACGGCGTCGGCCCGCAGGATCTGACCATCGATGCGCTGGTGGCGCGTGCCCATGCCGCCGAGGTGCACGAGATCATCCTGGCGCTGAATGCGACGGTCGACGGTCAGACCACCGCACATTACATCACCGACCTGCTTCAGGACGCCAATGTGAAGGTGACGCGGCTCGCCCACGGAGTTCCCGTCGGCGGCGAGCTTGATTATCTCGACGAAGGTACGCTATCGGCAGCGATGCGACAGCGAACCCTGTTCTAGAGCGTTTTCGAGCGAAGTGGATACCGGTTCGCGTGAAGAAAACGCGTCACAACAACAATCTCCATCCCAGAGATCTTACGGAACGGACGACATGACGAAACTTTTCGCCACACGATTGGCTTTGGTCGCGACGATGGCGATGCTGGCGACCCCGGCCATCTCCGCGCAGCAGGACGACGGCGCGCCGCCGCCCTCGAAGCCCGGCAAGCCGATCAACACCGGCGACGTGCTGTCGGGCGAATTGAACGCAATGAAGGTGCGCGACGCCAAGAAAGCCGGCAAGCGGGTTTCGATGTACCAGATCACGTCCGAGCCGCGCCGCCTGCCGGCGCCGAACGGGCTGTGCAATCTCGAGACCGGCCCCGAAACCTTCCAGCTCGTCACCTCCAGCGATGCGCAGGCCACGCAGCTGAAATCGTTCGTCGGCAAGGAGATCTCCGTCAAGGTCGACGAGATCGCTTGCGCCAGCGATGCCGGCCAGATGAGCGAAGCCGTGATCACCAAGTGGAGCCTGATCAAGAAGCAGTAGGGCGGCGGGTGAGCTGCCGTAGGGTGGGCAAAGCGAAGCGTGCCCACGACCTGCTTCTAATCCATCGCGAGATGGTGGGCACGGCGTGTTGCGCCTTTGCCCACTCTACGGCACTAGATATTAAACCCTCACCGGCCCCAGCGCATCAAAGTGCC
Organism: uncultured Bradyrhizobium sp.; assembly: GCF_936943645.1. Taxonomy (GTDB): domain Bacteria; phylum Pseudomonadota; class Alphaproteobacteria; order Rhizobiales; family Xanthobacteraceae; genus Bradyrhizobium. The sequence goes on along the minus strand of NZ_CAKZJO010000098.1, from coordinate 11,621 downwards.
CGCGCCTCTGCAAATACGCCAGCAGCACCAGGCTCGGGATCGCCACCAGCACGCAGATCACGAAGAACATCGGCCAGCCGGTCGCCGCGGCGACGAAGCCTGCCCCTGATGACAGATAGGTCCGCCCCACCGCCGCGAGCGCGGTGAGCAGCGCATATTGCGTCGCCGTGTGCAGCGGGTTCTGGCACAGGGCGGAGAGATAGGCGACGAAGATCACGGTGCCGATGGCGCTGGTGAAATTCTCGGCGCAGATCGCGAACGCCAGCGCCCATTGATTGGTGCCGACCACGGCGAGCCAGGAAAAGGACAGATTGGCGAGCGCCTGCACCATGCCGCCGATCCAGAGCGATGTCGCCAGCGAATAGCGCCGCGCCACGAAGCCGCCGGCAAAGCCGCCGATCAGCGTCGCGGCGAGGCCGACGCCCTTCACGATCGCCGCATAGTCGTTGCGGGTAAAGCCGAGGTCGATCACGAACGGCGCGGTCATCGTGCCGGAGAAGGCATCGGTGAATTTGAACAGCACGACGAAGGCAAGCGCGACGAGCGCATCCTTGCGGGTCAGGAATTCCGAGAAGGCGCCGATCGCCGCGTGCAGCACACGGGTGAACGCGCTGTCGGCCTGCGTCGCGGCGTCGGCGCGCTGCGATTGCTCCGGCTCGGTCGCGAGCAGCGCCGTGATCGTGCCGATCAACACCATCGCGGCCATCACCACATAGCCCCACATCCAGGCGGAGGTGCGGGTGATGCCGGTGCTCTCGAAGCCCGACACCATGAACAGCGCGCCCGCGGTCGAAACCAGCATGCCGATGCGGTAGGCGGCGACGTAAGCCGCCATGCCCGCGGCCTGCTCGCTCTCCGGCAAGCTCTCGACGCGGAACGCGTCGACCACGATGTCCTGCGTCGATGACGTCGTCGCCACCAGCAGCGCGCCCAGCGCGACATAGAACGGCGAGCGCGCGGGGTCTGTCATCGCCAGCAGCAGGATCGCGACGATCAGCAGCAATTGCGAAAACAGCAGCCAGCCGCGCCGCCGTCCGAACGCACGCGTGAACAGCGGCACATGCAGCGCATCCACCAGCGGCGCCCACAGGAATTTCAGCGTGTAGGGCGTGCCGACCAGCGCGAACAGCCCGATGGTCTTGAGGTCAACACCGGCCTCGCGCATCCACACCAGCAGCGTCGAGCCCGACAGCGCCAGCGGTAGCCCCGAGGAGAAGCCGAGAAACAGCACGATCAGCACCCGCGGCTGCAGGTAAACGGCAAGACTGTCGCGCCAGGAAGTCGCAGGGGTCTCGGTGCCGGCGGGGGAAGTTGCGTCGGGTGCGGTCATGGAGCGGTGTTAGCAGATTCTGGGGAAAAAGACTCTGGTGGAGCCTGCGAGAAGGAAAGTCGTCGATGCATCCTCGCTGTCATCGTCCGCGAAGGCGGACGATCCAGTAATCACCGGCGTCCCCGGCTCAATCACAACCGCCGCAGCGTACTGGATGCCCCGCCTGCGCGGGGCATGACAGTGTGGCTCAATCTACTCCCCCGCCTGGAGCTTCCGCGGAAACAGCTCGCCTGCGCCAGCCACCAGCCGCGGTCCTTCCGGAGCGTCGCTCTTGCTGAAATCGAGCTCCTCGATTCGCCCTGCGCGCTTTTCGATCTTGTCGGCGGAGATCAGGATCTGGCGGACGTCCTCGTTCGCATCGGAAAAATGCTTCTGCAGCTTGACCACGCGGTCCCTGAGGCGACCGAGATCGTCGCCGAGCTTGATCACTTCGGTCTGGATCTGGTCGGCGGCGTCGCGCATGCGCGCGTCCTTCATGATCTGCTGCATGACCTGGATCGCCAGCATCAAGAGCGAGGGCGACACCAGCACGACGCGGGCGCGGTAGGCCTTCTGGATCACGTCGTCGAAGCCGTCATGAATTTCCGCGTAGACCGATTCCGACGGCACGAACATCAGCGCCATCTCCTGGGTCTCGCCGGTGACGAGATATTTTTCGGCGATGTCGCTGACATGCTTCATCACGTCGCCGCGCAGCCGCTGCGTGGCGAGGCGCTTCTCCTCGTCGGTGCGGGCGTCATGCAGCGCCGTCATCGCCTCAAGCGGGAATTTCGCGTCGATGCAGAGCGGGCGCTGGTCGGGCAGGAACACGACGCAGTCGGGCCGCTTGCCGGTGGAGAGCGTGAACTGGAACTCGTAGGAGCCCTTCGGCAGGCCGTCCTGGACGATCGCCTCCATCCGCGCCTGGCCGAAGGCGCCGCGCGACTGCTTGTTGGCGAGCACGTCGCGCAAGGTCGTCACTTGCGTGGTGAGATCGGTGAGGTTCTTGTGCGCGTTGTCGATGATGCCGAGCCGCTCGTGCAGGGCGCGCAGGCTCTCCATGGTGTTGCGGGTCGAATGTTCCATGGACTGGCCGACGCGGTGGGTCACCGAATCCAGCCGCTCGTTGACCGCCCGCGCCATCTCGGCCTGGCGTCCCGCCAGCGCCTGGGTCATGGCGTCGACCCGGCCCGACGATTCGCTCTGGGCGCGCAGTACCTCGCTGAGGCGCTCCTCGAGCTCGTCGGCCCGGATCGCATGCGCCATGGCGAGTTCCGCGCCTCGCCGCCCGGAGCGTGCGATCACCACCGCTATCACCACGAGCAGGACAAGGACGAGCGCGCCGAAGCCGATCAGCGCGTCGATGGTGCGGACCGGCCAGTCGCCAGCCGTGAAAATGATCTCGTTCATGCCGCCTTGTAGCCGATTCGCCGGGCTCTCGCGAACGAAGAGGGAACGAGGGCGGTTAACGACCCCCTAATTTTTATGGTTAACGAAACCTGAAGTTTTATGGTTAGCGAGGGGTTAACGGGGTTCCCAGGCGCATTGACCGCATCCGGCATGGGGCTTAAATCGCGGCCATGGCCCTCAGAGAAATCATCATCCTGCCCGACAAGCAGCTGCGTCTGGTCTCCAAGCCGATCGAGAAGGTCACGGCCGAGATCCGCAAGCTTGCCGACGACATGTTCGAGACCATGTACGACGCGCCCGGCATCGGGCTCGCGGCGATCCAGATCGCGCAGCCGCTGCGGCTGATCACCATGGATCTCGCCAAGCGCGACGAGAACGGCGAGACCAAGCCGCTGCCGCGCGTCTTCATCAACCCCGAGATCGTCGCCTCCTCCGAGGAGCTCTCGGTCTACGAGGAAGGCTGCCTGTCGATCCCGGAATATTACGAGGAGGTCGAACGGCCCGCGAAAGTGCGCGTGCGCTTCACGGATCTCGACGGCAAGGTGCACGAGGAGGATGCCGAAGGCCTCTACGCCACCTGCATCCAGCACGAGATCGATCATCTCAACGGCGTCTTGTTCGTCGACTATCTGTCGAAGCTCAAGCGCGACCGCGTCATGAAGAAGTTCGAGAAAGCCGCCAAGCGCGCGGAGTAGCCAAGTCCTCCGCCGTCATGCCCGGCCTTGTGCCGGGCATCCACGTTCTTTGCCGCCGCGAGCAGGAAGATCGTGGATGGCCGGGACAAGCCCGGCCATGACGAGTACCTTGCTCGCTTCCGAGGATTGTCGCAGTCACATGCCCCTCCGCCTCATCTTCATGGGCACGCCCGATTTCTCCGTGCCGACGCTGCTCGAGCTGGTCGCGCATGGCCACGAGATCGTCGCCGTCTACACCCGCGCGCCGAAGCCGGGCGGCCGCCGTGGCCTGCAATTGCAGCCAACCCCGGTCGAGGAGGTCGCGCGAAAACTCGGCATTCCCGTGCTGACGCCGAAGACGTTGAAGACCCAGGAAGCGCTCGACGAGTTCAGCGCGTTCGACGCCGATGCCGCCGTTGTCGTCGCCTACGGCATGATCCTGCCGCAGGCGATCCTCGATGCGCCAAAGCTCGGCTGCTACAATCTGCACGCTTCGCTGCTGCCGCGCTGGCGCGGTGCGGCCCCCATCAACCGTGCCATCATGGCCGGCGATGCCGAGAGCGGCGTGATGGTGATGAAGATGGATGTCGGCCTCGACACCGGCGACGTCGCCATGGCCGAGCGCCTTCCGATATCGGACACCATGACCGCGCTCGATCTGCACGACCGCCTCTCCCGCCTCGGTGCCGACCTGATGGTGCGCGCGATGGCCGCACTCGGGCGCGGCGGGCTCCAGCTCAGGCAGCAGAGCGAGGACGGCGTCACCTACGCCGCCAAGATCGACAAGGCCGAGGCGCGGATCGACTGGAGCAAGCCGGCACGCGACGTGCTGCGCCACATCCACGGCCTGTCGCCCTTCCCCGGCGCCTGGGCCGAGCTCGATGCTGCGCGCGTAAAGATCCTGCGCTGCGAGCTGGCGAAAGGATCCGGCGCGCCGGGCGAGGTGCTCGACGACCAGCTCACCATCGCCTGCGGCGAAGGAGCGATCCGCATCATCGAGCTGCAGCGCGAGGGCAAGGGCCGCATGCAGGCCGCCGACTTCCTGCGCGGCGTGCCGGTGAAGGCAGGAGCGAGGTTCAACTAGTCAACTCGTCATACGCGGGCTTGACCCGCGTATCCATCTTCTCGCAAGACTCCTTCCCAGGCGATGGATTGCCGGGTCAAGCCCGGCAATGACACCGGATTAAATCGGATAGATGCCCCGCTACAAGCTCACCATCGAATATGACGGCGCGCCGTTCTTCGGTTGGCAGATCCAGGATACGCTGCCCTCGGTGCAGGGCGCGCTGGAAGCCGCCGTAAAGGCGATGACCGGTGCAGCTTTGCGCGTGCACGGCGCGGGCCGCACCGATGCCGGCGTGCACGCGCGCGGCCAGGTCGCGCATGTCGATATCGAGAAGCAGTTTCCGCCGGGCCGGTTTCGTGACGGGCTCAACGCGCATCTGCGCCCGCATCCGATCGCGGTGCTGGAAGCCGAGATCGTGCCAGACAGTTTCGAGGCGCGCTTCTCGGCCGTGAAGCGCCACTATCGCTACCGCGTCATCAACACCCGCGCCAATCTCGCGCTCGACGTCGGCCACGCCTGGCGCGTGCCGCGCAAGCTCGACGCCGATGCGATGCATACGGCAGCCAAGCGTCTGCTCGGCAAGCACGATTTCACGACGTTTCGCGACACCGAGTGCCAGGCCAAATCGCCGGAGAAGACGCTCGATCAGCTCGACGTCACGCGCGACGGCCGCGAGATCGTCATCGTGACATCCGCGCGCTCATTCCTGCACAGCCAGGTGCGCTCGATGGTGGGCTCGCTGGTCTGGGTCGGCGAGGGCCGCTGGACCGCCGACGATCTCTCCGCAGCCCTGGAAGCCCGCAATCGCGCCGCCTGCGGCATCGTCGCGCCGCCGGAGGGGCTGTATCTGATGCAGGTGGATTATTGAGCGTGATGCCACCACAGCCGTCATGGCCGGGCCTGTCCCGGCCATCCACGCCCTTGCTTAACGGGAGCGCCGAAGAACGGGGATGCCCGGGACAAGCCCGGGCATGACGGCGGAGTGTTTGGCAATATAAGCCCTTACCCAAAATACCGCGTCAGTATCCCGCGATACACCTTCGTCAGCTTCTCCAGATCAGCTACCGGCACGTGCTCGTCGACCTGGTGCATGGTCTGGCCGACCAGGCCGAACTCGATCACCGGGCAATAGCTGGAGATGAAGCGCGCATCCGACGTGCCGCCTGACGTCGACAGCTCCGGTTTGCGGCCCGTGACTTCCTCGATCGCGGAGACCGCGAGATCGGTGAACGGGCCGGGCTTGGTCACGAATACGTTGGAGTTCGATGGTTCCCAGACGATGCGGGCCTTGATGCGGTTGCCGCAGGCTTTTGCAAGACGCGTCTCGACCAGCTCGCGCAACGACGCTTGGGTGTGGTTGTCGTTGTAGCGGATGTTGAATTTGGCGCGGGCCTCGCCCGGGATGACGTTATTGGCCTTGTTGCCGACGTCGACCGAGGTGAATTCGAGATTGGACGCCTGGAATTGCGCGCTGCCGTGGTCGAGCGGCTCGTCACTGATGGCGACGATCAATCGCGAAATGTCCGGCACCGGATTGGAAGCGCGATGCGGATAGGCGACATGGCCCTGCACGCCGTCGACATACAGCGTGCCCGATTGCGAGCCGCGGCGACCGACCTTGATGGTGTCGCCGAGCGTCTCGACATTGGAGGGCTCGCCGAGCACGCAATGGTCGAATTTTTCGCCGCGTTCGGCGGCCCATTTCAGGAGCTTGATGGTGCCGTTGATGGAGACGTCTTCCTCGTCGCCGGTGATCAGGAATGAGATCGAGCCCGTCCCATCGGCGCGCGGCTTGCCGCCATTCGCGGCGAGATGCTCCAGCACGGCTGCGACCGAGCAGGCGATGCCGCCCTTCATGTCGACCGCGCCGCGGCCATGCAGGACACCGTCCTTCACCTCGCCGGAGAACGCGCCGACGCTCCAGGCGCTCTCGTCGCCGGGCGGCACCACGTCGGTGTGGCCGGCAAAGGTGATGTGCGGCCCTTCGGTGCCGATCCGCGCATAGAGATTGTCGACGTCGGCGATGCCGTCTTCGCTGAACGTCACGCGGTGGCAAGTGAAGCCCACTGCCCCAAGGGCCTTTTCAAGCACCCCGAGCGCACCGGCATCGGCCGGGGTCACCGAGGGGCAGCGGATGAGATCGCGGGCAATGGAGAGAGCATCGGTCATGCGCCCCGCTTAACATGCATGCCGCCGGGTGGGCTAGCGCTGGGCGGGACAATTTCGATCTCGCGGCCCTGGTCCCAGTCTTGCGCAGGGGGCGTGGCTGAACCGTCCTCGATTTCGAGAAGTGGATCGGGGCCGAAGCGGTTGTGCCCGGGGGTACCGGGCCGGCAGAACATTTCGACGAAGCCCCACAGCCACAGGATGGAGAAGGGCAGGCTGAGCGAAAGCATCCAGCTCAACTCGGGGAGCAGGTCGGCGAACTGGCTGAACAGGCCGGGCAGGAAGCAGAACGGAATGATCCACCAGCCGCTGCTGTCGCGATCGTGCAGCCGCTTGATCGCCGTCGCGAGATAAATCCAGAAGAACAGCGCCATGCCGGACGCCCTGAGGACCGCGGTCGCGAGATCGGCGGATGCGAGCGGGCGGGAGCTGCGGGGATCGACCAGCTTGAAGAGGTCGCCGAGACCGAAGTCGAAATCGAGCTCGATGCCGAGCTTCAGGGTGGACTTCGTCCCCCCGATGATCCCGATGATCTGACCGGCAATCTCCAGCAAGCCCGCCAGCAGCGCGACGATCAGCAGCGCCTGCCACAGCAATGCGCGGTTGATGCGGCCGTCGAAGCGGAAGAGGTACCAGCTCCAGTCCATGCGAGCAGCTCCGGGCGGGATGGCCGCCCGGAAATTGGTCGCGATGGGGGGAGGGGTGGTTCGATTTCAGGGGCGAATGGCGATTTGCGAATGGCGAATAGGGCGCGGCCCCATTCGCCACCTGCCATTCGCTATTCGCCTGACATCAATCCCGCAGCAGCTCGTTGATGCTGGTCTTGGAGCGCGTGCGCTCGTCGACGCGCTTGACGATGACGGCGCAGGCGGTGCTCGGGCCGATCTGGCCGTTCTTCATCGGCTTGCCGGGCAGGGCGCCGGGCACCACCACCGAATATTCCGGCACTTCGCCCATGAAGACCTCGCCGGTTTCGCGGTCGACGATCTTGGTCGAGGCGCCCAGGAACACGCCCATCGCCAGCACCGCGCCCTTGCGCACGATCACGCCCTCGGCGACCTCGGAGCGCGCGCCGATGAAGCAATCGTCCTCGATGATCACGGGCTCGGCCTGCAGCGGCTCGAGCACGCCGCCGATGCCGGCACCGCCGGAGATGTGAACGCGCTTGCCGATCTGGGCGCAGGAGCCGACGGTGGCCCAGGTGTCCACCATGGTGCTCTCATCGACATAAGCGCCGAGATTGACGAAGGACGGCATCAGCACGACGTTCTTGGCGATGAAGGCCGAGCGGCGCACGACCGCACCCGGCACCGCGCGAAAACCGGCATCGCGAAAGCGGTTCGGGCCCCAGCCTTCGAACTTCGAGGGTACCTTGTCCCACCAGCTCGCCTTGCCGGGACCGCCGCCGATCACGTCCATGTCGTTGAGGCGGAAGGACAGCAGCACGGCCTTCTTCAGCCATTGATTGACCTTCCACTTGCCGTCGGCGCCGCGCTCGGCAACGCGCGCCTCGCCCTTGTCCAGGGTCTCCAGCGCCTGGTCCACGGCCTCGCGCACCTCGCCCTTGGTCGAGGTCGAGATGCCGTCGCGCGCGTCGAAGGCGCTGTTGATGGTGGATTCGAGGGCAGCAAGGGACATCGGGATTTCCTCTTCGATGCGGGAATTTTGACGGATTGGGCCGCTTTTTCGGGATTTGGGGCCACGGAGTCAAGGCATACTCCACTGTCGTCCCGGACAAGCGCAGCGAAGCGGAGCGCCGATCCGGGACCCATGGCCACAGGGAGTGGTCTGACGAAGATTCGGAGTTACCAATCCGGCGCGACAACCAAATCCTGTGGCTATCGCGACGAGCGCAATGCGCTCGCGCGGAGGTCCCGGGTCTGCGCTTACGCTTGCCCGGGACGACAGCGGTTATTGTGGCGACAGCCCGCCCAAAAATCCGGTCAGATCATCCGTGACGTGATCGACATGCGCCGCGTCCCGGCCCTCCAGTTCCCAATCCTCGCGCACCACCTCTTTGGTCCCGTCCGGCACCACCAGCACGGTGGTCATGCCGAGCTGGTGCGGGACGGTGAGGTTGCGGGCGAGGTCCTCGAACATCGCGGCGCGGGTCGGGTCGACGGCATGATCGCTCAGAAATTTGCGGTAGGTCTGCTCCGCCGGCTTCGGCTCGAATTCGGCGGCGATGATGTCGAACACGCCGTCGAAATGCGAGGAGAGACCGAGCCGCGCCAGCACGGCATCGACATGGTCCACCGAGCCGTTGGTCAGGATCAGTTTTCGCCCCGGCAGCCTTGTGATGGCCGCGCCTAGCTGCGGGTTCGGCTCCAGCGGCGAATGGTCGATCTTGTGGACGTAGGCGAGGTAGTCGTCGGCGGAAACGCCATGCAGGGTCATCATGCCGCGCATCGTGGTGCCGAAGCGCAAATAGTAATCCTTCTGGAGTTTTCGCGCTTCCGCCGGCGTCACCTGCAGCCAGCTGGACACGAACTCGGTGATCCGCACATCGACCTGCTGCCACAGATTGACGTGATGCGGATAGAGCGTGTTGTCGAGGTCGAACACCCAGGTGTCGACATGGGCGAAGCTGCGGGGAGGGGTCATGACAACTTTCTATCCGTTGGTGCGAGCGCCGTCCCAACTCTCATTTCGTCGTCCCGGACGAGCGAAGCGAAGATCCGGGACCTCCGCGCGAGCGCATTGCGCTCGTCGCGATAACCACAGGAAGTGGTTTGGCGAAGACTGGCAGCGGCTATCTTGCTCCACGACTTCTTCCTGTGGTCATGGGTCCCTGCGTTCGCAGGGACGACAGCGGAATTCGTAGGACCCGCATAAAACCAACACCATCACGGGACCGCAAAACGCAGCGTCTTGCCGCCGCTCGACATGTCCACCGCGCCAAAGCCCGTTGTGGCGAAACCCCGTGCGCCGCAATCGGCCTGCTCATTGGTCTCGAACTTGGTCTCGCGCGTGCAGAGCTGCCTGTCGCCGCCCCAGCTCAGCGGCCGGTCCTTCAGCTTCACGGCGCGGTTGTCGGCGTCGACGGCTTCCGCGAAGCTGAAGATCTGCTTCGGCTGGCCGGTCACGTCGGGGTGCAGGCAGGTCTTGGGATCGATGCGATACCAGCCGCGGCTGGTCACGGACTTGCCGTCGTCGGTCGCGATCGCCGCCATCACCTTGTGCGGCGTGTCGTTGCACCAGGTGAGGCCGGTCGCGGACGGCGTCTGCACCGCTTCGACCATGGTCTTGAAGAAGTTTTGCGAGCCCACGATGTCCGACGACAGGCCGCGGCTCTTCAGGAAGGCGGCAAGCGCGGCTTGCGTCTTCGGCCCGTCGACGCCGTCGATCGGCGCGGCGTCGTAGCCTGCGATCACCAGCAGCCGCTGGATGCCGGCAAGGCGCGCCTGCTCGTCGTCATATTCGGAATCCTCGGCGAGGTAGGCAATGAGGTTGCCGTCCGTCCCTTGCGTCGGCGTCACTTGCGTGAATGCGACTTGGGTTTGCCCGCTGCGGCATTGCCGTGCCGCCGCGATGACGAAATTGTCCTGCGCGACACAGAGCATGTCGCTGCCGCTCTGCGGGATCGGGGAGGCGCCATAGACGCCGAGCGCGCGGGCGTTGAGCAGGATACGGTCGGCGGTCAGCGTGCCCTGCACCACCACGCGGCAGGTGGCCGGGTCGATCCTGAACCAGCCGCGCGTCGCGGTCGCCGCCTTGTCGTCGATGCCGATCGCGGCTTCGACCACATAGGACATGCGGTTGCAGATCTTGAGGTCGGCGAAAGCAGGCGCGGAGGAGAAGAAGAACGAGATGATCGCGGCCGGCAGCGTCATCAGGAAGCGGGTGAGGGCCGAGCGGCGTGGTCGCCGGGTCTCCAATTCGTCATGCCCGGCCTTGTGCCGGGCATCCACGTTCTTGGCTCCGGACGAAAGATCGTGGATGGCCGGGACAAGCCCGGCCATGACGGCTTTCTTTTTCCGTTCGCGCATCACTTGTGGATCAGCGTGCCCGTGCCCTGGTTGGTGAAGAGCTCGAGCAGCACCGCATGCTGCATCTTGCCGTCGATGATGACGACGCCCTGCACGCCCTGCTCGAGCGCGTAGATGCAGGTCTCGACCTTCGGGATCATGCCGCCGGAAATGGTGCCGTCGGCAATCAGCTTTCGCGCGTCCTTGACCGACAATTGCGGGATCAGCTTTTTCGACTTGTCGAGCACGCCGGGCACGTCGGTGAGCAGCAACAGGCGCTTGGCCTTGAGCGCGCCGGCCACCGCACCGGCAAAGGTGTCGGCGTTGACGTTCAGCGTCTGGCCTTCCTTGGAGGTCGCGAGCGGCGCCAGCACCGGGATCAGCTCGTAGCCGATCAACTGGTTGAGCAGCGTGAGGTCGACCTTCTCGGGGTCGCCGACGAAGCCGAGATCGATCGCCTTCTCGATGTTCGAGCCGGGATCGACGATGGTGCGCGTCGTCTTCGACGCTTTCACCATGTTGCCGTCCTTGCCCGACAGTCCGACGGCTTTGCCGCCGGCCTCGTTGATGTAGCCGACGATCTGCTTGTTGACGGAGCCGGCCAGCACCATCTCGACGATCTCGATGGTCGCTGCATCGGTGATGCGCAGACCGGCCGCGAATTCCGAGACGATGCCGAGGCGCTTGAGCATGGTCGCGATCTGCGGCCCGCCGCCATGCACCACGACGGGATTGATCGCGGTCTGCTCCAGCAGCACGATGTCGCGGGCGAAGTTCTTCGCGGTCTCCTCGTCGCCCATGGCATGGCCGCCATATTTGATGACGATGGTTTCTTCGTCGTACTGCTGCATGTGCGGCAGCGCTTCGGACAGGATGCGGGCCTGGTCGAGCGGAGAAATTTCGGTCATGTCACGGTCTCGCTGGCGGGTCGGTCGGTGCGCGTTCTATCCGATTGGTGGGCGTGGCGCAAAGTGTGGTGTTCGTGCTTCCCCCCCCCTGGAGGGGGAGGGTCGATCGCGCGCAGCGCG
>NZ_CAKZJO010000097.1 GCF_936943645.1 uncultured Bradyrhizobium sp. | reverse complement strand
GAGCCGACCCTCCCCCTCCAGGGGAGGGTAAAAAGCCCTCCAGGGAGGGTAAAAAAAGATCTAGCAATATCAACCACATCCCTACTGTGCATGGGGTTGTTTTCGCAAAAATGAGGTGGGAATCCGTCATGGCCGGGCTTGCCCCGGCCATCCATCCTTTTCGGAAGGCCGTTCTGGTTGATGGATGCCCGGGTCAAGCCCGGGCATGACAGGCAGCCCATTCTCCTTGTCATTTCCGCAGCTTCCGGCTAAAAGCCCGCCAAGTTCGTGGCCCCCGCACCCCTGGAGGCTTGCTGCGAGCTATGCCATGGGCCGCGCTGCGGCCCATTAACTTTTGCAAAAACAAGGACTTAACGACATGGCGACGACCGTCAAGGAATTGAAGGCGACCGCACGTCCGAAGAGCGGCAAGGGGGCCGCCCGGGCTGAGCGTCGCGCCGGGCGAGTGCCCGGAGTGATCTATGGCAACAACCAGCCCCCCGTCACGATCTCGATCGAAGATCGCGAACTGCGCCAGCGCATCCTCGCCGGCCGTTTCCTGACCACGCTGGTGGACATCGATCTCGAGGGCAAGAAGCACCGCGTGATTCCGCGCGACTATCACCTCGATCCGGTCAAGGATTTCCCGATCCATGTCGACTTCATGCGGCTCGGCGAAGGCGCCACCATCCGCATCAGCGTGCCCCTGCACGTCGTGAAGGCGGAAACCTCCCCGGGCGTGAAGCGCGGCGGCACGGTCAACATCGTCGCCCACGCGATCGAGCTCGAGTGCGGCGTCGAGAGCATTCCGCAGTACATCGAGGCCGACGTCGGCTCGCTGGAAATCGGTCACTCCTTGCATCTGACCGACATCAAGCTGCCGAATGGTGTGAAGGCGCTGACCCGCGAGGACGCGACCCTCGTCACCATCGTGCCGCCGTCCGGCTACGCCGAAGAGCAGAAGGCCGCCGCTGCGGCTGCAGCTCCTGGCGCTGCTGCGGCTGCTCCGGCGGCTGGCGCTGCGGCTCCGGCTGCGGGCGCTGCTGCACCTGCCGCTGCTGCCAAGGCTCCCGCCGGCGGCGACAAGAAGAAGTAATCTCTCAGATAGGCTGGCGCGTGGTCCCTGACCGCGCGCTGGCTGAGGGGCGCGCCGCGTCATGCGACTCTTTGTTGGGCTCGGCAATCCCGGCGCGAAATACGCACGTAACCGGCACAATATCGGCTTCATGGCCGTCGACGAGATCGCGCGGCGTCATGGTTTCGCACCATGGCGCCGTCGCTTTCAGGGTGAGACCTCGGAAGGCACGCTCGGCACTGAGCGCGTGATCCTGCTCAAGCCGACGACCTACATGAACGATTCCGGCCGCGCAGTGCAGGAAGCCGCAGGCTTCTTCAAGATCGCGCCCGGCGACGTCACCGTGTTCCATGACGAGCTCGAACTGCCGCCGGGCAAGGTGCGCGTGAAGATCGGCGGCGGCATCGCCGGCCACAACGGCCTGCGCTCGATCTCGGCGCATATCGGCAACGACTACCGCCGCGTGCGCCTCGGCATCGGTCATCCCGGCGTCAAGGAACTGGTGCACGGCCATGTGCTGTCGGACTTCGCCAAGGCGGACAACGACTGGGTGGCGACGCTGTGCGAGGCGGTGGCCGAGCACGCAGGCCTGGTCGCCAAGGGCACGGACGCGACCTTCGCCAACAGGGTGCATCTCGCGATGCAGGCGAAGGGATTTTTGACCAAGGACGAGAACGGCAAGGAATAACACCGGTCATCGCCGGACTTGATCCGGCGATCCATCCTTCGAAGACGATGGATGCGCGGGTCAAGCCCGCGCATGACGAATTCGGAAGACATTTGCGCGCGCGGCGCGGAGGCCAGGACCACCATGGGATTCAAATGCGGAATCGTCGGACTGCCCAATGTCGGCAAGTCGACCTTGTTCAACGCGCTGACCGAGACGGCCGCGGCGCAGGCCGCGAACTATCCGTTCTGCACCATCGAGCCGAATGTCGGCGAGGTCGCGGTGCCAGATCCCAGGCTCGACAAGCTCGCGGCAATCGCCAAGTCCGGCCAGATCATCCCGACCCGGCTGACCTTCGTCGACATCGCCGGCCTCGTGCGCGGCGCCTCCAAGGGTGAAGGCCTCGGCAACCAGTTCCTCGCCAACATCCGCGAGGTCGACGCCATCGCCCACGTCGTGCGCTGCTTCGAGGACTCCGACATCACCCATGTCGAGGGCAAGATCGCCCCGCTCGCCGACATCGAGACCATCGAAACCGAGCTGATGCTCGCCGACCTCGACAGTCTCGAGAAGCGCGTCGACAACCTCACCAAGAAGGCCAAGGGCAACGACAAGGACGCCAAGGAGCAGCTCGACCTCGTCAATCGCACCCTGGTGCTGCTGCGCGACGGCAAGCCCGCGCGCCTCGTCGAGCGCAAGGCGGAGGAGGAGCGCGCCTTCGCCATGCTCGGACTGTTGTCGTCCAAGCCCGTGCTCTATGTCTGCAACGTCGAGGAAGGTTCGGCTGCGACCGGCAACGCCTTCTCCAAGGCCGTCGAGGAGCAGGCTGCGAAGGAAGGCGCCGTCGCCGTCGTCATCTCCGCCAAGATCGAATCCGAGATCGCCACGATCTCGCGTGACGAACGCGCCGACTTCCTGGAGACGCTGGGTCTGGAAGAAGCCGGCCTCGACCGCCTGATCCGCGCCGGCTACACGCTGCTCAACCTCATCACCTATTTCACGGTGGGACCTAAGGAAGCGCGCGCCTGGACCATCCATCGCGGCACCAAGGCGCCAGGCGCGGCCGGCGTGATCCATACCGACTTCGAGAAGGGCTTCATCCGCGCCGAGACCATCGCCTATGACGACTACGTCGCGCTCGGCGGCGAAGCCGGCGCGCGCGATGCCGGCAAGCTCCGTCTCGAAGGCAAGGAATACGTCGTCGCCGACGGCGACGTGATGCATTTCCGGTTCAATACGTAAGCCGCAAGGAGCGCTCTCGTAGGGTGGGCAAAGCGGAGCGTGCCCACCACCTCTCTCATATCGCGGAATGATCGTGGGCACGGCGCTTTGCGCCTTTGCCCACCCTACGGCACTGCGCGCGCCGCTACCGCATCCCGCCGCCCTGGTCCCGGATCGCGCCGAGATGCTCATTGATGCGGAACACGATCAGGATCAGCTCTGCGACAATGCGCGAGAACACGATTCCGACGACGACGCTGGCGATCGAGGACAGCAGCACCAGGAAGCCGCCGAACGGGCTGATGGCCATCGCAGCGAGCCCTGAAAAGATGCCGGAGAGGCCGAACAGGCAGATCAGCGCGATCACCAGCCAATAGAAGGTCTTGATGATCGTCGGCGTGATGAAGCGGTCCCATTGAAACAGGTCGCTGAATGAAAACATTGCTCTCCCCAAGGCAAATTCCAAGGCAAGTGGGATTTCAAGCCGGGCTTTGGCACGGGATCCTGGCCCGGGGCTGATCCGACTCAAGGCCAAAGCCGCCGCGTGATATGTAGCACGAGCCATGCGGGCCGGCGGGTTGAGATTGCCGCAAAGTGCGGCCACAATCTGTCATTCCCGCGAAGCTTTCCCAAGATGACCCTGACCTTCGAAGATTTCCCGCCCGGCCGGTTCGGCACGTTCGGCCCGCGCCATGTCACCCGCGACGAGATTTTGGCCTTTGCCGCCGAGTTCGATCCGCAGCCCATGCATCTGGACGAGGAGGCCGCGGCCAAGAGCATGTTGCGCGGCCTGTCCGGCTCGGGCTGGCACCTCTGCTCGCTGATGATGCGGATGATGGCCGACGGTTTCATTACCCGCGCGGCTTCACTCGGATCTCCCGGTGTCGACGAGGTGCGCTGGCTGTCGCCGCTGCGGCCGGGCGACGATCTCATGCTCGACGTCGACGTGCTGGAGGTACGCACGTCGAAGAGCCGGCCCGAGCTTGGCATCGTCAAGTTCAAATGCACCGTGCGCAACGCCAGGGGTGAGGCTCTTGCCGAGATGACTTCGCCGATCCTGATCAAGCGGCGCGAGGGAGCGGTCTGATGCGGTTCTTCGACGACATCGAGATCGGCCAGCGCCGCGAGATCGGCAGCTACACCTTTACGGCGGAGGCCATCAAGCATTTCGCCGCCAAGTTCGACCCGCAGCGCTTTCATCTCGACGAGGAGGAGGGCAAGAACTCGCTGTTCGGCGGGCTCGCCGCCTCAGGCTGGCATGTCGGCTCGGCCTGCATGAGCCTGCTTGTCGCTGACGGCCAGCGCCTGGCGCGGGAGGCCGCAGCGCGCGGTGAGGAGGTTGCAGTGTGGGGTCCTTCGCCGGGCTTTCGCGACCTGCGCTGGATCAGGCCGGTGCTCGCCGGCGACACCATCGCTTACGTCAATGTCGTGACCGACAAGCGCAGCTCCGCTTCGCGTCCCGGCTGGGGGATTTTGACGGCCCGCACCACCGGCACGAACCAGCGCGGCGAGGAGGTCTATTCCATCACCGCCAGCGCCTTCGTGCCGATGCGCGCCAAGGCCAGTTAGATCTGTTCCAACATGAACGGCCAAATGAGTGCGCGAGTGTTGCCCGCGCGCTATGGACGCGATTCCGGGCGGCTGCCATAAGCCTGCGCAAGATGGTTACCGCAATGCAGTTTGGCGGAACCAACGAGTTGCTAACTAATTATGAACCTGTCGCTGTCTATTTGAAACGAATTGGCAGACGACAGGGGACGAGGACCATGGCTGATCGCGGCGCACTGAAATTTGTTGGATTCATCTTCGCGACCGCGACGCTGGCCGTGATGCTGGTCGCCGGCATGGTGGTGAAGGGCTATGCCGACGGCGCCTACACCCTGGAAGCCTCGGCCGTCGACGCGAGCCGGTAACAGTTCGTTAATTCGCGCGGCCGGCATCCGGCCGCATCTCAGCGGCTATAGACGAACGCCAGGATGGCGATCGCGACCGCCAGCAGTCCGACAAAGCGCAACATGATCGTGCCGAATTGATTCGGCGCGGGCCGCAACGGTATCGGGTCCGTGGTGTCGGGCCGAATGCTTTCCATCTGACATGTCCCCAAGGCCCGGCCGTGGCGGCACGGGCGCCTGGCATTGGTCGCCGGGGACGGGCGGTGGGTTCAAGCGATACTCTCGTGTCCCGGACGCGCTGCAGCGCTCTTGCGCTGCTGCGCAGAGCCGGGACCCATCTCGAAGCCATTCGACTGAGGCATGGGCCCCGGCTCTGCGGCGCGTCACTGCGTGCCGCACCGCGTCCGGGGCACAGGACCCCAAGAATCAAAACCGCCGCGCTCCTTTCGGAACGCGGCGGTCGGTGATGCTTGGCGTCAGTGCTCAGCTGTTGCGCAGGCCGTCGGCGGCGCGCTTCCACTGCGCGACGTTGTCGGAGATCATGCGGGTCGATTTCATCGCGGCCTGGCTGAGCTGGGCGTAGCCGGAGATCTCGCGCTGGACGCGCTGGCCTTCGGCATGCAGCAGGTCGCGCAGGCTCTCGAGCTCGGAGATCAGGTTCTCGATCTCGGCGAGCGAGGTGCCCGCGACGCGCTGGATCAGCGAGTTGACGTTGTTCACGGTGGCTTCCGCGCTCGGGTCGAGCGGCGGCGCATCGGTGGTGGTGGACGCCGGACGGCGCAGATAGGCGATGTCGTTGCGGACGAAGTCGCGGATGCCGGCCTCGACCTCCGTCACGGCGGCGAGGTTGGTGTCGACCGTCTCGGTCTCGGTGGCTTCGATCTTTTCCGGACGCATGGCGTTCATCGTTGTTCCCCTGTTCGCGTTGAGCGCAGCGCGAGTGTCCCCCGCACGACGACGTCTGTGAGGCTTCCCTATCAGGGCGTCCGATTTTGACCGCAAATGGGCCGAGATGCGGCAAGGGCGGACCATTCGGGGGTTTTGCCGTGGCGTATGGTTACGAGAGTCTGAACGGCGCGTCGGCGGATGATCGCGGCACGATCGGTGCTCGTCTCCCTCGCCCCGTTCTTACGGGGAGAGGCGAACCTACCAGCTCTTCTTGAATCCTGCCGACAGGCTCTTGTTGATCACCCCTTGCGAGGTCTCGCCGACCGAGCCGGAGACGGTGACGTTGTCGAACAGCTTTTGCTCGGCGCCGACCTTGCGCAGCCATTTGTCGTCGGTGGTCGACAGCGTCTGGCCGGCGGAGATGCTGGTGCCGGTGTCGGTGAGGGTGACCTTGGCGGACTGGTCGGTTTCGTAATTGCGGGTGGTGATGTGACCGCCGATGCCCGGGACCGCACTCGTGCCCTGCTGGTTGACGCTGTAGCCGTTCTGCAGCGTCAGCGAGGTGTCGCCGGAGAGCGGCACCGATTTGATCAGCGAGGCCCCGAGCTTGCTCTGCTCCGAACCGGGATCGACGCGGGCTTCCACCGCGGTCTTGTCCCAGATCACGCCCGCGCCGGGCGCGGTTGCCGTGGCCCAGGCACTGCCGGAGGATTGCGGCAGGCTGCCGCCATTGGTGGCCTTCTGCGCCAAGAGCTCGGACATCGTCCTGGGCTCGCTCGCCACCGTCATGTCGGCGCCGACCCGCGTGTCCCAGAACTCGAACACCGACTGCTTCACGGTCACCGCCGAGGAGCCGTCGGCGTTGGCGTTCGACGACCAGTCCAGACCGTCCTTGGCGGCGGCCTGGGCGCGCTTCTTGGCGGCCATGGGGTCAATGCCGGTGCCGGCATCGACCGCGAGCTGACTCCAGTCGAGCTTGTCGACGTCGATGCCCTTCATCACGTCGGGATCGTTGACGTCGGGGGCCTCCGCCACGGCCTCTGTCTCGGCCTCGTCGTCGGCCACGGCGGCGGGCGGGGAGAAGGGCGGAATGATCTGCGCCTGTGACGTCAGCGCCGAGCCCAGGATGAATGCGGCCGCCAGCACCGGCAGCCTGGCCCAGCCAAAACCTGTCGAGAATTCCATCGTCCTGCCCGCGAGCCCCAGCGCATGTTGCCCGCCAATATAAAGCGAGCCCTGGTGATGACCATGCGCCATTCGGTCGGCCTGCATCAATGCTGATCTATCGTTGCGAAATTGTGGCAATTCGCGTGGGCGAGACGCGAACCAACGGGCCGCGCGAAAGGCGCGCGCCCGGCGACGAGCGTCTTGATGCGACGGCATCCGGCGGGGCTGGAGGCCAGGACGTCGCAGCCGGCATCGTCATCGGTCCCGAACAGCGGGGCCCGTTGGCGTCCCCCCTGAAGCGCGATGATCATCATCGCGCTTCAGGTTGTTGTTTGCGCATGATCTTTCTCGGAAAACCGCTTCGCACTTGTCCGGATCATGCGTTAGCCGACGCTGGTCATCTTCGGCAGATGAATGGCGCGGCCGAGTGCCTGCTCGACGAGGTCGAACGTGTCGATCAGAACGCGCATGCTGACGAGCTTGCCCGCCCTGAACTGGGCGAACTGCGCGACCCGCAAGCTGATCGGCTTGTTGGAATCCAGCGCCGTCAGCGAATAGCGCACCATCGACGCCGCGGAATCGACGCCGAGCATGATGCTCTCGCGGTCGAAGCGGCGGACCTGGAAATTGTCGGCGAGCTGGCGGATGACGTCGAGCACGGCGTCCTTGCCCTGCCGTGCGCCGAGGAACGGAAACATGTCGATCGGGCCGTAGAGCGCCCATTCGACGTCCTCGTCGATCAAGGCCTCGATGTCCCCAAATTGCCGGTCGTTGATCGCGCGGTGCAACGCGCGCGAGAAACGCCAGAGGCTGTGCTCTGTCATTTTGGGCAGTCCTGAAGCTGGCTTTGCGGAAAAAACGGAAAACAACCCCATGCGCAGTCAGGCGCCGGGGCTCAACTCATTTGTATGCAAATAAAATACCCGATTTCGGCCAAAACGCAATTCACGTTTTCGCAATGCACAATTGATGGCGAGATGTGAGATTTGCAACAGAACCCCGTAATCTCCCGGGTTCCGGCCGCACGAGCGAGGGGTTCCGGCGGATGGACGGGGCTCAGTCCACCCGCGCGCCCGTGATCAGGGGGCCGATCTCGCGCTCCAGCACCTGCTGCACCAGGTCGTAGGAATCGATGATCTCGCGGATCTGCGCCACCAGGCCGCCGCGAAAGGTATAGAACACGGCCATGTCGAACTGCACGATGCGGTCGTTGCTGCGCTTCCTGAAATAGGCCTGCATGTAGGTCGCGATCTCGTCGCCCTCGGCAACGATGTGCGGCGCCTTGTAGCGGATCTCCGAATAGCGCGACCAGACCGTCTGCCAGAGCGCCCGCAATTCGGCCTTGCCGTGGCGCGGCACCATGTGCGGCAGCACGTCGATCGGGGCATGGGTGAGGAAGTCGACGTCGTCGGTGCAGCAGGACAGCGCGGCCTCGAGATCGCCCCGCGCAAAAGAGTCGAGCAGATGCAGCAAGCGCTGCCTGTTCAGCTTTTCAACCGTCATGCTGCTCCCGCCCCCGTTGGCCGTGGATTGCAAACGCTACCGTGGGCCTCGCGGGTCCATCAATCCGCAAAAACACAGGGTGCTTGCCAACTATGACGCGCCAGCGCCATGCCGCGTTCATGGGGTGCAATTGCGGGTTGCGCAAATGTTTGCCCGCAGGCTTTTGCACCGGGCGATGACGCCGCGCGCCTATCGGCGGGCGCGCCCGGCCAGGTGCTGGAACCCGGACCCATCCGCGCTCGTTGAAGGCCCAGCATCGCATCCGGAGGCATCGATCCATGAAATCGCCCCTTCTCACTGTGGCTGCCGCGCTTCTCATGCTCGGCGCGACCTCCGCCGCCAACGCCAAGGGCTGCATCAAGGGCGCCATCGTCGGCGGCGTCGCCGGCCATTATGCCGGCCACCACGGCATGCTCGGCGCCGCCGCCGGCTGCCTCTACGGCCGTCACCATGCCAAGGAGCAGGAAAAGCAGCGGCAGCAGCAGAGCCAGATGAACGGGCAGGGGAAGCTGTAAGCCTGCGGAAGACCTCGCCTGGTGTCTCTTTGATCCGGCATGCTCCGATGGTAAATTCCAGTCGCTAGCGCTGGAGTTGAGCCGGGCGAGGGGACAATGGACGTCGGAAAGCTCTCGTGGGGTGTCGTCCTCGCAATCCTGTTCCTGTGCTTCTTCAGCGCTTTCATCAGACATGCGTCCCACGCGCAGGGCGTCAAGTACAATTGGCTCGGCGTCCTGCTGTCGTTCTCGACGATCGGCCTTGCCATCTACCTCGTGTTCTTCCGCCAGCTCTGACGCAGCCCGCCGGCCGGGGAGGGCTATCGCATCTGGATCTCACGAGGACCGCGGGCTTGCTCCGCCTCTCCCGCTTGCGGGAGAGGCCGACGCGCCCCGGGCGATGCGAAAGCATCGTCCCGCGCGCGGCGGGTGAGGGCTCTCGCCACACAGGGAGTTTTTCCGCAATGCTCGACAATCCCGACGCGGATAGACCCCCACCCCAGCCCTCTCCCGCAAGCGGGAGAGGGAGCGCACCGCTGATGCCGCTACATCCGTACACATCAGATGTGGTATCCCCTGGCTGGGAGGGGCCAATGCGTGAGGCAACTCACATCCCGGACCTCCCCCTGCGGCTATCGTCATCCCAATGTCATCAGGGAGACGTGCCATGGCTGCCATCGCCACCGCCAGAAAGTCCCGCCTGCACAATGCGATCGAAGGCCTCGCGCTGACCGCGATCCTGCAGAGTTTCCCGACCTTCGCCGCCGCCGCCTTCCTGCTCAAGCTCGCCGGCAATCACGACCTCTCCGGCGATCCCGGCGTTGCCATCTTCGTCGCCATCGCCTCGCTCGCCCACGCCATGCTCGCGGTCACGTTCGGGCCAAGCTTCCCGCATTTGTTCAAGACCGTCTACGAACCGAAATTCTTCGAGGCCCATCTGTCGCTGTCCGACAAGATCACGGCCTGGCGCACCCAGCCCCGTGGCGTCGCTGCAACTGCTGACGATCGTGCTGCTGCTGTCCGTGATGGCGGTGGTGACGGCGAGTGTGGGGTGAGGGGGAAAGCGAAGCTTAAACTCTATGCCCTAGGCGTCGGCCGGTCGCGGGACGGGAATAAGTTCATATCGTTTGGGGCAGTCTGGGTCGCGGTCCTGCTCTGGTTTGTCAATCAGGCCAATCGCGAGAGAAGAAACCAATATCTTCTCGGTCAGAGAAACCAATAGATTCTCATATAGGCCAAGAATATTCTGTTCCAAAATAACCAGGCTATCGATGAGGGCCTGCGGTCTGAACAAGTCGAACTTATCGTTTTTTAGCTGCCAAGTCGGAAGCTGAATCTCGCGGTTCGCCAAGAGCCTGAAGTTATTGACCCTCATATAATAATTATCCTTCGGGTGCTCAAAGGCGTTCCGAATTTCTCCCCAAATGTTTATCCAAACCTCGTCGGCGCGAAGCATTTGAGCGAGGGGATCGGCTTTCCCAAAGGTCGAGGATGCCCACTTAGCAATGCGATCGAATGAGCCTCTCTTGAAATCTTGCGTAAAGAATGCAGGAAATAATTCCGAGATTGAATTCAATGTGTGGTTAGCGAGCAGAATTGTAGACCGGAAGTCGAGCTCTAAGTTCTCCACTATTGGCGTGGGCGGCGGAGACGGCCCCGACGCATAGCGAGAGTAGTCAGGCAGAATTTCGTCTCGCTTTGAATCAATCGCGTCTCGGAGCCCATTCACTAGACTTGAAACAGATAAAAGTGACGTCATCACTTCCCAGGCGATATCTTGAACTCGACGTTGTCGCTCCTCCCCTGGGATGAATTGTAAGAAATCTTCTGTCTGTAAGATTGTTCGTGCAACGATAGGATTTCTTGATCCCTTGGTCGTTACTAGAGTCTGCGCTATGGGTGCATCATCATGCTTCATCTCCGGGTCAATATCATTCGGCAGATTCACACGGATGATTTTATCTAGGCTAACCGTGTAAAGTCCATCTCGCCTTGAAATCATCGCAACAATTCGATCGTCTGTCCCGATACCCAGCGTCGCGAAGACTGCACCATCGCGTCGATCTTTGATTCTATCTTTGTCGATCATGTGAAGTCCAAATATCACCTTACCTCTTCTTCCACCCACCCCGCCGCCCCGGCATCCCGCCGCTGCTCTTCGGCGCCGGCCCGAACTCCGGGCCGGACTGCCGCGAATCCGTCGGCTGAATAATCCGGCTCGTGCTGCCGAACGGCTTGGCCGGCAGCGTCTGCTTCTCGCGGTAGGGCAGGGATTCCGGGCCGTGCATCTCGTCGAGATGCGGCTTGTGCACCTTCGAGCTGCTGCCGGTGCCGCTCGCCTTCAGCGCGGAGCTCACCGTTTTCTTCTTCATCGCGCTGACCGGCAAATTCGCGGAATCGCCGTACTTCCTGGTGCCGGCATAGGCGCCCGCCTTGCCGGTCACAGCGCGCTGCTTGGCGGTGGGATCGTCCACCACGGCGAGCTCCGTCGCGCGCAGGCGCTTGACCTCGTCGCGCAGGCGGGCGGCTTCCTCGAAGTTCAGATCGGCGGCGGCCTCGCGCATCCGCGTCTCCAGATCGGCGAGCACGGCTTCGAAGTTGTGGCCGATCGAGATGACGTCGTCGGTCATGTCGTGGCCGCCGACCTCGACCAGCACGTGGTCGCGCTCGTAAACCGAGTTGAGGATGTCGCCGATCTGCTTCTTCACACTCTCCGGCGTGATGCCGTGGGCGGTGTTGTACTCGACTTGCTTCTCGCGGCGGCGGTTGGTCTCGGCGATGGCGCGCTCCATCGAGCCCGTCATCTGGTCGGCGTAGAGGATGACCTTGCCGTCGACGTTGCGCGCGGCGCGGCCGATGGTCTGGATCAGCGAGGTCTCGCTGCGCAAGAAGCCTTCCTTGTCGGCATCGAGGATGGCGACCAGCGCGCATTCGGGAATGTCGAGGCCTTCGCGCAGGAGGTTGATGCCGACCAGCGCGTCGAAGGCGCCGAGGCGCAGGTCGCGGATGATCTCGATGCGCTCGATGGTGTCGATGTCGGAGTGCATGTAGCGGACGCGAATGCCCTGCTCGTGCAGATATTCGGTGAGGTCCTCGGCCATGCGCTTGGTCAGCACCGTGATCAGCGAGCGATAGCCGGCCTGAGCGGTGGCGCGCACCTCGCCGACGAGATCGTCGACTTGCGTGCGGGCGGGGCGGATGTCGACGGGCGGATCGATCAGGCCGGTCGGGCGAATGACCTGCTCGACGAACACGCCGCCGCTCTCGTTCAGCTCCCAGCCGCTCGGCGTCGCCGACACCGCGACCGTCTGCGGGCGCATCATGTCCCACTCCTCGAAGCGCAAGGGGCGGTTGTCCATGCAGGAGGGCAGGCGGAAGCCGTATTCGGCCAGCGTCGCCTTGCGGCGGAAGTCGCCGCGGAACATGGCGCCGATCTGCGGGATGGTGACGTGGCTCTCGTCGGCGAAGATCAGCGCGTTGTCGGGAACGTATTCGAACAGCGTCGGCGGCGGCTCGCCGGGCCGGCGTCCCGTGAGGTAGCGCGAATAGTTCTCGATGCCGGCGCAACTGCCCGTCGCCTCCATCATCTCGAGGTCGAAGGTGGTGCGCTGCTCCAGCCGCTGCGCTTCCAAGAGGCGCCCCTGGTTGTTGAGCTGGTCGAGCCGCAGCTTCAATTCGGACTTGATCGACTTGATCGCCTGCACCAGCGTCGGCCGCGGCGTCACATAGTGCGAGTTGGCGTACATCTTGATGAATTCGAGCTCGTCCTGCTTGTGGCCGGTGAGCGGATCGAACTCCTCGATGGTCTCGATGGTGTCGCCGAACAGGTTCACGCGCCAGGCGCGATCCTCATAGTGCGCCGGGAAGATGTCGATGACGTCGCCCCTGACACGGAAGGTGCCGCGGGTAAAATCGGCCTGGGTGCGCTTGTACTGGAGTGCGACGAGGTCGGCGATGAGCTGGCGCTGGTCGATGCGCTCGCCCTTCTTCAGCGCGAAGGTCATCGCGGTATAGGTCTCGACCGAGCCGATACCGTAGATGCAGGACACCGAGGCCACGATGATGACGTCGTCGCGTTCCAGCAGCGCGCGCGTCGCCGAATGGCGCATCCGGTCGATCTGCTCGTTGATCGAGGAGTCCTTCTCGATATACGTGTCCGTGCGAGGGACATACGCTTCCGGCTGGTAGTAGTCGTAATAACTGACGAAATATTCGACCGCGTTGTCGGGAAAGAAGTTCTTGAACTCGCCGTAGAGCTGGGCGGCCAGTGTCTTGTTCGGCGCCAGGATCAGGGCGGGGCGCTGCGTCTTCTCGATCACCTGCGCCATGGTGTAGGTCTTGCCGGAGCCGGTGACGCCGAGCAGCACCTGGGTGCGGTCGTTGCGCTGCACGCCTTCGACCAGCTCGGCGATCGCGGTCGGCTGGTCGCCCTTCGGCTGGTAGGATGATTTGATCTCGAAGCGCACGCCGCCTTCGGACTTCTCCGGGCGTGGCGGCCGATGCGGCGTCCACACCTTCATGGAGCCGTCGTTCTTGCGGAACTCCGGCCGGCCCTCGCGGATCAGTGACTCCAGCGCATCGGCCGTCGCCTTGACGCCGAGCGCCTCCATCTTGGAACGCGGCGGACGCGCCAGCGCCTCGGCGTCGTCCTCCTCCGTGGGAAGGCCGAGCTGCCGCGCCAGTTCCGGATCGAGCGTCGGGATCGTGGCGGCGGTGCCGTAATTGGCCTGCGGTGCCTCGTCGAACCCCTCAGTGGACGCGCGCGCGCCCGGCGGCTGCGGATTGGGCCGCAGCGGCATGGGCCGTGTCGAATCCTGCGGAAACTGCTTTTGAAGGTCTTTGGGCGTCGAGGCCCGCGCGCGATGTGCGGCGGCCTCGCCCCCGGCGCGGCGGTCGCGCGAATTGTCCGGCGGCGGCTGCAGCCCGGTGCCCGATCCAAGCCCGGCATCGCCGCGATTGATCGCGGGATTGAGCAGCTCGGCCAGCGCCGGCCCGATCGGCTGCACGTCAGGCCGATGCGCTTTGGAATTTGGCGCCTTCGAGTTCGGGGCCTTGGTTTTCGGGGATTTGCCGGATTTTTCGGGGGATGCAGGTTTCTTCGCCATGAGGCGAATATGGGACGAGTCCGCCCCGCAATAAAGGGCGAATGGCCGCCGCTATGCACGCTGCTGACAGCAGGTTGGCAGCAGGCGGGGCCTCACGCCGCCGGCGGCGGACCGGCGTCGTCCTCGCTCGCCTGATAGGGCTTGAGGATGTCGAGGTGGATGCCGCCGCAATCGGTGCAGCGCATGGTCCAGTACTCGCAGCCGGCGCGGCCGCCGATGACGCGGAGCACCGTCAGATCGCCGTCGCATTCCGGGCAGTTCGACAGCACATTGCGGGCGTAGATCCTCGGCCGCGACGCGTCTTCGAATTCGATGACTGACATGACCGGTTGCCCCCTTTACGCCGTGCTGTCCCTGGTTCGCTGGCCGTCCTGCGCGTCTATTCGCACTCGCTGTCGGTCCGACGGCGGAAGCGGTCGATGTGATGCTTGGCGTCGGCGATCGCCGCCTTCTGATCGGGCCAGGCGAAACCGACCTCCATGGCCGGAAACAGCACGCCGTCGATCGCGACGGGGCTCAGATCGGCACGGCGGATGCGGGCGTGCCAGAGGCCTTTGCCAGCCTCGAAAGATTCGATGTCAAAGCCGTCGTAGAGGGTCGTCATTGCAGTCCCCAAAAGTCTGTCTGGTTCGAGCGCCTTGTTTGGAGGGTCAGGGGACCACGTCTGCGGATGTGCGTATGTGAAGCCGTTCACAAGCGTCCGGCTTTTTTGCCTGGTGGAACGACTAGTTTCGGTTCCGCAAGGACGGTGCGCTCCCTCTCCCGCTTGCGGGGGAGGGTTGGGGTGGGAGTCCCAGTGTGGAGGGAGCCCCCCCCCGGCGCTTCGCGCCGACCTCCCCCGCAAGCGGGGAGAGGTGCACCGCGTTCGGGGCTTGCTGCCTCGGCAAAATCTGGTTCGATCCAGGAAACTCAGTTCCGCGCCGCAGTGCGGCCGATCCGCCGCGGGCGCGCTGCGGGTTCCGCCGCGGCGCGCATGATCCAGCGCCGGAACGCGGCAAAGTCGCGCTGTTCGGTCTGGAAGCTGCGATAGAGCAGATACCAGCGCATGCCCTTGGGCACCGACAGGTCGAATGGCGCCACCAGCCGGCCGGCAGCGAGGTCGTCGTCGATATAGGGCCGGATGCCCATGGCGATGCCGAGCCCGTCGGCGGCGGCCTGCAGCGCCTGGCCGTAGAACTGGAACTCGGGCCCGCGCGCGCTGATCCGCGCGACGCTCGCGGCCTTCAGCCAGATCGGCCAGTCCTCGGGCGAGTGCGCAACCCGGATCAGGGTCGGTCCCTTCAAATCGGCCGGGCGCTTCAGGCCGCTGGCGAGGCGGGGCACGCAGACCGGCGTGAGATCGCCGGCAAACAGCGGCTCGGCGACGAGGCCGGGCCAGTCGCCGGTGCCGAGCTTGATGCCGCAGCTCCAGTCCTCGCCGAACGGCACCGACGCGCCGCCGGTGGTGAAGCGCACCTCGATGTCGGGCTCCTCGCTGCGAAACTCCGACAGGCGCGGGATCAGCCAGCGCATCGCAAAGGTGTGGCCGACGCCGATGGTGAGCACGCGGACGCTCGTCGGTGCCGTCACCTGCGCGGTGAGGCTGGCGAGCGCGTCGAAGATCGGCGTCAGCCCGCTCTGATAGGCGCGGCCGGCCTGCGTCAGCACCAGGCGATTGGCCTTGCGCTCGAACAGCGCGACGCCGAGCCGCTCTTCCAGGAGATGCACCATGCGGCTGACCGCGGCCGCGGACACGCTCAGCTCCAGCCCGGCCGCGGCAAAGCTGCCGGTCCGCGCCGCCGCCTCGAATGCCTTGATGCCGTTGAGAAACAGCAGCCGCCGCAAATGCAAGACCCCTGTGCAGAGACCCTCAGGAAAGCTGAGGCCAGGCCAAGATAACTCAGTTTGCGCGAGTGGAGCAAGCAAGGCACAACAATGAGAGTCATTCCAGATTGTGTTTCGGGCCGCCGCCGCTCTTCTTCGCCTCTCCCCGCTTGCGGGGAGAGGCC
>NZ_CAKZJO010000096.1 GCF_936943645.1 uncultured Bradyrhizobium sp. | reverse complement strand
TTCCGGCCTCTCCCCGCAAGCGGGGAGAGGCGAAGTAAGGGTCAACTCAATTTGATGTCCCACACCCCGTCCTTGCGGCAGGCGGCGACTTCCTCGCGCAGGAGGGCTGTGACGGCCAGCGAGGCCGTCGAGACCGGGCGGTCGATCGGAGAAGCGAAAATGAGCTCGCGCGACATCGGCTTCGAGACGACTGCGGTCTCCAGCCGTCCGTCCGTGACCTCGCCGTGGACCGAGGACGGCGGCAGCAGCGCGAAGCCGAGCCCCTCCTCGACCAGGCTGGTCAGCACGCGGAACGAATCCGCCTCGAGCTGGACGTTGAGCTTGATCCTGCGCTGGGCCGCCGCATGCTCGATCAGCGCGCGGAGACCGTGCGAGTGAGAGGGCAGCACCAGCCGTTGCCGCAGCAGCCAGCCGATGTCGACGCTCTTCTTGCGGGCAAGGCCGCAGCCGCGCGGACCGACCGCGACGATGTTGTCACGCCCGAGGCTCTGCACGTTGAGATGCAGATCGGCGGAGCGGCCATAGAGGATGGCGAGGTCCATCTCGCCGCGGTGCAGCCACTCGACCAGATGGCCGCTATAGCTCTCGACGATGCGCAGCGAGATGCCGGGAAATTTTTCGACGCAGCGCCGCGCAAACCGCGCCGACAGCACGCAGCTCACGGTCGGAACCAGGCCAAGCACGACCTGTCCGGACGGCGGTCCCTGGGACGACTGGATGTCGTCGCGGATCTGGTCGATCTGCCGCACGATGCCGGAGGTGCGCGCGAGCAGAAGCCGCCCGGCCTCGGTCAGCACCATGCCGCGGCCGTTGCGGGTGAAGAGCTCGGTGCGCAGTTCGTGTTCCAGCAGCTTGATCTGCCTGGAAAGCGCCGGCTGCGCCACGCGCAACGTGTCGGAGGCCTTGGACAGGCTGCCGAGCTCCGCCACGCAACTGAAGGTCCTGAGCTGACGGAAATCCATGCTTGCCAATCCTGGAAGGCTACTCCATACGCTATAACAAATGAGCATAGGGGGCTGGCGTTGTTTTCACAACGCCTGAGGATCGGCCGGCGTTATCTTAACTGCCGCTGAGAACTGGAAACGCTATGAGTGAAGAACACCACACCGAAGATTACGCCGACATCCGCGACGCCGTCGCCAAGCTGTGCGCGCAGTTCCCCGGCGAATACTGGCGCAAGCTCGATCGGGAGATGGCCTACCCCAAGGCCTTCGTCGATGCGCTGACGCAGGCCGGCTATCTCTCGGTGCTGATCCCCGAGGAATATGGCGGCGCGGGACTGAAGCTGTCGGCCGCAGCGGCGATCCTGGAAGAGATCCAGCGCGCCGGCTGCAACGGTGGCGGCTGCCACGCCCAGATGTACACGATGGGCACGGTGCTCAGGCACGGCAATGCCGAGCAGAAGGCAAAATACCTGCCGAAGATCGCCAGCGGCGAACTGCGCCTACAGGCCTTCGGCGTCACCGAGCCGACCAGCGGCACCGACACCTCCTCGCTGAAGACCTTCGCGCGCAAGGAAGGCAACGACAGCTACATCGTCAACGGCCAGAAGATCTGGACCAGCCGCGCCGAGCATTCCGACCTGATGGTGCTGCTGGCGCGCACCACGCCGAAGGAGCAGGCCAAGAAGCGCACCGACGGTTTGTCGGTCTTCATCGTCGACATGCGCGAGGCCAAAGGTAAAGGTCTGGAGATCCGACCGATCCGCACCATGATGAACCACGCGACCACCGAAGTGTTCTTTACCGACATGAGAGTGCCGGCGGAGAATTTGATCGGCGAGGAGGGCAAGGGTTTTCGCTACATCCTCTCCGGCATGAATGCCGAGCGTATCCTGATCGCGGCCGAATGCGTCGGCGATGCCAAATGGTTCATCGCCAAGGCCACCAACTACGCCAAGGAGCGCAGCGTGTTCGGCCGTCCGATCGGCCAGAACCAGGGCATTCAGTTCCCGATCGCGAAAGCCTACGCCTCGATGCGCGCGGCCGAGCTGATGGTGAAGGAAGCCACGCGCAAATACGAGGCCGGGCTCGACTGCGGCGCCGAGGCCAACATGGCCAAGATGCTGGCGGCGGATGCATCCTGGGAAGCGGCGAATGCCTGCATCCAGACCCATGGCGGTTTCGGCTTTGCCGAGGAATACGACGTCGAGCGCAAATTCCGCGAGACGCGGCTCTACCAGGTCGCACCGATCTCGACCAACCTCGTGCTGTCCTTCGTCGCCGAGCATGTGCTCGGCATGCCGCGTTCGTACTGAGGTCAGGCCATGGGAGCACTTGACGGGATCAAGGTGATTGCGGTCGAGCAGGCGGTCGCGGCGCCGTTCTGCTCCTCGCGGCTGGCGGATGCCGGCGCGGAGGTGATCAAGATCGAGCGGCCGGAAGGCGATTTCGCCCGCGGCTATGACGCGGCGGCCAAGGGCCAGAGCAGCTACTTTGTGTGGCTCAACCGCGGCAAGCAGTCCGCGGTGGTCGATCTCACGACCAACGAAGGTCGCGCCGAGCTGGAGAAGCTGATCGCGAGCGCCGACGTGCTGATCCAGAACCTCAAGCCGGGCTCGATGGACAAGCTCGGCTTTTCCCGCGAGCGGCTGATGAAAGACTATCCAAAGCTGATCTCGTGCACCATCACCGGCTATGGCGACGAAGGGCCTTACGCGCACCGCAAGGCCTATGACCTCCTGATCCAGGCCGAGAGCGGCCTTGCCTCGATCACCGGCAATCCCGATGGCGCCTCGCGCGTCGGGATGTCGATCGTGGACGTCGCGACCGGCGCCACCGCGCATGCGGCGATCCTGGAAGCGCTGATCGGGCGCGGACGCACCGGAAAGGGCGCCGACATCCGCATCTCCATGTTCGACGTGATGGCGGACTGGTGCACGGTGCCGCTGCTCAACTCCGAGGCCGGCAATCCACCGAAGCGCATGGGCCTGCGCCACCCCTCGATCGCGCCCTATGGCGTGTTCACCTCCAAGGACGGCAAGGACATCCTGATCTCGATCCAGAGCGAACGCGAATGGAAGACGCTGTGCATGAAGGTGCTGGATCAGCCGGATCTGCCTGCCGATCCCCGCGTCGCCAACATGGTCGAGCGCGTGCGCAACCGCGACTTCACCGACACGACGGTGGCGAACATCTTCGGCAAGATGACGCGCGATGAGCTGTTGAAGCGGCTGTCGGACGCCGACATCGCCTTTGCCGAGGTCAACACCATGGCCGACCTCACCAACCATCCGCATCTGCGCCGCATCGAGGTCGACACGCCGAACGGACGTGTCAGCTATCCCGCGCCGGCGCCGATCATCGTCGGCGAGACCCGCGCCTACGGCGCGGTGCCGGCGATCGGCGAAAAGCCCCAAGCCAAGAAGTAACAAGAGCGAGGCGTCATGACCGAGAAGCTCGACATCGACCACTTGCGGCAATGGATCGGCCGCACCACGGAGGCCACCGACATCGTCACCGCGCAGCTTGTCATGGGACTGCGCGCGACGCTGTTCCAGGAGGTCGGCGAGCCCAGAAAGGGCGACGCCGCGCCGTTCACGGTGCACTGGTGCCTGGCGCAGCCGGTATTTCCGATGTCGATGCTCGGGCCCGACGGCCATCCGACCCGCGGCGGCTTCCTGCCGCCGGTGCCGCTGCCGCGCCGGATGTGGGCCGGCGGCGAGATCGAGTTCCTGCAGCCGCTGCAGGTCGGCGATGAATCGACGCGGACCTCGCGCATCGCCGACGTGCAGGTGAAAACCGGCTCGACCGGCACGCTGTGCTTCGTCTCGGTCGAGCACAGCATCTCCTCGCCGCGCGGCACCGCCATCCGCGAGCGGCAGGACATCGTCTATCGCGAGATGACCAGCAACGCGCCGGCGTCGGCCAAGGCCCCGCCTCCGCCGCCGAAGGCGCAGCACCGCGAGACCCATGTCTCCGATCCCGTGCTTCTGTTCCGCTATTCCGCGCTGACCTTCAACGGCCACCGCATCCATTACGACCGCGACTACGTCACCAAGGTCGAGGGCTATCCCGGCCTGATCTTCCACGGACCCCTGCAGGCCGCGCTGATCATCGAGCTCGCTGCCAAGCTGCACGGCGGCAAGGCGCCCAAGAAGTTTTCCTATCGCGGTTTGCAGCCGCTGTTCGAGGGCACGGAGTTCTCGGTGAATGCCAACGAGCTGGAGGCGGGCATGGAGCTGTGGACCGCGAACGCCGAGGGGCAGCCGACGATGAAGGGCACCGCGGTGTGGTAATGGTCTCTCCCCGTCATTGCGAGGAGCTCTTGCGACGAAGCAATCCAGACTATCACCGCTGAGGCAGTCTGGATTGCTTCGCTTCGCTCGCAATGACGGCTGGGGTTGATACGGGCGATAAACAACAGGGACGGAAACCATGGCCAAGAACGGCAAGACCGGCAGCAAGTCCGTCACCGTCAAGCAGGCGACGCTCGACCTCTTGCGCGCCTTCGGGATCGACAGGGTCTTTGGCAATCCCGGCTCGACCGAGCTGCCGTTCCTCTCCGACTGGCCCGACGACATCGACTACGTGCTGGCGCTGCAGGAGGCTTCCGCGGTCGGCATGGCCGACGGCTATGCGCAGGCCACCCGCAATGCCGGCTTCGTCAACCTGCATTCGGCGGCCGGTGTCGGCAATGCGCTCGGCAATATCTACACCGCGCATCGCAACCAGACGCCGCTCGTGATCACCGCCGGACAACAGGCGCGCTCGATCCTGCCCTTGCAGGCGTTCCTCTATGCCGAGCGCGCCTCGGAATTTCCGCGGCCTTACGTCAAGTACAGCGTCGAGCCGGCGCGGCCCGAGGACGTGCCGGCCGCGATCGCGCGCGCCTATTACACCGCGATGCAGCCGCCGTGCGGGCCGACCTTCGTCTCGATCCCGATCGACGACTGGGCGCATGCCTGTGCGCCGGTGGAAGCGCGCAAGGTCAGCCGCGAGATCGGCCCCGAGCCTGACGCAATGAAGGCCCTGGTTGCCGCACTCGGCGCTGCAAAGCACCCTGCCCTCGTCGTCGGCCCCGGCATCGATCGCGCCGGCGCGGTGGACCTGATGGTACGCGTCGCCGAGAAGGCCAAGGCCAGCGTCTGGGTCAGCCCGTTCTCGGCGCGCTGCTCGTTCCCCGAGCGGCATCCGCAGTTCGCGGGCTTCCTGCATGCCTCACCGGCCCAGCTCTCCGATGCGCTGCGCGAGCACGATCTCGTCGTCGTCATCGGCGCGCCGGTGTTCACCTTCCACGTCGAAGGCCATGCCGCGATCTTCGATGGCGGCGCGACCATCTTCCAGATCACCGACGATGCGGACGCCGCCGCGGTGACGCCATCAGGCACCAGCATCATCGCCACCATGAAGCCGGCGCTGAGCCTGCTGCTCGAGCTGCTGCCCGAGAGCAAGCGCGCCACGCCGAAGGGCCGCACACTGCCGCCGGCGCCGCAGGCCGCCGATCCGCTGCCGGTCGAATTCCTGCTGCATTCGCTGTCACAGGCGATGCCCGACGGCGCTTCCTTGGTCGAGGAAGTGCCCTCGCACCGGCCGGCGATGCAAAAATTCCTGCCGATGCGCGGCCAGGATTCGTTCTACACCATGGCGAGCGGCGGCCTCGGCTATTCGCTGCCCGCCGCGGTCGGCATGGCGCTCGGCAAGCCGAAGCAGCGCACGGTGTGCCTGATCGGCGACGGCTCGGCGATGTATTCGATCCAGGCGCTGTGGACCGCAGCGCAACGCAAGCTGCCGCTCACCATCGTCGTCATCAACAATTCCGGCTATGGCGCGATGCGCTCGTTCAGCCAGGTGATGCAGGTGCGCAACGTGCCGGGACTGGAGCTGCCCGGGATCGATTTCGTCCGGCTCGCCGAAGGCATGGGCTGCCACGCGGTGCGGGTGACGAAGGCCGCGGAGCTCGGCGAAGCGCTGAAGCGCGGCATGGCGCATGAGGGCACCAGCCTGGTCGAAGTCGTCGTGGATTCAGCGGTGCCGGTGCTTTACGGGCAGAAGCATTAGGGCTGTCGTACCCGCGAACGCGGGGACCCATACCGTGTGATCCATCGATAAGCGCTGGTGTCAGTACCGCGCGCATTGACACGACCAGTCTTCGCCAAACTGCTCCCTGGGGTTATGGGTCCCCGCGTTCGCGGGGACGACACGGAGTATGTGGCGCCACCACGCCCTACGACGCCAAAAATCCCCCGTCCGCCGCAAGCACGTGCCCGACCACGTAGGATGATGCGTCCGACGACAGCCACACCACGGCCTCCGCCACCTCCTCCGGGCTACCCATTCGCCGCAGCGGCAATCCAGCGCTGACCGTTGCGACATCGCCGACGCCGGCGCGCAGCATCATGTCGGTGACGACGCGGCCGGGGGCGATGGCGTTGATGCGGATGCCGCGCGGGGCGTTCTCCATCGCCGCCGAGCGCGTCAGCGAGATCGCGGCGGCCTTCGAGGCCGAATAGAGCGAGAAGCCGGGATTGGGATTGCGCATGCCGCTGACCGAAGCGTTGACGACGATGCTGCCGCGCCCCTGCGCGAGCATCACAGGCAATTGGTGGCGCAGGCACAGGAACAGCGCGCGCACGTTGGTGTCGAACACGCTGTCGTAGATGTCCGTGCCCTGCTCTTCCAGCGGCGCGCGGCGCTCCTGGAAGCCGGCATTGTTGAAGGCGACGTCGAGCCGGCCGCAGCGCGCGACGGCGGTGGCGACGAGCCGCGCGACCTCGTCCTCGCGGGTAATGTCTGTCTGGCACGCGATCGCCTCCGTGCCGAGCGCGCGGCACGAATCGGCGGTCGCCTCGATCTCGGCCTCGCGCCGGCCGGCGACCAGAATCGCCTCGGCGCCTTCGGACGCCATCCGCAGCGCGGTGGCGCGGCCAATGCCGCTGCCGCCGCCGGTGACCAGGCAGACCTTGCTCCTCATCCGCATCGCCGCCGGCAAAGCTTCGCTCATGGTCCACTCCAAAACGCTTGCGCGCGCCGTTGCGCGCATATAGTTGTATGATACAACTATATGCCGGGAGTCAAGATGGCCGAGCTTGCATTGATCGACGACATCCGCGCGGCCTCGCGCCTGATGGTGCGCGAGCTCGGCTTCATGGATGCGACGGTGGCGGCCTCGGACTACCCGCCGTCGGCCGTGCACACGATTCTGGAGCTCGGCATCCGCGGTCCGATGACCTCGGGCGAGCTCGGCGATTTCCTGCGGCTGGAAAAATCCAGCGTCAGCCGCCTGGTGCGCAAGCTGATCGATTGCGGCGAGCTGAAGGAGACGCCGGATGACAACGATGCGCGCAGCAAAAGGCTGTCGCTGACCGCAAAGGGCCGCCGCACGCTGGAGGCGCTGCACGCCTTCGGCCGGCAGCAGGTGCGCGGCGCGCTGGCGGCGCTGACGGAGACCGAGCAGCGCAAGGTGCGCGAGGGGATGATGCTCTATGCACGGGCGTTGCGGGCGAGCCGGGTGGAGCCTGAGGCGGTAGCCTAATTACAGGTGTCGTCCCTGCGCACGCAGGGACCCATACCGCGTGATCTATCGATAGGCGCCGGGGCAGTACCGAATAACTCCCAGTCTCCGCCAAACCTCTCCCTGTGGTTATGGGTCCCTGCGTGCGCAGGGACGACAGCGAGGATTTGGTACAAGTGCGCCTTAGGCGGGACCGCGCTACTTCCCAAACTCTTCCCGCATCTTCGCCTGGATCTTGGCCATGCCGCCGAGCCAACGGTCGTAGTTCTCGGTCTTCTTGCGCATGTAGCCGAGCACTTGCGGATGCGGCAGGATCAGGAAGGTTTCCTGCTCGAGGCCGGCGAGCACGTCTTTCGCCACCTGCTCCGGCGTGAGATCGCCGTCGCCGGATTGCGGGCCCTTGGGGATCGAGCGCAGCATGTTGGTGTCGACGCCCTGCGGGCAGAGGATCGAGACCTTGATGTTGTGGGCTTTGTGCGAGATCGCGAGGTTCTCGGCAAAGCCGACCGCGGCATGCTTGGTGGTCGAATAGGCCGGACTGCCGACCTGCGACAACAGGCCCGCGGCCGAGATCGTGTTGAGGAAATAGCCGCCGCCGCGCGCCTTCATGCGCGGGATCAGATGCCGCGCCGCGTAGACATGGGCCATGACGTGGATCGCCCAGCTGCGCTGCCACGGCTCATCCGAAGCGCCGCCGGCGTTCACCGACATCGGATCGAAGCCGCCGCCGATGCCGGCGTTTGAACAAAACAGACCAATGGGCCCGAACTGGCGCTCGGTCTCCTCAATGACGTGCGAGATGTCCTTTTCCTGCGCAACGTCGCATTTGAAGGCCGCGCCATCCACCATGGCGGCGACCGCCCGCGCATTGGCGGCGTCCATGTCCGCGACGACGACCTTGGCCGCGCCTGCGGCGTGAAAGGCCTCGCACAGCGCCTTGCCGATGCCGTTTGCGCCGCCCGTGACGACCACGACCTTGCCGGTCACCTGCATGCGACGTCTCCTCTATCTTACACCGCTTTGGACCGCGCTGCTTATGCCGCTGCGCGGAACCTGCTCAGCTCAACACGAGGTCGAGCACCGCGGTATAATGGCACGCCGCGCCGGCCAAGACAAAGCCGTGCCAGATCGCATTCTGGAAACGCAGCCGCCGCCAGGCGTGGAAGATCACGCCGAAGCTGTAGAGCAGTCCGCCGGCCAGGATGAAGCCGAGCACCAGCGCCGGCAGCGCCTGGACCACGGCGTCGTAGAGCATCACGCCGCTCCAGCCCATGGCGAGGTAGATGCCGACCGAGACACGATCGAACCGGCCGGGGCAGCAAAGCTTGAGCACGATGCCGAGGATCGCAACGCACCAGACGCCGGCGAGCAGCACCAGCGCGAATACGCTGTCCTTCACCTCGAGGATGAACGGCGTGTAGGTCGCGGCGATCAGCAGATAGATCGCCGAATGGTCGAACCGCCGCAGCAGCCATTTGGCCGGCGACACCGGCCAGAGATTATAGGTCGCCGACAGCACCAGCATCGAGAGCAGTCCGGCGACGTAGATCGAGACGCCGACGATGTTGGTGGCGTCGGCATAGATCGCCGTCAGCACCACCAGCACGGTCGCGGCAACGATGCCGGAGAGGACGCCGATCGCGTGGATGATACCATCGGCGATCAGCTCGGCGCGGTCGTAGTTCCAGCCGATCACATCGGCTGCGGCGTGGACGGAGGTCGATGCGAACTCTTTCAGTTGGAAGACGGTCATGGCAATCCGCAAAATGAGATAATGCCCTTCTCTATGGGTCTTTCAGGACCGGCGCGTCGTTCAAACGGCTGATTTCCTTGCAAAGGCGGTGGAAGTATGGAGCTTGATTTTCCTCACGCAATTGCCACTTTTGTGAACGGTCACACATCCAGCCCGCCCCAGCTCCATTAACGTTCATATGGCATTCAGTTTCCAGGATATGGTCGAAGAAGCGCGGCTGTCCGCGCAGGCGCTGATCGACTATGGCGAGCACTTCTTCAACCCGACGGTGCGGTTAGGCGTTACCGGCCTGTCACGGGCCGGCAAGACCGTGTTCATCACCGCGCTGATCCACGGCCTCACCCGCGGCGGCCGCTTTCCGGTGTTCGACGCCTACGCCTCGGGCCGGATCGCGCGGGCGCATCTCGCGCCGCAGCCCGACGATGCCGTGCCGCGCTTTGCCTATGAGAGCCATCTGCGCGCGCTGGTCGAGGAACGGCGCTGGCCGAATTCGACCGTCGACATCAGCGAGCTCAGGCTCGTCATCGACTATCAGCGCCCGAACGGCGCCGACCGCACACTGACGCTCGACATCGTCGACTATCCCGGCGAATGGCTGCTCGACCTGCCGCTGCTGCAGAAGAGCTTCGAGCAATGGTCGGCGGAGAGCCTTGCGCTGTCGCGCGAGTCGCCGCGCGCGCATCTTGCGAGCGAATGGCACGCCCATCTCGCAACGCTCAAGCCCGAGGCGCGTGAGGACGAGCAGGCGACGCTGACGGCCGCGAAGCTCTTCACCGACTATCTGCGCGCCTGCCGCGACGAGCGCTTCGCGATGAGCCTGTTGCCGCCCGGCCGCTTCCTGATGCCCGGCAATCTCGCAGGCTCGCCCGCGCTGACCTTTGCGCCGCTCGACGTGCCGGTTGGCGGGCAGGCACTGGATGGATCGCTGTGGGCGATGATGGTGCGCCGCTTCGAGGCCTACAAGGACGTCGTGGTGCGGCCGTTCTTCAGGGATCATTTCGCCCGGCTCGATCGCCAGATCGTGCTGGCTGATGCGCTCGCCGCGTTCAACTCCGGCCCCGAGGCGCTGCACGACCTCGAAGCCGCGCTGGCCGGCATTCTCGACTGCTTCAACATCGGCCGCAGCACGATCCTGTCCAGCCTGTTCCGCCCGCGCATCGACCGCATTCTGTTTGCCGCGACCAAGGCGGACCACCTGCACCATTCCAGCCACGACCGGCTCGAAGCCGTGCTGCGCCGCGCCGTCTCCGGCGCAGTCGCGCGCGCGGAAAATACCGGCGCAGCCATCGACGTGGTGGCGCTGGCCGCGGTGCGCGCCACGCGGGAAGCGCAGGTCGCGCACGGCCGCGACAAACTGCCGTCGATCCTGGGAACACCCGCCGCGGGCGAGAGCGCCGGCGGCGAGTTCTTCGACGGCAACACGGAAGTGGCGACCTTTCCGGGCGATCTGCCGCTCGATCCAGAGCCGCTGTTCAACGGCAAGGGCGCGTTTGAGGGCCTCTCGACCCAGGCCGCCGAGAAGAGCGACTTCCGCTTCCTGCGCTTCCGTCCGCCCAGGCTCGAGCGCGAGGGAACGAACGAGCCGGCCTTGCCTCACATCCGCCTCGACCGTGCCTTGCAGTTCCTGATCGGAGACAAGCTCGCATGAACGACCGATCGAAGCCACGGCGGCCGGCGACCTTCCGGCTCGACGATCCCGGCGTCGTCGTCACCGAGGCCGACGAAACCAGCCGGCTCGGCCGCGCCACCATCCAGATCACGCCGGAGCACGATCCGCAGGCGCTGCCGGTGCCGATCGCAGCCGCCCTTCCCGCGCGGCGCAGATTTCCCTGGGGCACGCTGTTCTGGTCGGGGCTCGGCGGGCTGACGCTGCTCGGCACCGGGCTCGGCGTTATCAGGCTGATCGAGGATCTGTTCGCGCGCAGCGAAACGCTTGGCTTCGTCGGCGTCGCCTTCGCTGCCGTCACCGCGCTGGCGCTCGCAGTCGTAATTGGGCGTGAAGCCTTTGGCCTCGCGCGCCTCGCGACCATCGAGAAGCTGCATGCGCGCGCGGCGGCCGTGCTCGCCAGCGACGACCGCAAGGAAAGCCGCGTCATTGTGCAGGACCTCCTCGAGATCGCGCACCAGAACCCGCAGCTCGCGCGCGCCCGCGCCGCGCTGGAGAGCCACACCGGCGAGATCATCGACGGCGCCGACATGATCCGGCTCGCCGAGCGCGAATTGATGTCGCCGCTCGATGCCGAGGCGCGGCGTCTGGTGTCCTCCGCCGCGCAAAAAGTTTCGATCGTCACGGCGGTGAGCCCGCGCGCAGCGATCGACGTGCTGTTCGTGTTCGTCGCGGCGCTGCGCCTGATCCGCCAGCTCGCTTTTCTCTATGGCGGCCGCCCCGGCGCGCTCGGCATGATCCGCCTGCTCCGCCACGTCATCGCCCATCTCGCCATCACCGGCGGCATGGCCGCGAGCGACAGCCTGGTGCAGCAGATGCTCGGCCACGGCATCGCGGCCGGGCTGTCGCAACGATTGGGTGAAGGCGTGCTGAACGGATTGCTGACGGCGCGGCTCGGATTGGCGGCGATCGACGTCACACGGCCGCTGCCGTTCGCAGCATTGCCGCCGCCGAAACTCTCGGACCTCGCGACGGATCTGCTGCGGAAGAAGGACGGGGAGGAGTAGTGAGCCGCTCTTACTTACCCTCCCCCTCCAGGCAGGGCTATCGCATATGGGAAAAAGCAAAGCGCTGTCGACACTTGTAAAGCACACGTTCGAGAAGTGTCGCTCCAGCTTCGCGGTTCGATTCCGTTTTGTTCTCGATCCGATTCCGCTGCTTGGCAGCCTCGCGCAAGCACATTGCCGGCTAAGCTCCGGAAGAGACTCGGGATTTCCACATGCGATAGCCCTGCCCCTCCAGGGGAGGGTGAAGGGACGCCGTGCTAGCCGAAGAAGCGCTTTTCAAATTCACCCGCCAGCACCTTCCACTGGAACAGCGGCGAGTCCTTCGGCGGCGACAGCTCGGGCGTCCAATCGGTGAGCTTCTCGATCACATAGGTATCCGAGCGAACGCCGCGCCAGCTTCGTTCGACCTCGCCGAGCGGCTCGCGCTTCGCCGGAATGTTCTCCCACAGCGACGAACGATCGTCCGGCTCGCGCCCGATATAGATGCCGGCGTGTCCCATGATCCTGTCCATGCCGGGATCGGCAAAGTCCTGGAAGCGGCCGCGCTCGTTGAGCTCGATGACGGGCACGCGGCCGCGGAACAGCCAGCGCATCATGGCGTAGGTGCGGTAATCCGTGGTGGCGATCCAGGTCGCGCCGGTCTCATCGAGGGCGGCCTGCGCCCGCGCGGCGACCTGCTCATAGCCAGCCTCGGCGCCGATCGGATCGATCCTGCCAAGCAGATTGAAGGGCGCAGCGACATAATAGAGGAAAACGATGACGACGAAGGCGAGGCCCGAGCCGACCGCTGTCCTGGCCCAGAACACCGACGATCTCAGCATGCGCGCCGACCAATCCTCCTTCATCATGGCCGCGAGGTTGACCGCGGCCGCGGCAAAGCCGACCGGCCACATGAACATCGGCCAGGTGTCGCCGACCCGGAGCGTCATCGACTTGAAGAGAAAGTAGGCGAACGGCACCAGCACCGCGGTCGACAAGAGAATTCCGACAGGCTCGCGCGTGCGGTAGCCGCGCCATGCCGACAGCACGAGGCCGGTCAGCACCACCGGCAGCATGACGAAGCCGACCAGGCCGAATTGCAGGCCGATGTAATCGCCGAGGGTGCGCAACGAGATGCCGTAATTGGCGGTGGCGCGAACGCCCTGGAAGCGGAACGAGGCCCAGTCGTGCTGCGCGTTCCAGATCAGCACCGGCGAGAACGCCGCAATCGTTACCAGCACCGCGAGATAAGGATACGGACTGCGCAGCCAGCGCCAGCGCCAATCCGGCACCAGCAGGAAGGCGGCAACTGCGGGGGCGAACATGATCGCGGTGAATTTCGACAGCATCGAAAGACCGGCGAACAGCCCGGCCGCCAGCCACCAGCGCCCGTCGCCGCCCTGCGCTATCAGCACCAGCGACCACATCATCGCGACCGCAAACGGGATCATCGCGACATCGGGCGCGACCTTGGCCATCAGCAGGCCGTAATAGAGCGCAGCTTCCGGCATCAGCACCGCGAGCACGACCGCGCGGACATCATGGGTGAGGCGGCGGACGATGTCGGCCAGCAGCAGCTGCGTCACCAGCATCGCGACGATGCCACCGAGGCGCACCCCGAGCGTGGTGTCGCCGAGGATCGCGGTTCCCAGGCGGATCAACCAGGCGATAGCAGGGGGATGATCGAGGAAGCTCAGCGCGCCCTCCTTCGACCAGGTCCAGTAATAGGCCTCGTCGGTGCGCAGCTCGATCGCGGAGGCATAGACGATGCGCAGCAGCGTCATCGCGGCGATGACGGCCACGGCGACACGGATGAGACGGCGTTCAGCGCCGTCTGGCTTCACGGAGATATCGGGAGCGATCGTCACGGCCGCGCTTTTCGCCAACCTGGGAGGGGGAGTCAATGCGGGGAGTGGCACCGCAAACACCGCTGTCGTCCCGGGCAAGCGTCAGCGCAGACCCGGGACCCATAACCACAGGGAGGGGTTTGGCGATGACCCGGAGTTGCCGGCTCGCCCATCACCACTCCCTGTGGCTATGGGTCCCGGATCGGCGCGCGCCTGAGGGCGCGCTTGTCCGGGACGACAGCTGGGGTTGCCGCGCATGTGATCTCGCAACCTGTCCACATCGGGAATTAACCGCTAGGCTGGCTGTTCTCCCTAGTGAACTGATACAAGCAGATCATGGCCACCGCTCCTGCACAGATGTCCGAACTCGTCCGCGCGACCA
Source organism: uncultured Bradyrhizobium sp. (assembly GCF_936943645.1). Lineage (GTDB taxonomy): Bacteria > Pseudomonadota > Alphaproteobacteria > Rhizobiales > Xanthobacteraceae > Bradyrhizobium. The sequence goes on along the minus strand of NZ_CAKZJO010000096.1, from coordinate 1,839 downwards.
GCGTGCGGCAGGTGCGGTTGGTCTGCGGCCTGATCCTGTTCTCCTATGTGATCAGCCATTTCCTCAACCATGCGCTCGGCAATATCTCGGTCGAGGCCATGGAGGCCGGCGTCTACTACCACACACTGTTCTGGCAGTTCCTCCCCGTCGCGATCGTGTTCTACACCGCCGCACTCACCCATATGGGGCTCGGCATCTACGCGCTGTATCAGCGCCGCCAGTTCCGCTGGCGGACGATCGAGCCGCTGCAGCTCGTGCTGGGCCTCAGCATCCCCGCACTGGTCATGGCGCACGTGGTCGGGGTGCGGCTCGGCTATACGCTCTACGGTCACCAGAAGCTCTATCCGCAGGAGCTCTATCTGTTCTTCGTCGCCTCGCCCGGCCGGCTGTGGCAGATGACGATTCTGCTGATCATTGCCTGGGTGCACGGCTGCATCGGCATCTTCTTCTGGCTGCGCCTCAAGCCGTTTTTCGTGCGTGCCGCGCCCTATCTGCTCGCTGCCGCCGTGCTGGTCCCGACGCTATCGCTGCTCGGCATCTACCAGGGCGGTCGGAACGTCGCATTCGAAGCCGATGACGGCGAATGGCGCACGCACAATCTCACCCGCCGTCAGGTCGGCACCACAGCCGAGGCCGCGACGCTCGATCGCATCACCGGCGCTTTCACCGTCACCTATTTCGGGCTGCTGGGTCTGGCGCTGGCGGCGCGCGGCGTGCGGGCCTGGCGCGAGCGGCGTGGCGGCATGATTGCGCTGTCCTACGGTAACGGCAGGACGGTGCGCGTTCCTAAGGGCCTCTCGGTGCTGGAAGCAAGCCTGCGGCACAATCTGCCCCATGCCAGCGTCTGCGGCGGCCGCGCCCGCTGCTCCACCTGCCGCATCCGAGTCATCGGCGATCACGCCGTCCTGCCCGAGCCGTCGCAGCGCGAGGCCTTCGTACTCACCCGCGTCGGCACCAACGATCCCTCGATCCGGCTGGCCTGCCAGTTGCGGCCGACCTCCGACCTCTCCTTCTTCCAGCTCTTCACGCCGCAAACGACCGCGCATGCCTCGGCGCCGGCGAGCATCGGCCAGGAGCGCTATCTCGTCAGCCTGTTCGTGGACATGCGCGGCTCGACACAGCTCGCCGAGAAGCGGCTGCCGTTCGACACCGTCTTCATCGTCAACCGCTTCCTCGGCGCGGTGTCGCAGGCCGTGATCGAGAATGGCGGCCAGCCGAACCAGTTCGTCGGCGACGGCATGCTGGCGTTGTTCGGGCTCACGGCCGATCCGCAGACCGCGTGCCGGCAGGCGCTGAAGGCGGCCAGCGGCATCGCCACCCATATCGACGAGTTGAACCAGCTCCTGAGCCACGATCTTCGCCAGCCGATCCGCTTCGGCATCGGCATTCATGGCGGCGAGGTCATCATCGGCGACATCGGCTATCGCGATCACATCGTCTTCACGGCGCTGGGCGATGCCGTCAACGTCGCCGCCCGCCTTCAGGACATGACCAAGACGCTTGGCTGCGAGTCGATCGTCTCGGACGAGATCCGCCGCACCGCGGGCCTTTCCGACGATACGCTGCCGCAGCAGGAAGTCGCGATCCGCGGCCGCGACGAACCGATGGCCGTGCGCGTGGTGGCGGACGCGCGGGAACTGGCGGCGCTGGTCGATCGCAGCGAGCGCGTCGCGGCGTGATCCTTCACCTCTCCCCGCTTGCGGGGAGAGGTCGGAATATGCACGTAGCGCGTATTCCGGGTGAGGGGGTACAGGTCCCGCGGCAGTCGCACGGGTGGAGAGAGGCCCCTTGTATCTGCATGGCCATGATTTGTGCGATGGAAGCGACTTAGCGCCTTGG
>NZ_CAKZJO010000095.1 GCF_936943645.1 uncultured Bradyrhizobium sp. | reverse complement strand
CCCCGGCCCGCATCTCGTGACGATCGCGAAGCGCCCCTCTGGCAGGGCCGGGATGGCAGGTGTATGCCACAAATCCGAAATTCGGAAAAGCGATATATTTTTGACGGGTGGGGTTGACGGGTTTTGGGTGTTTTGCCCGACGCCTCGGCAGGGGCTTATCACGCCGTAGGATGGGTAGAACCCTTGTGAAACCCATCGAGTTCGTAGCGCATGAGTCGAACCCCAATATGGGCGTTGAATCATGGGCGTTCAGCCAAACGCAACGTCTTGGCTGGCGATGGTTAGGCACTTTCAGGTCAAAGCGGACATCAGCCACACGAGGCCCTCCGCTGAAACCTTCGAAAATGACCAAAGCGGACGTTAGTCGGACCGTGCGGCCGACTCGTCAATTTTCATGATCGGCTGGCCTGCCTTGACCTGCTGGTCGATTCAGTCACGCACGCTTCAAATTTTGTTTTTTGACCTTGAGGCAGGCAAATATCCGCCCGCGTGGTCGTTCCCACCGTGCGCGGCGACGAACATGGCGACGGCCGACCGGCAATAGGATTCGATTTCCTTGTCGTCCTCTGCTTTCGCCTGATCGAAGCGTGCGATCATCAGGAGATCGGATCCTTTGAAAAGCGCAGCAAACAAGCGGGCGGACCGCAGAGGATCGGGCACGTTCAGATCCGCCTTCGCGTGCAACTGACGCAACAGGGCCTCGATTTGGGCGATGACATGGGCGGGGCGCGCTTCGTAATGGAGCCTGCTTAATGACTTTTGATTCGTCTTGTCGGCCATGATCATGTCTTCAACACCGCGGACGTCCGGCCTCAACAGCGTGCGAAGCAGGGATGATCCCACCGCCATGAGCTGATCTTCGGCCGAAACGTCGACGCCTTCAAGAAGGGCCTGTGGTGCAAACAATTGTTGGCAGCCGGCCGCCATTGCCGCGCCGAACAGCGCCTCCTTGTTCTCGAAGTGCCGATAGATGCTGAGCTTGGATATCTTCGCTCGCTGGGCGACCTTGTCCAAAGTCGTCGCTTGAAAACCCAATTCCACAAAGAGTTCGCGCGCGGCGTCGACGATCGTTTGGGCAAGCGCCTCGTTGGCGGGACGGCCGCGCCGGCCCTGGCTGTTTTCGGTCACGGCAATTCCAGTACTTGACAGTATTCTAATTCTCGAATTACGATACCATGAAGTATCGGAAATGTGCAAGCCAATGCGTAGGTTTCAATTTGTCCCGCAAATCAAACTGCCCTGGCCGCCCGGCGTTGCAACGACGAGCCCTGCTGAAGTTGGCTGCGCTTTCCACCATCGCCCGCGCCCAGGCCACCGCCAAGCCCAACCCGTCTCCCTCCATCCACAGCACGGAGCCCAACACCATGGATGACGTCATCATCATCGGCGGAAGCTTTGCCGGTCTCGCCGGCGCCCTGCAGCTCGGCCGCGCCCGCCGCAAGGTCACCGTTCTCGATACCGGCCTGCCACGAAACCGCTTCGCCGGCCACTCACATGGCCTGCTCGGCCACGATCATAAGCCGCCGCTGGACATTCTGGCCGAGGCGCGACGGCAACTGGCGCGTTATCCCGCGATCAAGCTGGTCAATGCCCGGGCCGAAAGCGTCTCGGGCGCCATCGACGATTTCAAGGTCCTTACTGGCGATGGCGAAAGCCTTCGGGCGCGTCGCGTGATCCTGAGCTATGGCGTCGCCGATCAGATGCCTGATGTTCCGGGTTACGCTGAAAGCTGGGGCACGTCGATCGTGCCTTGCCCCTATTGCGACGGCTTTGAAGTCGCCGGCCAGCATTGGGGCCTCGTGTGGTCCAGCCCGCAGTCGCACAATCAGGTCAGGCTGTTCCACGATTGGACCGACAAGTTGACGCTCTTCGACGATGGTCACGACATTCCGCCCGATGTCCAAGCCGATCTGGCGCGCCGCAACGTACCTCTCGTCGATGGCCGGATCGTTGAGATTGCCCACGACAAGGGCCATATCGCCGTCAATCTCGATACCGGCCGCAAAGTCGCGGTCGACATCCTGTTCGCCAATCCGCGCAACAAGCCGTCCGCAAGCCTGCATGAATCACTGGGCCTTGCCACCGTGGCTACGCCCGCCGGCATCGTCCTCAAGGTGGACGAGCGCCGTCAAACCAGCACGCCTGGCATCTACGCCGCCGGCGACCTCACCACGCCCTTCTTGCCTTCCGTCACCCAGGCATCATCGCAGGGCGCGATGGCGGGCATCTTCGCCCAGCAGTCGATGGTGGTTTGAGAGCAATGAACAGCTTCGTCGGAAAATGGGCTCTGATCACCGGGGCGTCGAGTGGCCTCGGCCTTGACTTCGCAGATCTTCTGGCTGCGCAGAAAGTGAATCTCGTGTTGGCGGCCCGACGGCAGGAGTCGATGGAAAAGCTTGCCGCCGATCTCCGCCGCAAATACGGCGTGGACGTGCTGGTCGAGACGATCGATCTTGCCGCGCCGGGTGCGGCCAGCCGCTTGAAAAGCAGTCTCGATGCGAGGTCGGTGACGATCGACATCTTGCTGAACAATGCCGGATACGGCTTGCACGGCACTTTGTTGGACACGCCGATCGAGCGCACGACAGACATGATCCAGCTCAACATCACGACGCTGACAGAGCTGACCTACCTGTTCGGCCGCGACATGGCCGCGCGGCAATCCGGACATATCCTTCTCGTTTCCAGCCTCATGGCCTTCCAAGCCGTTCCCACCTACGCGGCCTATGCGGCGACCAAGGCATATGTACTCGCTCTTGGCGAGGCCGTGCACGACGAACTTCGCTCGCATGGTGTGGTTGTCACCACTCTCTGCCCGGGGCACACCGCGACGGGCTTCGATGCGGCAGCCGGCGCAGCCACAACGGCCTTGCTGCGCCTCCTCACCATGAAGCCGCGTCCGGTCGCCGCGAGCGGTGTTCGGGCGCTTATGGAAGGAAAGGCCATGGTGATCGCGGGCCTGACGAACAAGATGGCAGCCTTTTCAAATCGTCTGACGCCGCGATCAATGCAAAGGGCCACGTTGAAAAGAATAGTGGACGGTTAACTGCAGGGGCGCAGGCATGCGGAGCTCATTGAACAAGCGGGGTCTCTGAAGGCTGACGATGTACAGGGAGCTCCGATCCGGAACTGGTCGTTCCTCTCAAGGATCAGCGGAGAATGGATCGCTTCATCCCGTTCGCCCTCGCTGGTCGCTGGAGACGATGCGCGCTTTGACATCGGACAGTTTAGAGAACAAGGATATCTCATGGCACAGCACAATGCCGATCGAGCCGCCGGCTGGAATGACCAAAGCGGGGAGCGCTGGGTCGCCTACCAGGCCCAGCTCGACGCCAGGCTGGCGGTGTTCGGCGAGGCCGCGATCGAAGCCGCCGCGCCCGCGGCGGGCGAGCGCGTGCTGGACATCGGCTGCGGCGCGGGCACGTCGAGCCTGGCTCTGGCCGCCCGCGTCGGCGCGGAGGGCCAAGTGCTGGGCGTGGACATATCCGAGTCACTGATTGCCCGAGCGCGCGCGCTTGCGCCACAGGATATGCCGGTCGTGTTCCGCGTGGCCGACGCCAGCAGCGCCGAGCTGCCAGAGGGGGTGTTCGACATTTTGTTCTCGCGTTTCGGGGTGATGTTCTTCGGCGATCCGACGGGGACGTTCGCCCATATGCGCCGCGCGCTCAAGCCGGGCGGGCGGGTCGCTTTCGTCTGCTGGCGCGGCGCGGCCGAGAACGATTGGATGCGCCTGCCGATGGGCGCGATCAGAGGCATCGTCGCGCCGACGGCGCCGCCCGATCCCGAAGCGCCCGGTCCATTCTCGTTCGGCGACCCGAAGCGGGTGGGGCGGATCCTGACGGCGGCCGGATTCACCAATATCGCTATCGAGCCCTTCGATGCTCTTACCCCGTTTGGCGAGGGCGCGACGCGGGACGCGGCGATCGACGACGCGGTGAAGATGGCGATCGAGGTCGGCCCGCTGTCGCGCGTGCTCGCCGATCAGCCCGACGACATCCGCGCTCGCGCCTCGGCCGCGGTTCGTGCCGCTTTCGCCGGTCGCCCCGGTGATCGGTCGCTGCTGATCGAGAGCGCGACGTGGATCGTTACGGCGCGCAATCCCGCAAGCTGAGGGATTAAGAGGGGAAGACGCCCGGGGACGCTACGCCCTGGCCCGGCCGGCCTTGCCGGCGAAGTGCTTGCCGTTGAGCTTCTTCTTGGCGGCCCTGGTCTTCGAACCCTTCGCAACCACCTTCTTGGCCTTGCGCGCCTTGACCTTGGCGGCTTCCGCCCGCGCCTCGGCGCGCTGCTTCTTGCGCTTGTTCTCGCAGGAGGGGCACTTGCAGCCGATCGGCTTCAGATAGGCTTTGAAATAATCGGTGCCGTAATCGTAGTTGATCTCGTCGCCCGGCTCGATGTTCCTGATGGCGCGGATGAAGACCTTGCGCTCGCGCGGACGGACGTCGGATTCCGCGTTGGGCCGGCAGGAATGATTGATGTAGCGCGCGAGGTTCTTGCGCACCGAGCCGTCGATGGTCCAGCGGCCGTTGAGCTCGAACAGGTACTTGTTCTCGATGTCGTCCTGCTCGGGGATCCGCGAGTCCAGGATCGGCCCGAAATAACGGATGATCCTTGTGCCCTTCTTGATCGGCTGGGTGGCGAAGAGGCCGAGTCCGGTCTTGGAACGGCCGACGCGGTAGGATTTGCTGGAAGCGATGGCTGGCATGATCGAGAGAAATGAGAACGCGAACGAGGCCCGATGCCTCAAGCGAAGCCGCTCTTCTAGAACGATTCCGCGCCGCTGTCAGGTCTATCCCACCCTTGTTTGAACCTTGCCCACAATCAAGACGTCTGATGGGAGGGAGTTCCCGCACCATCGAAGCCACATGATGAACCGCATCACCTGCATCAGCCTGGCCGTCTTGATGACTTGCATCGGCCTGAACAGTGCCGCCGCCCAATCCATGGGCAGCGCCTACACATCGACGGCGCCAAAGGATTGCCGCCAGATCGGCAAAGCGAGCGAGCTCGACGGCAGCACCACGCGGGCATGTCCGGGCAAGGCGGGTCTGGTCGTGCTGATTGCCGAGGACGATCTTCGCGAAATCGTCTCGGTCGGCCGCAATCGCAAGGCTGCCGCCGAGGAACCGGCGGCCAAGGTCTGGTTCGCCCCGTTCAACTCATCGGAGACCACGATCGAATGGCGCACCATGGGCGCCAGGCCGTTCGCGATCATCCAGCGCTGGCACATCGCCGACAACAGCGATCCCGACAAGCAGGGTCGGCCCAACACCAAGGCCATGCTGGTCGTGACCCGGCTGCCGCCCGGCCCGGTCTGCCATGTCGCCTATGTCGATGCGATCGCCAACCCGACCGCCAATGAGCTGGCGCGCAAGGCCGCGGACGATTTCGCCCGCGGCTTCACATGCGGCAAGGACGAGGTGAAGATCATCGGCACACGCGGCCGCGCGGTCGAGCTGGCGACGATGCGTTAGCCCTTCGCCTTGGCACGCCGATAGCGCGCCAAGAGCCGCTCGCCCTTCGCGGCAATGCGCCGCGCCGCCGCCACTGTCTTCGGAACAGGCTCGCCCCAGGCATGCGCCGACAGTGCGTGGCGGGTCGGCTGCCCCTTGGCATCGACCAACGGCGGCAGTTTTGCGCGGCCATAAAAGCGCACGGCCCAGCTGCCTTTCCGCCGCATCTCCTGCGGTGTCATCTCCTGCTGTTTCTTGGTGACGCCGGGCCGCAGATGAGCGCCCTGCTTGCGCGCGAACGCCCTGCGACCCGCTGCGGTCAGGCCGCCCTGCGGATCCCTTTCGCGCGCGGACGCGCTGCGCTTGCGTGATGACTTTGCCGTCTTCTTCGCGGTGCGCTTACGCGTCTTCCTCGCGGAGGTCTTCTTTGCTTTCGATGATTTCGACTTCGAAGCTTTCTTTGAAGCCTTCTTCCTGGAGGTCTTCTTCGCTGCCATGCGCATGTTGTCCACGAGGTTGGGATAGGGGCGGCCGGCACGGCGGGCGCGCGCTTTCGCCGCCGATTTCTTTGCGGGACTGAGATGCGTGGAGGCCTTGCCGGCCCGCTTGCGGGGATTGGCGCGTTTCCAGGGCGCGCGTGATGTTCTTGCCATGCGGCGTCAACGCCTGATCAGGGCAAGGGTTGCGTCGGTCCCTGACGATCAGGGGCCGGGCAGCTTTCCCGAGATGGGCGCCGTCAGCATCGCCTCGAGCAGGCGTTCGGCCGTTGTCCCCTCCGGCAGACGCCCCAAAATGTCCGCGAGACGCCCGTCGAGCAGCAGCGTGGTGAAGCCGTGCACCATCGACCAGGCGCGTGCGATCGCGGCGCCCTGGTTCAGCGTCAGCGCATCGCCGCTGATCTGTTCCTGCCGCATCATGCCGATTGCATTGGCAAGCCCGGCGAAGGAGGCTTCAGCCGCCTCGTGCAGCGAGGGTCTTGAATAATCCAGCCGCTCGGTGCGGAACATGATGCCGTACATGCCGGGATGGGCCTGCGCATAGGCGACATAGGCTTTCGGCCGCGCCAGCGCGGCTTCGAGCGGCGTGGTGGCGGCATTGCAGGACGCCGCCATCGCCGCATTGAACTGACGGAAGCCTACCGCGGCGAGTTCGCTGAGCAGGCCGGTGAGGTCGCCGAAATGATGCGTCGGCGCGGCGTGCGACACACCCGCCTCCCGCGCCACCGCGCGCAATGTGAGGCCCGCAAGCCCGTCGCGTTCCAGCACCCGTTCGGCAGCCTCGAGCAGCGCATCGCGCAAGGCGCCGTGATGATACGGCGTCTCGGCCTTCGCGCTGGTCGCGCGGCGTGCCGGACGCGACGCCGCTGCCGAGGTCTTTTTTCCAGGGGTACGCGAGCTTCGCGCGGTGTCGCTCTTGGTATCGGTCTTGGTCATTTGCAAGCTATATGACGCAATATTGACAGTGTAAAGATTTCGCTTGACCGAAGTGGCAATCGGCGGTATCTGATCTTTACGATGTAAAGATAGAGAGGCTACGCCGTGCAGCACGACGCCATCGCCGAGCGCCGCAACAATATCGGGCCGATCCCGTTCGAAGCCGACGCACCTTTCCTCAAGATCATCGGCGAATTGCCGCGTGAGCTGAACGGCGTGCTCTATCGCAACGGTCCCAATCCGCAGTTCGAGTCTCCCGGCGCGCACTGGTTCGTCGGCGACGGCATGCTGCACGCCTTCCATCTCGAGAACGGCCGCGCCAGCTACCGCAACCGCTGGGTCCGCACCCCGAAATGGCTCGCCGAGCACGATGCCGGCCGCGCGCTGTTCGGCGGCTTCGGCCGCAAGCTTCCGGATGCGCCTGCCAACCTCACCGACGGCGGCGTCGCCAACACCAACATCATCTTCCACGCCGGCAAGCTGCTGGCCCTGGAAGAAGCCCATCTGCCGACCGAGATCGAGCCCGGCACGCTGGCAACGCGCGGCTATCACAACTACCAGGGCCGCGTCGCCGGCAGCTTCACCGCGCATCCGAAGATCGATCCCGTCACGGGTGAGTTGGTGTTCTTCGGCTACAACGCAGCGGGGCCGCTGACGCCTGCCCTCTCCTACGGCTCGATCGACGCAACAGGCAAGGCCACGCGCTTCGAGCGGTTCGAGGCGCCCTATGCCAGCATGGTGCACGACTTCATCGTCACCGCGAACCATGTGCTGTTTCCGATCCTGCCCATCACCGGCAGCATGGAGCGCGCGATGAGCGGGCGGCCGCCTTACGCCTGGGAGCCGGACAAGGGCGCCTATGTCGGCGTGATGAAGCGCAGCGGCACCGCGAAGGACATCGTCTGGTTCCGTGGTGAAGCCTGCTACGTCTTCCACATCATGAATGCGTGGGAGGACGAGAACCGCATCGTCGCCGACGTCATGCAGTTCGAGGAAGCGCCGTTGTTTCCGCATCCCGATGGACGGCCGACCGATCCCGAGAAGTCGCGCGCCCGGCATTGCCGCTGGACCTTCGATCTCACAGGCAATACCGATCGCTTCCAGCAGACTTACCTCGACGATCTCACCGGCGAATTCCCGCGCATCGACGACCGCCGCGCCGGGCTGAAGAATCGTCACGGCTGGTACGCCTGCGCCAATCCGAAACTGCCGATGTTCGGCGCACTCTCCGGCGTCGTCCATGTCGACGGCAACGGACGGCGGCTCGGCCATTACCTGCTGCCCGCCGGCGACACCATCTCCGAACCCGTGTTCGTCGAGCGCGCGAAGGACGCGAGCGAGGGCGACGGCTGGCTGCTCGCGGTGGTCTGGCGGGCACGCGAGAACCGCAGCGACCTCGCGGTGTTCAATGCCACCGATGTCGAAGCCGGCCCCGTCGCGTTGGTGCAGCTCGGCCATCGCGTGCCGGACGGGTTTCACGGCAATTGGGTGGGCGCACGATAGCGCCCGTCTTTTTCCCAAAGCCACAGCACGGATCTGTCACCAAAGAGGCCCCCATGCAGTTGCCCTCGCTCACCGCAGACGTCCTTGCCCTCCTCGCACTGATCTGCGCCGTGGTCGCCGTCCAGATGATCCGGCTGCGGCGGAGCGGCCAGATCATCTTCAACGGCGGCATCCTGCTCGGCCTTGGTCTGGCGATCGCCTGTTCGGTCCCGGTCCTGTCGCACCTGCCCTGGGCCGAATTGGCCGAGGAAGCCTCCGACCAAGCCATTGCAGCAGCTCAGCTTCTATATGCCGCTTACGTGATTTTGACATTGTAAAGATTTGACTTGACCCGGCGCTCCGCCTGAACTATTTATCTTTACAACGTAAAGATCGGCCAGACCGAGGCGGCCCATGACGATTTTCCTGATCCTCGCCCCCTACGGCGCCTACAGCCTCCTGATGCTGGTGACGTCGGCCACGATGAGCGTATTCGCGGCCGCCGCGATCTGCCTCATGACCATCGCGATCGACGTGGCGTACGGCCGCTCGGTGAAGATCCTGGCCGCCGGCTCGGCGGTCGTGTTCGCCGCAATCGGCCTCTATTTGACGCTGCTCGATCCGCAGCTCGGCACGCTCGGTGTCAAGCTGTCGGTCGATATCGGCGTCTTCGTCATTTCTCTCGGCTCGATCCTGTTCCGCCGTCCCTTCACGCTGCAATACGCGCTTGAATCGGTGCCGGCCGAGACCGCGGCGATGCCCGGCTTTCTCACTGCCAATTACGTCATCACCAGTGCCTGGACCGTGGCCGCGCTGTTGATGGCGGCGGCCAATCTCGTGCTGCTCTACGTCCCCGGCCTGCCGCTCTGGTCGAGCCTTGCGGTGGCCTTCGCCGCCCGCAACAGCGCGATTTACTTCACAAAATGGTATCCGGAGTATCACCAGATCAAGTACGGTGCGCCTGCCCGCGCCTTGCCCACGGTCTTGCCCAACGCCCGCTAGACAGGATTGACGATGAAGGACGTATTCGCCCGCCTCGCCTCCGACCTCTTCTCCGCGATTGTCTTCCTGGTCGTCTATCTCGTCACCGACAACGTCATCCTGGCAACCTCGGTGGCGATCGCCGGCGCGATCGCGCAGGTGATCCACGCCCGCATCAAGGGCCAGCAGCTCAACTACATGACCTATGCGAGCCTCGCGCTCGTGGTCGGCCTCGGCACCATCACGCTGCTGACCAACGATCCCCGCTTCATGATGGCAAAGCCCTCGATCGCGCATTTCGCCATCGGCGCGATCATGCTCAAGCGCGGCTGGATGCTGCGCTACATGCCGCCGATGGTCGTCGAGACCGTTCCGGAATATGTGACGGCTGCGGGCTATGCCTGGGCGGTGCTGATGTTCGTGATCGGCGCCGGCATGATCGTGGTCGCCTCCACCGGCGATCTGAAGCTGTGGGCGTTCTATCTCACGGTGGTCGCCGGCGGCGCCAAGATCCTCGCCTTCGCCGTGCAGTACGTCGTGCTCCGCCTCATCGTCACCAGCCGCCGGCGCGCCGCCGCCCGCGCCTGAAGCGCGACGTGATCGCGCTTCAGGTCGTCGTCTGAGCATGATCTTAACCGAAAACCGCTGCGCACTTTTCGGGATCATGCTGCTATGCCCCATCGAAGGGGGTTAGGCAGGCGCTGCGAGTTGGGCTATAGGCTCGCTTGAGGACTGGCCGCGGATCGTCGCGGTCCGCCGGGATTTGTTCGGGAGACGGGAATGGCCGTAGACGGCAACTGGAATCTGACCATGACGACGCCGATGGGCGAGCGCCAGGCGACGCTGAGCCTGAAGGCCGCGGGCGGCACGCTGACGGGCTCGCAGGGCGCGGAAGGCAATACCGCCGAGATCTTCGACGGCACCGTCTCCGGTGACAACGTCTCCTGGAAGGTCTCGATCGACAAGCCGATGCCGCTCACGCTCGAATTCACCGGCACCGTCTCCGGCGACAGCATGAACGGCGAGATGGGCATCGGCCCGATGGGCAGCTTCCCGTTCACGGGCGCCCGCGCGTAAGGCCGCGCAGCCATCATGCGCACGCTCCGTCTCATCGCGGCGACGATGCTGTGCGTCGCGACACAGGCGGCACGCGCGGACGACACCGAACCGGCGTGGCGCGCAAGCGCGCTCGCCATGGTGCCCGCGGGCTATGTCGCCGGCCTCGCCTACCGGACCGATGGATCGACGGGCTATCTCGCGGTCTATCCCGCGACGTCGAACGATCCGAAGACACCGGCGAGCGTGTTCGCGGCGCGGCAGGCCCTCGTGGTCACGCTGACACCGGATGCGACACGCGCCGTCTCCGCCGAGTTGAAGCCGCGCGCCGAGCCCGATCCGGACAATGACGAAACCGATTTCGCCAAGCTGCACGCCGAGCTCGCGGCCAAGCGGGCAACGCTGCCTGAGGGCACCGAGCCCTGCAGTCTCGGCGCCTGGTCGATCGACAAGGATCCTGGCGGCCTCAACGTGCGCGCCGAACCGTCGACGTCGGCGCGTGTGCTCGGCACGCTGCCGCCACCCTATCGGCTCAAGCTCGGTGGTGCCGAGAACACGCCCGACGGCGGCTGGCTCACCGAATTCCGCATCGTCGGCTTCAAGAGCGGCTGGTTCCTGATCGAAGGCGCAAGGCCCCCGGGCAAGGACTACGAGGACGAGAAGCGATACCCGCGCAGCGCGCCAAAGCCCTATCCCGGACGTGGCTGGGTCGCCTCCAACAAGGTCGGTGCGAACTTCGCCAATGGCGCAACGCGCCAGGGCGGCCTGTTCCAGGCGCCCTTCGTCGACGCCAAATGGATGCCGGCCCAGCGCGAGCTCGGCGGCCCCATCGACGGCGACGGCGGGCCGAAGCGCCTCTTCGCCTGCAGCGGCTTCTGGGGGCTGGTCGAGAGCCACGACGGCGTCCGTGGCTGGTGGCGCGCGCTGTGCTCCAACCAGGTCACGAATTGCAGCTGAAGGACGCGGGCTTCGCGAGGGTCGCTCGACCGCGAAGCTTCTCGCCCTGCCTCAAGGGTCCGATGGCCCAAGACGGTTCGCGATCAAGTTGCACTTGATCGCAAATGCCGACATACTCCCTGAGATTTATTATTCCAAATTCTGCAATCCAGACTTTTACAGTACATCGGGGACATTTCATGTTCACACCGCTTATTCCGATCGCCATTGATTCCATCTACGACGGAAAGCCGCTGCCGAAGCGGATGGCACACTGCACGCCGGACATGTACGCCGCGATCTTCGCCACAAAGGCGGACCTGCAGGCCCAGCACGGCGATCTGGTCCTGAGCGATCTGTTCAGATCGTACGATATGCAGTTTCAGGCCCATCTCGACTACACGTCGGGGAAGAAAAAAGCCTTCAGCCCGCCGCCGGGCGGCAGCATGCACGAAGCCGGACGTGCTTTCGATCTCGATCTCGACAAGATCAAAAAGCTGACGCTGCCGAAGTTCTGGCCTCTGGCAAAGGCACGCGGCCTAAGCCCGATCATCGACAAGCCGGACCCCAAATTGAGCGAGGCCTGGCATTTCGATTGCCGTGGCAGCCACGACCTCGTCTATCAGTATTACGCAGCCGGACATGGCGATAATTTCAAGTCGGCCTACACCGCGATGGCGGCGAGCGCGATCGTGTCGGTGGGCCAGAAGGTCGATGCCCTCGGCGAGGATGTGCGTCCCGCCTATATTCAGTCGGCGCTGATCCGGCTTGGACAAAAGATCGGCGATCTCGATGGCAGCATCGGCCCGCAATCGCGGACTGGCCTGACAAATCTCGGCATCAATCCCGCGCTGGAACTCGATGCTTTGGTGGATGCCGTCGGCAAGGCGCTGGAAAAGAAATTTCCGCAAGAGTTCTTCATACCGGGAGCCGTGATCGATCACGGACCCGTACCGGCCCACCTCGTCAGTTGATCTGCCGTGCTGCCAGGTGTGCCCGGGACACCTCATCGGATCCCGGGCCTGATCGCGATGTGCCGCCGGATCGACCTGCACCATCATGGCGCTGCAAAAGCGCGTGACGTCTGGTCCGATCCGGGAAAGCAGGGCTAGCCCAAATTCAATTCCTTGAAGAAGTCGTTGCCCTTGTCGTCGACGATGATGAAGGCCGGGAAGTCGACGACTTCGATGCGCCAGATCGCTTCCATGCCGAGCTCGGGATATTCGAGCACCTCGACCTTCTTGATGCAGTGCTCGGCAAGGTTCGCCGCGGCGCCGCCGATCGAACCGAGATAGAAGCCGCCATATTTCTTGCAGGCCTCGCGCACAGCCGGTGCGCGGTTGCCCTTGGCGACCATCACCATCGAGCCGCCCGCCGCCTGGAACTGGTCGACGAAGGAATCCATGCGGCCGGCGGTGGTCGGACCGAACGCGCCGGAGGCATAGCCTTCGGGCGTCTTGGCGGGACCGGCGTAATACACCGGATGGTTCTTGAAGTAATCCGGCAGCGGCTCGCCCCGCTCCAGACGCTCGCGCAGCTTGGCATGCGCGCTGTCGCGCGCGACGATCATGGTGCCGGTCATCGAGACCCGGGTCTTGATCGGATATTTCGAGAACGTCGCCAGGATGTCCTTCATCGGCTGGTTGAGGTCGATCTTGACGACCTCGCCGCCGAGCGCCTCCTCGACCTCAGGCAAATACTGCGCCGGGTTGTGCTCGAGCTCCTCGAGATAGACGCCGTCCCTGGTGATCTTGCCGAGCACCTGACGGTCGGCCGAGCAGGATACGCCAAGCCCGATCGGCAGCGAGGCGCCGTGACGCGGCATGCGGATCACGCGCACGTCGTGGCAGAAATATTTCCCGCCGAACTGCGCGCCCACCCCCAGGCTCTGCGTCATCTTGTGGATTTCCTTCTCCATCTCGACGTCGCGGAAGGCGTTGCCGTCGGGCGAGCCGTGGGTCGGCAGCGCGTCGAGATAGCGGGCGGAGGCGAGCTTCACGGTCTTCATGCAAAGCTCGGCCGAGGTGCCGCCGATCACGATGGCGAGGTGATAAGGCGGGCACGCCGCGGTGCCGAGGGTGAGGATCTTTTCCTTCAGGAATGCGAGCAGCCGGTCCTTGGTCAGAACGGACGGCGTCGCCTGGAACAGGAAGCTCTTGTTGGCGGAGCCGCCGCCCTTGGCCATGAACATGAACTTGTAGGCGTCATCGCCCTCGGCGTAGATCTCGCACTGCGCCGGCATGTTGTTGGCGGTGTTCTTCTCCTCGTACATCGAGAGCGGCGCGACCTGCGAGTAGCGCAGATTGCGGCGCAGGTAGGCATCGCGCGCGCCTTCCGACAGCGCCGCCTCGTCCTCACCGTCGGTGATGACGTTGCAGCCCTTCTTGCCCATGATGATCGCGGTGCCGGTGTCCTGGCACATCGGCAGCACGCCGCCGGCGGCGATGTTGGCGTTCTTCAAAAAGTCCAGCGCGACGAACTTGTCGTTCGGGCTCGCCTCGCCGTCTTCCAGGATGGCACGGAGCTGCTTCAGATGGCCGGGCCGCAGGTAATGGTTGATGTCGCCGAAAGCCGCCTCCGACAGCGCCCGCAGCGCCTCGCGTGACACCACCAGCATGTCCTTGCCGAGGACCTTCTCGACCCTGACACCCTCGGACGAGATCTTCTTGTAGGGCGTCTCGTCCTTGCCCAGCGGGAACAGCGGGGTGTGCTTGTAGGGCGGAACGGGTTTCGAGGAGTCGGGGAAGGCGGTCGGAGCGTTCATGGGGCGAATCTCGGGGTTTTGGGGCCCTGGCGGGCCTCTCGGCATAGAAGCGTTCTAAGCCCATTTTGAACGGAAAAGGAAGTGTCCCGAAGGCCCGCCGGATCAATCGGCAAGCCCTAGATTTCGCGATCCCTGGCGCCATGAAGGATGGCCAATACGTCGATCAACTGGTTTGGCTGATCGACCGCGTAGACGATGGCGTAGGGAGGCTCCACAAGCTCTCGCGTCCCTTCAAGCACGCCCGGACGACCGATGTTGGGTAGGCCCAAAACGGCAAGACGCTCGATCTTCGCTCTGATGCGATCGGCCACTCTGGCTGCTGCGTGGGGATTATCCTGTGAAATCCAGTCAATAATCTCGTCGAGATCACGAGCCGCTGACTCGTGAATGACGACCTTATTCGCCGAGGCGCTGCTTTAGGCGTTGCGTAAACTCCTCGAGCGTGAGCCGGCGCGCGTTCGGATCCGACCGACGGCGGCGAACCTCCTCGACCTGCTCATCGGTGAGCCGATAAACGCTCTCGTCCTGCGACTCCATGAGCATCAGCATCTTCGCTGCGTCCTCCTGGCGTTCGGGCGGCCAGGTCAGAACGCGGTCCAGGACGGCTTTTACCTGCTCCTTGCTCATGTGCCCTTTATATCACGCGCCGGCCAACAAGAAAGGCCCCACCCTTGCGCTTCGCGCTCGACGACGCTTGAATGCACGCCCTAAGGGGCTTTTCATCATGACATTGAACTTGAACGTCCGCGGCGCGATCCTGGTCGCCGCCGCCATCACCGGCCTTGTGACCCTCACTTCGCCCGCGCGCGCCGATCGCTGTGACGACAGCGCCAAGGAACTGGCGAACCAGGTCGAGCGCCTCAAGGTGAACTTTCGCGCTGCGAACACCGTCTACCTGACGCACCCGGCGGCCAAGGAGCTGTCCGTGAGCTGCCGCGGCGACAAATACTCGATCGAGCTTTATGCCAAGGGCGATCGCAAGCCCAAGCCGGAGTTCTACACATTGGTGGGCTCGATGGCGGCGATCGTCTTCACCGTGACCAAGGACGACACCACGACGGGCGCGACACGCTGCCTGAAGCGGATGGGCCTGCTGCGCGGCGACAAGGTCAACATGCGCTACCGCCGCCTCAACATGGAATGCACGCGTACCAAGACGGACGCGTCGATTGCGATCACGCGCGGCAAGGACGAGTAGGAGGAGCTCTTCCTCTGCTTGCTACGGATGCGTTGCGCGTTTGGCGCGACGCTGCCCGCCACATACTCCGTCATTGCGAGCGAAGCGAAGCAATCCAGGAATCTCTCCGCGGAGACAACCTGGATTGCTTCATCGCAAGAGCTCCTCGCAATGACGGGGAGGGATTTGCGGTCCCCTTTGGCGTCGCGTGGATGAGACGCAAACAGTCTATCTAACGCACCAGATCCCTCGCATTTTAACGATTGGCTTGAAGGAATTTTCGCTCCTCGCAGCGCAGGCTCAATTGTTTCCATGTGTGAGGATTTGCGGATGAAGGTTTCTACCGTTGCCCCGCCGCCGATCGCGATCGTGGTGCCAAGCTACGACACGACCAAGCAGCAGGACGATCAAACCAAGACCAAGGACACTGATCCGACCTACAAGCCGCAGCCGCCTGCGCCGCTGCCGCCGGGTCAGGGCACGCGGATCGATCAGCTCGCCTGAGCGGCCCCGCGCGAACGGATCGCCCGATCCGGTCGATCGGGCTCGTGTCGCATCCGGCCGCATCTTTGCCGGATAGCTGAATCAAACTCGTGCGCGGCCCCCCGGGACCTGCGCATGATCGCAAGATTGCCATCGCCGAACACGATCCTGCTCGCCGTGACAGGCGCGCGGGTTCCGTTCGCGCGTATGTTGCATCGGCTCTCCCAATTCCTTGCCCTTCACGCGGCCCTTCGCGCATCATTGGCGCGGATATCGCCCGCCTCCGGATCGGCGCGTCGTTCCAAGTGTGATCCGGCTCATCAAACTTCCGCATCCGGCGTGCTCATCTGCGAGACCGAACCAACCCATCCAAGCGTCCGATGGGCAAGCGACTGTGGGACAAGCCAATGGAAATGAATGAAGAGCTGCTGTCGCTGGTGGCCGACATCTATGACGCCGCGCTCGACGATTCCAGATGGTCGGCGACGCTTGGCAGCATCGTCAACCTTGCGGGCGGCCAGAGCGGCGGCCTGGTGCGGATCGGGGCAGCCGGCGAGCCCGTGATCTCGCATGCCGTTGGCGTCGACCCGGCCTATATCCAGTCTTACATCCAAACCTACGAGCCATTCGATCCGTCGCGCGCCGTGCTCCACGCGCCGGTCGGCCAGATCCAGACGATCAGGGACTGGATCGACGTCGACGAATTCCGGACCACCATGTTCTACAACGAGTGGACGCGCCCGCAGGGTCTCGAAGACGCCGCCAATATCCTGCTCGACAAATCCTCGACGGGAATATCCCGCCTCTCGATCATGAAGGCCGGCGGCCCCGTCGACCGCAGGATGTACCAGGTGATCTCCCACCTCACGCCGCACGTGCAGCGGGCCATGCTGGTCAGACAGAAGCTGCAGCAGCAGGACGCATTCGAGACGAATTCGGTCCGCACGCTCGACGCCTTGCGAACCGCCGTGCTGCTGCTCGATGCCGAGGGTCGCATCACGCACTTCAATGCGAGCGCGCGCGACATGCTGGACGAGGCCGAAATTCTTCGTTCGGTCCACGGCCGGCTCGTGACCTCGGACCTGAATGCCGATCGTGTGCTGCGGCAGGCACTGGCGGGCACGGTTCTCGGCGACCGGGCGATGACGAGCGCGAGCATCTCGCTGCATCTGACGGCCCGCGACGGCTCGCATTATGTCGGGCACCTCCTGCCGCTGACCGCCGGGCGCCGGCAGAGATTCGGGGCTAGCTACGACGCCTGCGCCGTGCTGTTCGTCAGCAAGGCGGCGCTCGATACAATCGTCGCGCCCGACCTCATCCGCAAGCTGTTCAAGCTAACCCCGACCGAGTTGCGCGTCTTCCTGTCCATTGTCGAGATCGGCGGAGTTCCTGACGTGGCCAGAAGCATGGGTATCGCCGAAACCACGATCAAGACCCATCTCGCCCGGATCTTCGTCAAGACTGGAACCAAACGACAGGCCGATCTGGTTCGGCTGGTGGCGGCCTTCACGCCGCCGATCAAGGTCTGAAGGCGGTCGCGACCGCCTTCCCGGCCGCATGTTTGCCGGAAAGAGATGCTGTCAATGCGCTGGCGTCTGATGGGACAAGATCGACAATGATCGCCAGACTGCTGCTGCAGAACACGATCACCACCGCGGCGATGGGCGCGCTGCTGTTCGCCTCCGCAGGGACCTTGCGCTGGCCCTCGGCCTGGGTGTTTCTCGCGACATGCATCCTGCTCGGCCCGCTCTGCGGCTGGTGGCTCTACCGGATCGATCCGGCGCTGCTCGCCGAGCGTCTGCGGCCGCTCCTGCAGAAGGAGCAGCCTGCCGCCGACAAGGTGTTCGTGACCGTCCTGATCGTTGCGATGCTGGCCTGGATTGCGCTGATCGGCGTCGATCGGCGCCTTGAAGCGTCCGACATGCCGGCCGCGTTGCAGGCGGCCGGCTTTGCGCTGTTCCTGCTCTCGACGCTGTTCACACTCTGGGTCTTTCGCGAGAACTCGTTCGCGGCCCCCGTGGTAAAGCTGCAGGCCGAGCGCGAGCAGCGGGTGATCTCGACCGGCCCCTACGCCCACGTGCGTCATCCCATGTATAGCGGCATGGTCCTGTTCTTCACCGGCGTGCCGCTGCTGCTGGGCTCGTGGTGGGGCCTTGCGATGGTCCCGGTCCTGGTCCTCCTGTTCGCGATCCGCATCGGCATCGAGGAACGCACCTTGCGCGAAGGCCTGCCGGGCTATGCCGATTACGCCGAACGGGTGCGTTATCGCCTGCTGCCGGGTGTCTGGTGAGGGCGCCTCGCCCTCTCTCCTGCACGACACGGAAAATCGTTTCCGCCTCCTCCAAACGAGTGACGTCGCGGCAAGCGAACTTCGCTAAGGGAGCCCGCACGACGTAACGGGAGACGACGATGTTCTGCAAGCCGCCCTGCCCCGACGAGAACGACTTCTCTCCCGACGATTCCAACAATCGCTCTACGCCGGAGCGTCCGCTTGCGCTGCCCGGCCAAGACGCATTCGGGCGACAGATCGCGCCCGAAGCGGCCGGTCCGGAACGGGGGCTGCCGCCAGCCGCCGTCCGGACCGGCTAATTGTCCAGCTCCTTGTAGCGGCGGAAGATGCCCTGCTCGTTGAAGGGGATGCGGCGCGGGCTTGCGAGATAGGCCTTGATGTTCGGCCGCGCGGCGATCCGGTCGTGCAAGGCGACGAGGCCCGGAATATCCGCCTCGAACGCGGTCATGCGCTTGGGAAAGGCATAGCGCAGACCCGCGACGATCTGGAACAGCGAGAGGTCGACATAGGTGAGCCGGCGACCCGTGACATACGCGCCGCCGTTCTCGCCGAGGAGCTGCTCGAAATAGCCGAGATATTTCGGCACCCGCTCGCTCCAGAACTCGGCCGTGCGTTTCTTTGCCGGCGGCTTCTGGTCCTCGTAATAGAGCGAGGGTCCGAGCGGATGATGGGTGTCGTGGATCTCGACCACGAGATCGGTGATGGTGAGCTGAAGCTGGTGCACCCAGAGTTTTCCGGCCTCCGTCTTCGGCGCGAGGCCGTGCCGGCTGCCGAGATAGAGCAGGATATTGGCGGTCTGGCCGATGACGAGCTTGCCCGCTTTCAGGAACGGCGGTGCAAACGGTGGCATGTCCTTCTGCGGGTCCATCATCTTCATCATCGCCCCCGTGCCGCGCGCTTCCCGCGCAACATCGACGTAAGCGGCCCCCGCCTCCTCCAGCGCCAGCCGCACATATTCGCCGCGGCCCTGGATCTCGGGCCAGTAGTAGAGCTCGTATTTCATGGGAGAGGTCCGTGAGCGTGGATGCGGTCGGACCAATGTAGCATGCGGCTGAGCGTTCCGTCAGGGTGAGAACGGACGCTCTTGCAACATACTCCGTCATTGCGAGGAGTTCGCGCAAAATTGCGAAGCGATTTTTGCGCTTGCGACGAAGCAATCCAGGCTGCCTCCGCGGAAAGATTCTGGATTGCTTCCGCCTTCGCCAAGGCTTCGGCGGGCAAGTCGCTGCGCTCGCAATGACGGAGGAGAGAGAGAACGTCGCGCCTCCGCTCAATTCGCGGCGAAACAATACAGCAGCCCGTCGCCGCCCGTGCTCTTGAGATCGGCCTGCGAGCAACCGCCGTCGGGACCCCGCGAGGGGTGCGAGCTGTTCCAGGACTTTGACGGCTCGTCGTCGCGCAGGCCCTGACGATCGGCGTGACCGACCACCGCCGCGCCTTGCGTGCTCGACGTCCAGTTCTTGCAGGTCTTGTCGTCGCCGGCCGCGAACGCGGTGCCGTCGGGCTGCGTTCCGGTCAGGATGTCGTGGCGGTTCGGCGTGTCGCCGCGGCCGTTGATGACCTCGCCCTTCTCGCTGAGCGCGGTCTGCTTGGTGAGATTGTTGGAAGCGCCATGCAGGTCGGCGACGTCCTTGGCGATCACCGTGCCCTTGGCGTTCTGCCACGGCCCCTTGCCGATGCGGTCCTTGGCATTGACGGCCGGCTTGCCGTCAGCCGCCTGCGTCGAGAGATAGGCGCGCCAGCTCTTGGCGCTGGCGCCGCCGGCCTGTGCGAGCTTGGCGCACTGCGCGTCGGCGCCCTCGAGGCCGCCGAGATCGGCGCCCTTGCCCGGGCCATTGGAAGTCACGAAGAACGTCATGTCGGCGGATTGCGCCTGCGCGGATGGCGCCGCAAGCCATGCAAGCGACGCCGCGGCGAGCGCTGATATCGTCGTGGATCTCTTGATACGGATCATCTTGTGCTCCCAATTGTGTTTCTCGTTGGCCGCCTGAATTTCAACCCGAGGTGCATCCGCTTATTCCAGTGCCGCACGAGGCACCCAAAAGAAAAAGGCGCCGTGCCGGAAGCACGACGCCCTCATCTTCAATCGCTTGGCGATCAGTTGGTCTGCTGGATCGCCGACAATTCCCAACCGCTGCCGGGGCGGCGGGCGAAGGTCCAGACTTCGGTAGCCTCGCCGGGCTGCTCGCTGCCGGCGACGACCGTGCCGCTGTTGCGGTCCAGCGTCTTGTCGGTGAGCGCAAAGCGCAGCGCCACCGTGGCGTAGTCGGTCTCGCCTTCGCGCCAGGCTTCCGCGAGGTCGCCCTGCAGCAGCTTGACGTTGGTCACCTTGTTGACGACGTTGCGCGCGCGGTTCTGGGCGAGGTCCTGCTCGAAATAGGAGACCATCTCCGGCGTCGCGAGCGTGTGCAGCTTGGCCACGTCCTCGTTCGACCAGGCGGCCTGGACCTCGCCGAGCAGGCGCTCGAACGCTTCATAGTCGTCCGGCTTGATCTCGAGCGGCGCGTTGTTGGCGCCACCGAAGCCGAAGCCACCGAGGCCGCCACCAAGACCACCACCAAGACCGCCGCCGCTGCGATAGTTCGTCTGCGGGGCCTGAGCGCTGCCAGCGTCGGCGTTGGCATAGGCCGCCTGCGGGGAGTGGCGGCGCTGCCACCAGGACATGGCCAGCCGCACCACGAACACCACGAGCACGATCTGGATGATCAGGCCCAGGATCGAGGACAGGCCGCCGAGGCCGCCGAACAGGCCGCCACCGAACAGCATGCCGAGCAGGCCGGCGCCGAGGAAGCCGGCCGCAAGGCCACCCATGAAGCCGCCGGCACGGCCGAACAGGCCGCCGCGCGCGGGCGCGGCCGAGTTCATGCCGGCGCCCGGCTGGGTATAGGTGCGGTTGAATTGCGAGGCCGAGCCCGGCGCGGTCGTGGTCGACGGCGGAGCCGAATAGGTGCGCGAGCCGCGCGAGCCCGACGACATGCCGCCACCGACGCGCGCGTCAGCGGACGAGATGGCGAGCGCGGTCGGCAGCGCAAGCGCCAGCACGACGGCGAGCGTCTTGAAGAGACTGCGGGAGCGTTGCGAGAAAGTCATGTGCGTTTCCCATATCCCCGGCATGGGGACGTGCCCCTAACATGGGCAGACTTCCCGAAAAGTGAAGACGCATTCGGAACCCGCGACTGCGGCCCTCAGTCGCGGGGATGTGGCAAAAGCCCATATTTGGCGGGGGTTTGGCCGGATCCAGGCGGGGAACTGTGGTCGCCGGCTACCGGCGGGTTTGGGACGAGATTTCAGCTTTTTCCCCGTCATTGCGAGCGTTGCTCCCACCCCCGTCGTTGCGAGGAGCCCTTGCGACGAAGCAATCCAGAATCTTTCCGCAGAGGCAGCCTGGATTGCTTCGCTGCGCTCGCAATGACGGCGTTGAAGCAGTCGGGCCCAATCAAGGAGAAGGCTGAACAGGCGAGCCCCGCGCGCCCTCACCCCTGCTTCGCCATCGTCTCCTTCACCGCCGCCACCAGCTGGCTCAGCGTAAACGGCTTCGGCAGGAAGTCGAATTGCTGCCCCTCGGGCAGGCTCTTCTCGAAGGCGTCCTCGGCATAGCCGGAGACGAAGATGAACTTGATGTCGGGGTTCTTCTCCCGCATCGCCTTGAGCAGCGTCGGGCCGTCCATCTCGGGCATCACGACGTCGGAGACGACGAGATCGATCGCCCCGCTCTGCTCCTCCAGCATCTCCATGGCCTCGACGCCGTTCTCGGCCTCGACCACGGTGTAGCCGCGCGAGCGCAGGCCGCGTGCGTTCAGCGCGCGCAGGCCCTCTTCGTCCTCGACCAGAAGGATCGTGCCCTGCCCGGTGAGATCGGTGCGCGGCTTGGCCTCGACGGCCGCAGCTTCCTTCGCGGCGCCGTTGGTCGCGCTGACCGCAGCCGCAGGCTGCTCGACCTGCGCTTCGGGCTCGGCATGGTGACGCGGCAGGAAGATGTGGAACGAGGTCCCCTGCCCCGGCTCGGAATCGACGTAGATGAATCCACCGGTCTGCTTGACGATGCCGTAGACCGTCGAAAGACCGAGGCCGGTGCCCTTGCCCACTTCCTTGGTCGAGAAGAACGGCTCGAAGATCTTGTCGCGGATGTCGGCAGGGATACCCGTGCCGGTGTCGGCGACCTCGATCCGCACATAATCGGCGGCCGGCATGCCCTTGTAGGCGAGCTTGCCCGCGTCCTCGGTGTTGACGTTGGCGGTGCGGATGATCAGCTTGCCGCCATCCGGCATGGCGTCGCGCGCGTTGACCGCGAGATTGACGATCACCTGCTCGAACTGGGAGACGTCGACCTTCACCGGCCAGAGGTCGCGGCCATGGACGAGGTCGAGCTTGACCTTCTCGCCGATCAGCCGGCGCAGCAGCATGGTGAGGTCCGACAGCGCATCGCCGAGATCGAGCACTTGCGGCCGCAGCGTCTGCCGCCGCGAGAACGCGAGCAGCTGCCGCACCAGGGTCGCGGCGCGCGTCGCGTTCTGCTTGATCTGCATGATGTCCTGGAACGACGGGTCGGTCGGCTTGTGCGCGTTCAGCAGGAAATCGTTCGCCATCATGATGGCGGAGAGCACGTTGTTGAAGTCGTGGGCGATGCCGCCGGCGAGCTGACCGACGGTTTCCATCTTCTGAGACTGGTTGATCTGGTTCTCCAGCGCGCGCCGCTCGGTGGTCTCGAGCATGTGCACGATGGCGGCTTCCGCCTCGTTCTCGGCCGCATCCACCGGCGTGACGAAGAATTGGCCCCAGCGCTCCTTGGTGCCTTCCAGCGCCACCTCGACCGGGGCGATATCGGCCTGGCCCTCGGCGGCCTGGTTGATGGCCGCGATCAGGAGGTGCCGGTCGCGCGAATTGACCGCGCGGAAGATCGACTTGGAGGCGCTGTCGAGCCCCAGCGCCTGGCCGAGCTTGGCATAGCGCGCATTGGCACGCACCACGTTGCCGCCGCGGTCGACGGTCGCGATCGCCATCGGCGTGTGGTCGAAGAAGCGCATGAAGCGCACTTCGGCAGCGCGGTCGGGGTCGCTGCGCTCGTCCCGCGCGCGGCTGATGACGAGCGTGCGCGACGGCCCGGGCGCGCCGTCGGCGCCGAAGGCGAGCTTGTGATAGAGCCGCACCGGCATGGTCTTGCCGGTGCGCATGCGCAGGTCGATGTCGAAGACTTCCGTCTTGACTTCGCCCGGCACCGCCACGATCGCGGTGAGCAGCGAGGCGCCGTCCCCGGAGACGATGTCGGTCAGCTTCAACCCGCCCGAGCCGATCTCGGCGAGGTCGTAGTCGAGCCAGTTCGCCAGCGTCGCGTTGACATAGGCGAGCTCGCCGGCCGGATTGACCGAGAAGAAGCCGCAAGGCGCGTGATCGAGATATTCGATGGCGTGCTGGAGCTCCTGGAACACGTCCTCCTGGCGCTCGCGGTCGCGGGTGATGTCGGCGATCGACCACACCGCGTATTTCCCCTCGCGCTTGCCGGTACCGAGCGGGCGCACGCGCATCCGCAGCCAGCGGCCCTGGCTGCCGTCCTGGCCGGCGATGCGCACCTCCTCCTGCTGCCGCTTGCCTTCGCGCGCGGCTTTCAGCAGCCGGAACACGGCTTCGGAGACATCGGGATTGCCGATGAAGACGCGTTCCACCGGGCGCACGTCCTGCGGGCCGCTGGCGCCGGTCAGCGTCAGATAGGCCGCGTTGGAATAGACCACGTGGCCGCGGCTATCGGTGACCGCGAGCCCGTCGAAGGCGTGATCGGAGATGCGGCCGATGATGGGATCGTCGAGGTTGCGGTCGGCAAAGCGGATGATGCCGGCAGCGAAGGCAAACAGGTTGAACAGACCAACCATCGCCAGCACGGCGAGGATGCCGAGGATATAGGGCTGGGCCTGCGCGCGCCCGAGCGTCATCAGCCCGACGGCGACGGCGACGAGGCCGGCAGCCACCAGCAGCACCAGCGCAATGCTGCCCGAGCGCGGCGACGGCTCGTGCGCCGCAACGGGCTCGCGTGTGAGGTCGTGGTCGGTCTCGGCGGTCATTCTCGAGCTGGCGCAGCCTGTGGGCAGAGAATCAACGCGCTTCGAAGCGCGCGGGGTCCTCCCTGCCTGAATCGGACCCTGAGGTGCAAGGGCAGCAGGGGCGAAAGGTACGCTGATTCCCAGATTACGGCCATTTCCGGTACTTTCGGGGGTTTTTAGCCGCGCCCGGCGCGGAATCCCTGTTTCAGCCGCATGACGTAGCCGATCACCTCGGCAACCGCATGATAGTGCTCGGTCGGGATTTCCTGGTCGATCTCGACGGTGGCGTAGAGCGCGCGGGCGAGCGGCACATTCTCCACGATCGGAATGTCGTGCTCGCGCGCGATCTCCCGGATCTTGAAGGCGAGGTTGTCGACGCCCTTGGCGACGCAGATCGGGGCCGTCATGCCGCGCTCGTAGGACAGCGCCACCGAATAGTGGGTCGGGTTGGTGATGATCACGGAGGCCTTGGGAACCGCCGTCATCATGCGCTTCTTGGCGCGCTGCTGCCGCAATTGCCGGATCTTGCCCTTGATGTGCGGGTCGCCTTCGGACTGCTTGAACTCTTCCTTGATCTCCTGGAGCGACATCTTCTGCCGCTGGAACCAGCTGCGATACTGGAAGAAATAATCGGCGATGGCGACGATCGCGAGCGCCGCGACCACCGCGCCGAGCAGGTGAATGGTCATGCTGGTGCTGGCGCCAAGCATGGCGGCCGGATCGAGCCTGACCATCGCCTCCATGCGATGCCGCTCCGGCCACAGGATCATGGTCATGACCACGCCGAGCAGCACCAGCTTGCCGATGCCCTTGAGGAAATTTGCCGCCGCCTGCTTGCCGAAGATGCGCTTGAAGCCGGCGCCGGGCGAGATCTTGCTGAACTTCGGTGTCAGGGATTCGGTCGACCAGACCAGGCGGTGCTGCAGCATGTTGCCGGCGATCGCCGCCAGCATCAGCATCAACAGCGGCACGCCGATCGCCGCGAGAATGGCGATTTCGATGTGCTGCATCAGCGCCAGCAAAGCCTTGCCGTCGGTCTTGATCATCCAGGAATTGGCGAGCAGATTGCGCATCGGCGTCAGCAGGCCGCCGCCGACCGAGCCCGAGAAGGTCGAGACCACGAGCGTGCCGCCCGCCATCATGAACCAGGTGTTGATCTCCTGGCTCTTGGCGACGTCGCCGCGTTCGAGCGCATCGTCCAAACGCTTTTGCGTCGGGTCTTCTGTTTGACTCTCTGGATCGTTGTCTTCCGCCATCGACCCCTCTTATTTCAGCGGCATCATCTGGTGCATGACACCGATGAAGTAATCCAGATAGGTGCCCATCATCGCGGTGAGCACCACGGCGAGCACCAGGAAGCCGGCGAAGATCGAGAGCGGCACGCCGACGAAATAGACCTGCATCTGCGGCATCAGCCGCGCCAGGATACCGAGGCCGATGTTGAAGACGAGGCCGAACACCAGGAACGGCCCCGACAGCTGCAGTCCTAAGCGGAACGCGGCGGAGAAGGCGCGCGTTGCGAGCGCGGCGACGTCGCCGCTCGACACGGTCTCGCCCGGTGCGAAGATCGTATAGCTGTCGTTCAGCGCCGCGATCACCAAATGGTGGCTGTCGGTGGCGAACAGCAGCGTCACCCCGAGCATGGTCAGGAAGTTGCCGACCAGCACGCCTTGCTGGCCCTGCGTCGGATCGACCGAGGTGACGAAGCCGAGCCCCATCTGCTGCGCGATCACGGATCCGGCGACCTGGAGCGCCGACAGCGTGACGCGCGCGGTCGCGCCCAGCACGATGCCGATCGCGATCTCATGCAGCATCAGGACGAGCAGCGGGGCCAGCGAGCCCATGTCGACCTGGTAGGCGTTGCGGTGCAGCGGCAGGATGATCAACGTCAGCAGCAGCGCGATCGACAGCTTGATCCGGGTCGGAATATTGGTCTCGCCGAGGCCAGGCAGCAGCATCACCATCGCGCCGACCCGGGCGAAGGCGAGCATGAAGGACGCGGCGAGCGCCGGCAGCAGCGAAACGTCGATGCGCATAATCGCAGCATCTTGCCTCAGCCGCCGATGATTCGCGACGAGATCCGCAGCATGTGGGAATGAAGCGCATCCGCCATGAAGGGTAGCGCCAGCAGCATCGTGGCAAAGATGGCGAGGATCTTCGGCACGTAGATCAGCGTCTGCTCCTGGATCTGCGTCAGCGCCTGGAACAGCGACACGATGACGCCGACCACCAGCCCCACCACCATCAGGGGGGAAGACACGATCACGATCGTCCAGATCGCATCACGCGCTACGTCGAGAGTTTCGGGGCCGGTCATTGGGGAATTCCTTGTTTAAGCTTCATCCTCACCACTCGCGGAAAGGATCTCCGGCCCCTCCCCGTCATTGCGAGGAGCCCTTGCGACGAAGCAATCCAGAATCTTTCCACGGAGGCAGTCTGGATTGCTTCGCTGCGCTCGCAATGACGATTGGGACGAGCGCCGGCGCCGAAAAATCAGATCGGCATCTTCAGGATGTCTTCATAGGCCGCGATCACGCGGTCGCGGACCGAGACCAGGGTGGACACCGCGACGTCGGTGTCGGCGACCGCCGTCACCACGTCCATCACGTTGGCCTTGCCGGAGGCCATCGCCACCGTCTGCGCATCCGATTTGCGGCCGGATTCCATGACGCTGCCGACGGCGTCCTTGAGCAGCGCGGCGAAGGACTGCCCGGTGGCCTCGCTGCCCTTTCCGGCACCGGCGCCGGTGTTTTCCAGCACGCGGGCGAGGTTGGCATAAGCATTGGCGGCGACTGACGGTGATGCCATGGCTCAATTGTCCTGTTCAGCTCTTGAGAATGTCGAGCGTGCGCTGGATCATCCGGCGCGTCGCACTGATGATGTTGAGATTGGCCTCGTAGGACCGCTGCGCATCGCGCATGTCGGTCATCTCGACCACCGAGTTCACGTTGGGGTATTTGACGTTGCCGCTGGCGTCGGCGACCGGATTGTTCGGCTCGTATTTGACGCGGAAGTTCGACTGGTCGGGCTTGATCCTGCCGAGGGTGACGACCTGCGCGTCGAGCGTGCGGTCGAGCGCGGAGGAGAAGGTCGGAACCTTGCGCCGGTAGGGATCGCCGCCGGCGGTCTGCGCGGTCGAATCCGCGTTGGCGATGTTTTCCGAAATCACCCGCATGCGGCCGGCCTGCGCCCGCAGACCGGAAGTCGCGATCGCCATCGAGCGGGCGAAGTCGCTGCTGTCATTGGCCATGATGTGCCTCCTCTAGCGCTTCTGTTCGCGGGTCATGCGACTAGCCCTTGCCGATCGCGGTCTTGAGCAGATGCAGGCTCTTCGAATAGAGCGAGGTCGCCGCCGCGTAATCCATCTGGTTGCTGGCGGCCTTCATCATCTCTTCCTCGAGATTGACGGCGTTGCCCGCGGGACGGGTTTCGAAGCCCGCATTCTTGTTCTGGTCGAACCCGGAGGGCGCGCCCGACGGGGTCATGTGCGAGCTGCTGGTGCGCATCATCGCCAGGGGGCCCATCGAGCCCGTGACGGCCCCGGTCTTGTCGAGCTTCGGCTCGACCAGGTCGCGCGGCCGGAATTTGGGCGTGTCGGAATTGGAGACGTTCTCGGACAGGACGCGCTGGCGTTCCTGGTGCCATTGCATCTTGGTGCGAAGCGCCGACAGCACCGGGAGGTCGTTGATGGACATCGTCGCGGCTCCTTCCGCCTCTTGCGGACCTCGAGGTCCGAAGCTAGGCAGAATTTGCCGCCTGTATGGTTAACAGCTGGTTAAGAACGCGGCCGGCGCGTGTCCCCGCGTGGGACACAAGTCGGCACCCCCGTGATTCTACGCCTCCAAAAGTGGCATTAACCCAACCGTTTGGCGGCGCATGCGCGGGCCAAGAAGTCGTTTTGGATCGAGCGATTCATAGGTTATTAAGAGTTGGGGACGGCAAAACTTGCCGTGGGACGTTAAGAAATCGCAGTTTGGGGCATCGTTAAGCCAATGGTCGGCGCATCCGGCCATGGGCACGAGAAAAGCGCCATTTGTCGGGGACAAGTATGCAAGGCAGCCCTATCACCTTCATCGTCGCGTTCATCGTCGTCCTGGCGTTGATCGGCGTCGCTGCTTGGCTGGTTCGCCGATTCGCCGGCAACCGGCTCGGCGCCAACACCCAGCGCGGCCGGATGCCGCGCCTTGCCGTGATCGACGCCGCCGCAGTCGACGGCCGGCGCCGCCTCGTGCTGGTCCGGCGCGACAATGTCGAACATCTCCTGATGATCGGCGGCCCCACCGATATCGTCGTCGAGCCCAACATCGTTCGCGCCGCGCATGGCCGCGATCAGCTGCCGCAGCGTCCTAACGCCGCCGAGCCGCCGCGCCTTGCCCCGATGCCCGATGCCGCCGGCTGGGCCGACGAAGCGCCGCGCCCCGAGCTGCTCGATCATCCCGAGCCGCAGATGCCCGAGCCGCCGGTTTTTTTCCAAACTAAGTTTAGAGAAAGTC
>NZ_CAKZJO010000094.1 GCF_936943645.1 uncultured Bradyrhizobium sp. | reverse complement strand
GTGTCCAGGCTCTCGCTGGTCTCCGTCAAAAACTCCCGCAACAGATCATCCATGAAAACAGGCCTTCATACAGGAAGGGCGCGCACGAGATGTGATGCGCCAATTCGGAATGAGGCCAGCTTCACCGCAAAGCGTTTAATATTGGTTGAGTATGTGCAAAAGAACGGAACCAACAAAGAGATAAGGCGCTCCGGACAAGCCGAAGCGCCTCGTAAAGAATGGATTAAGACGTTGCGCGCGAGGCGCCGTTTACGAAGCGGTAACTGTGATGGCTTCGCCCTCCGGCGCGAGCTTCACGGTAAGCCCGCAGGCCTCTGCCAACAGCCGCGTATAATAAGGCTGGATCGCGTGCGCATCCGCGGCCGGCCCGCGCTCGCCGCTGAGCAGCTCGGAGATGTTCTGCGGCAGGCGCGCATTGTGTCCGGTCGCGGTGATGCGAAAGCTCATCGTCTCGCCCTCGCCGATCGGGTCGACCGTCAGCGTGCCGCCGCGCGGGATCGTGTGCTGGGACACGACCAGCATGTTGAGCAGCAGCTTGACGCGGTTCTTCGGCAACAGCAGCCGCGGCAGATTCCAGGTGATCGAGCACTTGCCGTCCTCGATGTGGCCTTTCGCCATGGTCTGGGCGTCGCCGAGATCGATCTGCGCACCCGAGGAGCCGGCCGCGCCGAAGGCGAGACGGCAGAACTGGAGCCGGGCGGAGGCGGTCTTGGCGCTCTTGCGGATCAGGTCGAGCGCGAACTCGCGGTCTTCGGGCTTGGGATCGTCGTCGAGCACTTCGAGCCCGTTGACGATGGCGCCGACAGGGCTGATGAGATCGTGGCAGACCCGCGAGCACAGGAGTGCCGCGAGTTCGAGCATATCGGGAGCAGTGGCGGTCGCGGGCGACGAGGCGTCAGACATATAAAGGGGTCCTGGAGGGTTCCTGGAATTGCACGGCGCTGGACGCCGCGAATCACGCATGCTTGACGGATGCTGCGGGTTCTAACATTCGCCAGCCCGCGGCAGCTAGCTTGCGATCATGGCGAGG
This sequence comes from uncultured Bradyrhizobium sp., assembly GCF_936943645.1. Taxonomy (GTDB): domain Bacteria; phylum Pseudomonadota; class Alphaproteobacteria; order Rhizobiales; family Xanthobacteraceae; genus Bradyrhizobium. The sequence goes on along the minus strand of NZ_CAKZJO010000094.1, from coordinate 28,263 downwards.
TGGTCATAAGCCCAATCGAATCGTTCGGGCGCGAATCAGTCGAGAAGGACGAATTGCCGATGATTGAGGCATCCAGGTGAAGCGGATCATCGACGGTGCGGCCGCATCCGGCCTGATGGAGCCCTTGACGGCGCTGGTGGTGAAGGCGGGCGAGGCGATCCTTGCGGTCAACCGCGCGGCGATGCGGGTCGACGGCAAGCAGGACGGCTCGCCGGTGACCGAGGCGGACCTTGCCGCCGACCGCATCATCGCCGAGGGCCTGGCGCAGCTCGCAAGCGACATCCCGACGCTCTCGGAAGAACGGGCCCAGCTCGCCTCCCCGCCCTTCGAGGACAGCTTCTTCCTGATCGATCCGCTCGACGGCACCAAGGAGTTCGTCGCCGGCCGCGACGAATTCACCGTCAACCTCGCCCTCGTGACATCGGGCGTGCCGTTGCTCGGCATCGTCAGCGCGCCCGCGCTCGGCCTGCTCTGGCGCGGCATCGTCGGCCGCGGCGCCGAGCGCGTGAAATTTGACGGTGCAACCATCGGCACCGCCGAGCCGATCCGCACCCGCAAGCTGCCGGCGCACGGCGAGCCCTGGATCGCGGCGGTCAGCCGCTCGCATGGCGATCCCAGGAGCGAGGCGTTCATCGACGACAGGCCCAATGCGATCCGAAAGACCTGCGGCTCCGCGGTGAAATTCGGCCGGATCGCCGAAGGCAGCGCCGACATCTACCCCCGCTTCGGGCCCACCTGTGAATGGGACGTCGGGGCGGGCTCTGCGGTGGTGACGGCGGCCGGCGGCCGGGTAACCGACGGCAAGGGCGGCGAGCTCCGCTTCGGCGAGCGGCACGCGAGCGGCTTCATCATCCCGGAGTTCATTGCCTGGGGCGACCCGCAGGCGGTAGGCCGCTACTGACCGAGCTGCTCCAGCAGCGCCGGCCAGCGCTTGCCGACTTCATAAAGGAACCGCTCGGGATCGGCGGCGAAGGCATCGCGATTGGTTTCGCGGCTGAACAGGTAAAGCCGCTGCGCCACGATCGCGAAGAAACGGGGATTGCCGGCGATGGTGACCCCGCGGGCGATGTCGGCGGGATCGTAGCCGCCGAATTGCGGCCCATAAACCTCGGGATGGGCCAGGAAGGAGGCCCGGTTGCCCTCGTTGCGGAAGCGCCAGACCGCGCCCCAGAGGTTCGCCTCGAACTCCGCCGTCCCCAGCACCGCCCGGCCATCGACGAAATAGGCGACGGGGTCGAAGCCCTCGATGGCGACGCCGCTGAAGCGGTTGACGACGACACGCTCGGTGGTGGCAGCCTGTGCCGGCGCCCCCGAGCCGGTCAGCCATATGCCCGACAGCAGGCAGACGAGGAGGCCGATCAAGGCAATTCCGGGGCGCAAAGGGCTATCTTCCTGCCGTTGTGCCGTCATAGTTGCTGCGGATAACATCCGAGTCGAGGGGACATCCGGCGCAACTTAGGACCGTGCCTGTTGGCGTCAGGTTAAGGAAGCAACCGGATTCGGTACCAGGGGTTCTTTTATGACTTTCGCATCACGCCTTGCTGCGCTCGCGCTCGCCGCGATGGTCGGCTGGATCGTGCCGGCCTCGGCCCAGCAGGCGCCGCCGCCCAATCTGCCGCCGCCGCAGCGGACCCCGACACCCAATACCTACGGGCCGGACGAGCTCGTCGGTGCCGGCCACCGCTTCTTCGGCAACGTCTCGCGCGGGCTCGCCTCGATCATCGAGAAGGCGATCAGCCAATGGGGCCTGCCCAACGGCTACATCCTGGGTGAGGAAGGTTCCGGCGCGTTCGTCGCCGGCCTGCGCTACGGCGAAGGCACGCTCTACACCAAGAACGCCGGCGACCTCAGGGTCTACTGGCAGGGTCCCTCGCTCGGCTTCGACTGGGGCGGCGACGGCGCGCGCACCATGACGCTGGTCTACAATCTGCCCGCCACCAACGCGATCTACCAGCGCTTCGCCGGCCTCGACGGCTCGGCCTACATCATCGGCGGCTTCGGCATGACGGCGCTCACCGCCAACAATATCGTGCTGGTGCCGATCCGCTCCGGCCTCGGCCTGCGGCTCGGCGCCAATATCGGCTATCTCAAATACACGCCGCGCGCGACCTGGAACCCATTCTAGGCTCCCCTGCTCCATCCAGCGACGGATCAAGGTTAACGACAGAGCGGGGCTGGCTTTTTGCCGGCCCGCCATGGCATGGTCGTTGGTGAATTTTTCCTTAAGTTTGGGAGTTCTGGCCCATGGTCGAACCGATCATGTACCTGGCGATCGGTTTCCTGCTGTCGATGCTGTGCGGGCTCGCGATCGTGCCGCTGGTGCATAACCGCGCCGTGCGCCTGACCACGCGCCGGCTCGAGGCCGCAACGCCGCTGTCGATGGCGGAGATCCAGGCCGACAAGGACCAGCTCCGCGCCGAATTCGCCATGTCGGCGCGGCGGCTCGAGATGAGCGTCGACCAGCTCAAGAACAAGACCACGAGCCAGCTCGCCGAGCTCGGCAAGAAGAGCGACGCCATCAACCGGATGAAGATCGAGCTCGGCGAGAAGAACGCCACGATCTTCGCCCTGGAAGCGCGCGAGAAGGCGGTGAAGGAGCAGCTGCGCGCCACCGAAGAGGAATTCAACACCAAGACCACGGCCTTGCGGGAGGCCGAGATCGCGCTCACCGACAAGCAGGCCGAGCTCGCGAAGATCAACTCCGAACTGTCCGACCGCTCGATGATGGCAGAGAGCCGCCAGGTCGAGCTGGTCGCCGTGCGCGCGCAGATCGAGGAATTGAAGAACCGCGTCGGCGATGCCGAGAAGGAGTTTGCCGCGACGCAGGCGCGGCTCGCGCAGGAGCGCACCGAATCCGAGACCGCCTCGCGCGAGCTCGGCGATGCCCGCGGCCGGGTCGAGAATCTGAGCCAGCGCGTCACCGAGCTCGATCGCCAGCTGCTCCTGCAGGTGAAGGAAGCCGAGATGCTGTCGGGGCGCGTTGCCGACCTCGAGGGACGGCTCGCCACGCAGGGCAAGCTGCTCGCCGAGCGCGAGTACGAGAACAACCAGCTCCGCCAGGCCAATGAGGGCAATGAGCGCACCGTCAAGGAGCTGCGCGTCGAGATCGCCGGCCTCAGCGGCGGCAAATCGTCGGCCGCGGTGGAGCAGCTGCGCGCGGAAAAGACCGCGCTGGAGGAGCAGCTCCGCACCGCCCGCGACGAGCGCGCCAAGCTGCAGCGCGACATCAACGCGATCCAGCAGCAGGCCGAGAGCTCCTGGGCGACCGAGCGCATGGAGAACGCGCTGCTGCGCGAGCGCATCAACGACATCGCCGCGGAAGTGGCCAAGCTCGCGATGCAGCTCGAAGGCTCGAACTCGCCGATCGAGGCGCTGCTGGCGGCCGAGGCCGGCCAGCCTCCGAAGCCGGCGCCCCGTCCGGCCAACGACGCCGCGACCAACGGCACGCCGAGCCTGCCCGAGGGCGGCGGAACGCTGGCCGAGCGGATCCGGGCGCTGCAGGCCCACGCCTCCCGCGCCCGCCAGCAGGGCGCGTAAGCGGCCGAAACCGGCCTTTCCATCGCGCACAGCGTGGTTGCCGCAAGCTTTTCCGGCTTCGAGGCACCTGGAAACTTGACACCTCAAGCCCGCACTTCTAAATCGCGGGCTCCAATGCATCGGCCGGCCGAACAGGTCCGGCCGTCTGCGTGATGGTCCCGGGCGCATAGCTCAGCGGGAGAGCGTTCCCTTCACACGGGAGAGGTCCAAGGTTCGATCCCTTGTGCGCCCACCATTCATCTTCCTGACAACGGTCGCGGATTATGCGGGCCTGCGTGGCGGGAGTTCCGGGTCCCCCTTCCAGCGTTCATCGCTTCGTGGTCTCGCGTCGCCATTCCTCGAACGTCGTCAGCGCGGGATTGCCGGCGATGGCCGTCATTTGCCTGGCGACGTTCGCTGCAAAACCCTTGCTGATCGGACTGTCCGAGACGGTCTCGACCTCCAGGAAGCATTGAAAATTGAACGCGCTGCCGGGCCTGCATCTCTCCTCCGGAAGCCAGAACGATTGCAGCGTCACGTATTCGGCCGGCGTCCCCTTCTTCCTGAATGACAGAGTGCATCCCCGCTCGGCCTGCTGCTTGTCGACCAGAACCAGGGTCTTCTCCTTCGCCGTGATCAACGCGTCGCAGCGGGTCGCGGCCACCGGATCGGGACCGAACATATCCTCTTCCCACCTGATCCAGCCATAGGTCCGGCCGTATTCGTCCGAGAACTTCCCGTTGCGGGCGAGCGTGAGTGGAGACGGCAGGTCCATCTTGAACCCGAGCTCGTCGCGCACGCCGTCGAGATCGCGGACCAGCAGGACCTCGGTTGCCAAGGCGGCCGGCGCAGCCAGAAGCCAGCACAGGCACGCGCAGGCCCAGGCCGTCGATGCCCGCAAATGATGCCGCTTCATCCCGCTCGACTTCTCAAACATCGATCCAACACTCATGGTCTGCCACTGACATCGGAGTCCAGCCATTGCCTGACGCGCTGGCGGCGCCGCTCGTTCTCCATTTCGCGTTCGCGGGCCGTGACCGTCGCCGCGATCTCCTCTCGCTCGATCCTCTTCTCGCGAAGATCTGCGGGCTCGCCGGTTTCGCGCAGGGAATATTTCGGAACACAGCTGCCTCCGGAAGCCGAGGTCTGGTCGAATTCCTGGCCGCCTTTCTCGCAATTGCGACAGGCCTGATAGAGATCCTCCAGCTCTGCGGAGATCATCTTGCAGGACCAGCTGCGGCCGTACTTCCTGTTCAGGTTTTCGGCAGGGCACTCGCCGATGAACGCCAGCAGGGCCAGGATCGCCAAGACCGACGATAGAGCGTTCATGTGTTCCTCATGCTTCCGCAAAACCTGCAGCGAAACCTGCTCGCAAGCCTCGGTTCGATCCAAGACGCAATTCCTATCATCACGCACGCAGGAAGGTGAAGTGCAGCAAGCCGGCCGTCCGGAAGCGCCGACGTGGTCCACCACCATCGCAGAAGCCACGATCCGCGGCGCCAGGATCAGATGCAGGACCACAAGCTTCGGCTTCCGACCCGTCATCATTGTCTTTGACGGGGCTTCGGGCATGACCCGTTTGAGGCAGGCGCTTGACGGCTGGCGGCGACCATCTGACCGAAATCGCGAAAACAACCCCATGCACAGTAGCCGACGCCAGTCGGATCAAGGGGTTGCGGCTTTGCCGAATTGGACTGTCGCCGCGATGAGGTCCTGCGCGGTGCGGATCGTATGACCCCGCGCCGCCCGGCCCTAGTATTTGGCGATGATGGGACCGCCAAAGCGGTAGTTCAGCCGCACGAGGCCGATGTCGACGTCCTGGCCGATACGCTCCCTGCGGGTGAGGGCGCCCACGGGCACGCCGCCAAAACCGGTCGAGCCGGTGAAGGTGACATCGCGATGGCCGAGGAAGATGTGGTCGTATTCCACGCCCAGCGTCCAGTTCGGAGCGAGGCCGAATTCGAGACCGCCACCGATGACGCCACCCCACCGCGTTTCGTTGGCCCGATCGAACTCCACGCCGGTGACGACGTCGTTGGTGCGATATTTGTCGGCCACGACCGCGCCGCCGCCCTTCACGTACAAGAGGACATTGTTCCAGGCATAACCCACCTGGCCGGTGATCAGGCCGAACGCCTCGATATGGGACCGATTGCGAAGGCCGGTGGGTGCGAAAAGCACCGTCGAGATGTTATCGCCCGTGAAGTCGGCCCAGTTGCCCTGGCCTTCGACGCCGAACACCCAGTTGGCGGACTGCCAGCGAAACCCAATCTGCCCGCCCGCCGTGCCGCCGGTGGCATTGTGGCAGCCTTCGGGGACGATGACGCCGAGCCCGGGAGAAATGAAATCCCAGCATTTGCGAGCCGATCCACCGCCGCCGTTGACGCCGATATAGAAGCCGCTCCAGTCGTAGACGGCAGCGACCATCGGCGGCGCCTTGGTGTAGGGACGGGCCGCGAGATCGGCGGCGCCTGCACTCGTGCAGGCCATCGCGAATGCGGCAACGGACAACAGGAACTTCTTCATCAGCGTCCCCCGAATCTCATACGTCATGCAATTGGACCGATCATATCGATTTTCGGGGACTTGGATGTGATCCGCGCGCAACACCTTGGGGCCACTTTGGTGTGGCGGGCTCGCTTCACTACCTGACGTTCCCGCCTCGGACCGGGATCACCGCGCGAAACAAGGAGCAGCGCATGGCAACCATCTTCATCACCGGCAGCGCCGATGGCCTCGGCCGGGCGGCGGCACAATCGCTGCTCGAACAAGGACACCGCGTGGTGCTGCATGCGCGCTCGGCCGACCGCGCCGATGCGCTCGGCGAACTGAGGTCGCATGCCCTGGGGATCGTGACCGGCGATCTCAAGAGCGCGGTCGAGACGAGGAGCATCACCGATCAGGTCAATGCGATCGGGCGCATGGACGCGGTCATCCACAATGCCGGCGTCTACACGCGTCCCGGCCGCGGCGCGACGGCGGAAGGCCATGCCGAAACGCTCGCGATCAACACGCTTGCGCCCTACATGCTGACAGCGCTGATCCAGCGGCCCGGCCGGCTGGTTTATCTCAGCAGCGGATTGCACCGGGGCGGCGAAGGCTCGCTCGACGATCTCGACTGGACCAGGCGTCCCTGGGATGCGGCCAAGGCCTATGCCGAGAGCAAGCTGCACGTCGTCGCGCTGGCCTTCGCGTTGGCGCGGCGCTGGCCGAAGGTCCTGAGCAACGCCGTCGATCCCGGCTGGGTGCGCACGAAGATGGGCGGCGCGGGCGCCCCGGTCGACATCGCGACGGGAGCACGGACACAGAGCTGGCTGGCGGCGAGCGAGGATCCTGCGGCCTTGGTCTCGGGTCGCTATTGGCACCATCTCGCGCAGCAGCAGCCCGCGAACCAGGCGACCGATCCGAAATTTCAGGACGAGCTCATCGACAGATTGAGCGAGCTGACGGGCGTTGAGCTGCCGGAGGTCTAGCACGATGGTTCTTCGTCATTGCCAGCGCAGCGAAGCAATCCAGGCTGCCTCCGCGGAGGGATCTCTGGATTGCTTCGCTACGCTCGCAATGACGGGGGAGAGAGCGGAGCTCTACACCGCCCGCCCGGTCCGCCACGCCGTGTAGAGGCCGACAAGAGTCCCGATCGCCACCAACGCGGCTGCGAGCATCAACTGCAATTCCCCATCATCGGTGGGGCCGACGGACGACACGAGCCTTGTCACGATGACGAATAATATGCCGACGGCGGCCGCAGCCCCCGCGCAGAGATAGGCGAGCTCCCGTATCAAACTGCGGCCGAGCAATCCGAGCGCGGTGAAATACATCGCGCAGGCGTTGGGATGAACGAACAGCGCGATGCGCGCGTAAGCGCCATAGGCATCGAACAGGGATTCGCAGCGGCGCAGGGCCGCCTTCGAGGCGACGCGCTGCAGGAACGGGCGAAAGAAGCGCGCCTGTCCGTAACTGAGGACGGCACCCACGATGATGGCGAGCCACGCCGCGATGAAGACGGAGCCATCCACGGCTTTCGGACTGAGCGCCACCGACATCAGGATCAGGGCCGTGCCGGGAAAATAGCCGAAATAGGGGAATACCGCTTCCAGCAGCACGCAGACGAACATGAAGGCCGGAAACCATGCCGATCCCGTCGCGCCGTGGACGATCGCGTTGAGGTCGAACAGGCTCGTCCTGTACAGGACGAGGTACATGCACACGGCGAGGACCGCCAGCGCGTAGAACGGCAACGCTCCAGATAGAAACCGTCTCATCCAACCATCAGGCTTTGTTTGGCGGAGACGACGGCCTCGCGCTGGTCCGGATCATGCATTAGGCGAATGACACTGCTCCTGTCGATAGCGCCCTTTGCCACGCAATCCTTGCGGCGCGCGGCTCCTAAGCGATCGACAGGATCTCGATCTCCTGAGCGCCGGCCCCCACGACATCGCCGACCGCCTTGCCCATCAGCGACCGCGCGACCGGCGCGACGAAGGAGATCGATCCGGCCTTCGGGTCGGCTTCGTCCTCGCCGACGATGCGATAGGTCTGCACGCGGCCGTCAGCGCGGCTGAAGGTCACGGTGCTGCCGAAGGCAACGACGTCGGTCGCGACAGGATCGGGCATAAGCTGCGCGGTGCGCAAGCGTTCCGTCAGATAGCGGGCGTCGCGCAGCGGCACCGCCGATTGCCGGCGCTTCTCGTTGACGTCCTCGATGGCCTGCGCGGCTTCATAGGCCTCACGGGCCTGCTGAAGCTGCGTCTGCAACGCTTGCAGGCCGGCTTCCGTCACGAGGTTGGGATGCGGCGAGATCGGGCGATCCGGCAACAGCGTCTCGGACGCGGTTTCAGCGCTTTCTTCCTTGGTAAAGGCGACGCTCAATTCAAAATCCTGTCGAACTCTTCGGGGGTGGCGACGCCAGGCGCCGCCGATTGCCCCAGACTATATCTCAAGTTCGACGAAACGACGGAGCTTGAAGACGAGATCCGGCATGGCCTGGCGGAACCGGGTGGCGTTCTGGAAGCTGGTCGAGAACGGCGCGAAGGTGATCATGGCGTTCCAATGCCGGTAACCGTAGACCGTGACCGAGACGCCGGTGGCCGGAAAATCCTCCAGCTTGCGTAGCTCGCCCAGCACGAGGTCGGCGATCGCCTCGGCCGGCAGCAGCTGTTTGCCATCCCGTGTCGTGACGATTTTTGCGGGCTGCTCGACCGGCTCCGCGGCGGCCGGCGCAGCTTCAGGAGGATTTTCTGGTTTGATCGGGGTCGGCTCGACAGCGGGCGTCGCATCCGCCTCCGCTCCGTTCGACGGCACGGTCGGCGGTCCTTCGGTGAGCGGCGGCGGTGCAACACTGTCTGCGCGCTTGTTGCCTCCGAGGATGCTGCTGATCATGGCCACGAGGCCAGCATCCTTCACGTCGTCACTCATCATTCCCCCCGGGATTCGGCCTACTCTAGCATTGCGCTCGCAGACCGCCACCAGGGATGTGAAGCCGGAAGCCGCGGGGCGAAGGCGGTTCGTCGCAGGCTGTTCGGCCCGCGTCGTTCGTCGACGGGCTGTTGGTCGAAGGCTAACGGCGGCGCGAAGCCGATCACTCCGCGCCGCGGTGCGGGTCCGTTACTGCTTCTCGAACGGAATATATTGCTGGTACTGCTTGGGCACCGAGCTGCGGTAGCGCGCCGGCACGGTGCCGGTGTCGACGGAATGATCGATCTCCTGCTGCCGCGTCATCTTCTTCTTTCCCTGCTTCTTCGACGCGCTCTTCTTGGAGTCGGATGTCTGTCCGGAATTGTCGGTGGTTGCAGCCGGAGCCGTCGTCGCGGCCGGCGCGGTGGTTGTCGCCGCAGGCGCCGTGGCCGCACCGGCGGCCGGTGCGCTCTGCGCCGGCGCGAGCGACGTTTGCGCGAGAAGCGCCAGCGCTGCTGTCGCAGCCAGCAAATATGACCTTTGCATCAGAACCTCCAAAAATGAGCCGACCCGAATGAGGAAAGCGTGAGCCTTGCGGGAGCAACGCGGGCAGGTCCGGTCACGATAGGCCGGAAAGCCCGTGGCGAACTGTGGCCGAGATCACATTGCTCGCCGCGGCTTGGCGCATCATAGACGGATGTCGAACGCAATGCCCACTGCGGACACCAAGACAAGTACGACAAAGTGTCGGGCAGATCCCGGAACCTGCAGAACGAGCTGCGTGTTCCCCCATTCAACCGCTTCCGCAATCGTTCACCAATGGAGACTGAAATGCGTCGCACCATCCTCTCGCTTGCCTCGTTCGCGGCCCTGATGGCCGCCATGGCCCCGACCGCCCAGGCCCACCCCGCAAACGACAGATATTGCCTGCAGGGCCGCATGTGGGGCTATCCCGGCAACTGCCAGTTCGCGAGCTATCAACAGTGCCAGGCCACCGCCTCCGGCACGTCGGCCTATTGCGGCATCAACCCGCGTTACGCTTATTCGCAGCCGCGCTATTACTGACGACGTTGCGGCGTGCGCGCATCCCGTGCGCGCCGCCACACTTTTCACGTGCAGACGATCCGCCGCGCCGACGGCCCGGCGAAGTGACACCGCAGGAGCAAAGCTCGCGCGCGTTCGATGACGAGAATGTTATCCGTCATCGCTCCGGGAAAAATTTGCAAAGCGCGACCGCAGCTTGCTCGCCACACTCCCATCCCTGACAGCACCGACAGCGCGCGATGTGTGATCGCACCGCTTGTGCGAGCCGGATTCCCTGATCTAGCTTCGCCTGTATTTTCTACCGCGGACAACTTTAGCTCTAGTCGTATTCCATCGTGACTTTTCAGGGAGATGTTTCAATGAGCAGTCGCCATAGCATCGTTCCGCGCGGCCTGAACGCGACGCGTTCGTCGCTGTCCCAGGGCCGCTTCGGCCGCATGTTCCGCAAGCTCGCGCCGGCCAGGTTCGGCGCCCACGATTCCGACAATGTCGCGAACCTGTCGGCGCTGGCCGACAAGATGGTCGCCGGATTCGATGGGCCGAAGGACGGACCGGACGCGGAGGAGAGCGGCATTCCCGCGCTCTACACCTATTTCGGCCAGTTCATCGACCACGACATCACCTTCGATCCGGTCAGCTCGCTGACCAAGCAGCAGGACCCCGACGGCCTCGTCGACTTCCGCACGCCCTCGCTCGACCTCGACAATCTCTACGGCCGCGGCCCGAACGACCAGCCCTACATGTATGACGGCATCAAGTTCCGCCTCGGCGAGAAGCTGAGCGGCGCGGGCGTGCCCGACACCAACGACCTGCCGCGCTTCAAGGGCCGCGCGCTGATCGGCGATCCCCGCAACGACGAGAACAGCATCGTCTCGCAGTTCCAGGCCCTGATGCTGCGCGCTCACAACCGCATGGTCGACGACAATGACAGCCTGTCGTTCGAGGAGGTGCAGCAGCGTATCCGCTTCCACTATCAATACGTCGTGCTGAACGACTTCCTGCCGCGCATCGTCCATGCCAGCGTGCTGGACGAGTTGAAGACCGCGGGCCGCTACGACCGCAGCAAGCTCGCCTACTATCACTGGAAGACCTTTCCGTTCATGCCGGTCGAGTTCTCCGTCGCGGCCTATCGGCTCGGGCATTCGATGATCCGCCCGGGCTACCGGCTGAACGACGCGGCCAACATGCTGCTGCAGATCTTCCCCGATCCGAACAATCCCGACCAGAACGCGCTGACCGGCTTCCGCGCCATGGGGCCGGGCCGCGCGATGGATTGGGGTCGCTTCATCGACCTCGACACGCGCCCCTACGGCGTCGAGGACGACGACACCAATGCCGACAACAAGCGGCGGCTGCAGTTCGCCTATCGCATCGATGCCTCGCTGGTCGACCCGCTGCGCAAGCTGCCGCCGGAGGTCGCCTCCAATCCGGCCTCGCTGGCGCTGCGCAACCTCGAGCGCGGCTGGCGGCTCGGCCTGCCCTCGGGTCAGAGCGTCGCGAGGGCGATGAACCTGACGCCGCTTGGCGATGACCAGATCGTCATCGGCAAGGCCGTCGACGAGCCGGGCACGGGCGATCCGCAGATTCCGATTGCAAGCATTGCCAACGGCGTGTTTGCCGGCAACTGCCCGCTCTGGGCTTACATCCTCGCCGAGGCGCGCCAGTTCACGACCTCGGTGATGGTGCCGGCCACCGGCGCGCCTGCGAGCGGAATCACGACACCGCAGCTCGGCCCTGTCGGCGGCCGCATCGTCGCAGAAGTCTTCCTCGGCATGATGTTCGGCGACAATTCCTCGGTGCTGTCGCAGGACCCGCAATGGATGCCGGTGACCGGCCCCGGCTTCGCGCTGAAGGACCTCGTCGCCTACGCGCTCGGCCAGGGCGATCCGCTGCATTGAGCGGGTGACGAGAGATGACGAAGGCCGTCCGCTTCACGCGGGCGGCCCACCCGCCAACGCGTGACGACATCAGGCATGGAGTTGCGCGTTGAGGCCGTCCCAGTTCGATCCGCGCCTGCTGGCTTCGAGCGCGCCACTCTGGGAGTTGCGCCGAAACAACAGTCCTTTTTGACCCGAGAGCTCTCTGGCTTTGACCACGCGGCCATCTTCCAAGAGGATGCGAGAACCCGCGGTGACATAGCAGCCTGCTTCGACCACGCAATCGTCGCCCAGCGAAATGCCGATCCCGGCATTGGCTCCGATCAGGCAGCGCTCGCCGACTGTAATCCTCTCTTTTCCTCCTCCCGACAGCGTCCCCATGATCGACGCTCCGCCGCCGATGTCGCTGCCGTTCCCCACGACCACACCGGCGCTGATCCGCCCCTCGACCATGCAATGACCGAGCGTGCCCGCATTGAAGTTGCAGAAGCCCTCATGCATGACGGTCGTGCCCGGTGCCAGATAGGCGCCGAGCCGCACGCGATCCGCGTCCGCGATCCTCACGTCCGAAGGCACCACATAGTCGGTCATGCGCGGAAATTTATCGACGCCGGCCACCTCGAACGCGAGGCCGCGCTTTCGTGCCTCCAATCGCGCTTCAGCCACCCGCGTGCATTCGCACGGACCGAGGCTGGTCCAGGCAACGTTGGGCAGCAGGCCGAAAATTCCGTCGAGGTTCAACCGATTGGGCTCGACGAGCCGATGGCTGAGCAGATGAAGCCGAAGATAGGCGTCGTGCACGTCGACGGGCACGGACGCCAGGGACCCGATTTCGGTTCGGATCGGAATGATGTCGACGTCGCGAACATCGTCATGCCGCGCATATCCGGCTGCCGGCTCGCCCAACGATCCCGCAATCTCCCGCTCCGTCAGCCGAGCCGTCGCTGCCCCACCGCCCTCGGCCGTCAGGCGCAGCTGAAGAAACCAGGAGTCCAGGACGCGGCCGTCGGGAGACATGGTCGCAAATCCCTCGCCTGTTGCGCCGCTCCGCTCCATCGCCATTTGAATTGCCTCGCGTCTTGATCCACCGAACTCGGAAGTCTAGGGGATGTCATGGACGCTGACTAGGCTGGCCCCGCCCCGAGCCCGATCTCCTCCAGTCGCGTCGCGAGCCAGCGTGACAGCGGATCATCGACGGCGCCGCTGACATAGACCTCCGACATCGTCACCTGATTCCTGTCCATCACCAGCAGCACGCCGATCCAGTAGGGAAACCAGACATTCACATCGGTCAGCGCGCGCAGCTTGTGCTGATCGTGTTCCAGCGGCGTGTGATTGCTGGCCTTGCGGATTTCCACGGCGAGCAGATTGTTCGGGATCTCGCGCTGATGCACGACGACGTCAGGGTAGATCGACTTTCCCAGATGATCGTCGGTCGAGATGATGGTGCCGTGCGGCAGGTGCAGCGTGCGTTCGCCGAGCCGGTCGTAATTGCAATCGACCGACCAGCCGGCGAACTGCTTCTCCAGATACACGGCGAAGCGGTGCGTCACCGCACGCTCGCCGATGTCCTTCTCGAACAGGAAGCCTTCGTGGGCGTAGAAGTCCCTGATAGCCGCGATCACCTTGTTCAGCTCGGTCTGCATCGTGCCTCCGGGCTCGCGGCGCCGTTGACGCCCTACATCTGGACTTCGATCAGCCGTGGGCCGGGCTCGGCGACGGCTTCGGCCAGCGCCTTGTTGAACTCGTCGGCATTGGTGACGGCGCGGCCCGGCACGCCCATGCCCTTGGCCAGCGCCACGAAGTCGAGCGTCGGCCGATCGAGCCGGAGCATGTCGTTGGCGCGCTGGCCGGGTTCGCCGGCGCCGACATTGTCGAACTCGCCGCGCAGGATCTGGTAGATGCGGTTGGCGAACACGATGGTGACGATGTTGAGATTTTCGCGCGCCTGCGTCCACAGCGACTGGATCGTGTACATCGCACTGCCGTCGCCGACCATGGTGATGACCTTGCGGTCCGGGCAGGCGATCGCAGCACCAATCGACAGCGGCGTGGAGAAGCCGATCGAGCCGCCCATGTTCTGCAGCCAGTCGTGCGGCGCGGCCGCCGCGGTCGGCGGGAAGAAGGCGCGGCCGGTGGTGAGGGACTCGTCGACCAGGATCGCATTCTCGGGGATCGCGTAAGCGATCGACTGCGCGATCGAGGCATGGGTCAGCGCGCCGGTCGGCTTGATCAGCTCCTGCACCGCCTGCGGCTTGACGTCCTTGGCGCTGGCCTTGACGGCGCCGGCGAGCGCATCGAGCGCGGCGACCGAATTCTCGCCCCAGGAGGTCATGCGATGCACCTCGCACCCCTCGGGCTTGAGCATGCTCGGCTTGTTCGGATAGGCGAAGAACGCCACGGGATCGTCGGACTCGACCAGCACGATGTGGCGGAACTTGGCCAGCATCGGCAGCGCGTTCTCGATCACGTAGTGGATGCGGTCGATCGAGTAGCGGCCGCGGCCGCGCGCCATCTTGGGGCGGAAGGTCGGCCCCATCACGGTGCAGCCGGTCTTGGCGGCGATGCGCTCGGCGAGCGCGAGGCCCTGCTCGCTCAGCGCGCTGCCGGTCATCAGCAGCAGCGTGCCCTCGCCGTCGCCGTGCAGGATCTTTGCGGCCTGCTCGACCGCCTGCGGCGAATAGCTGGCGCGCTGCTGCTCGGCCGGCACCTCGGCGATGCCGTCGGCCTCGTTCCAGGCGGTGTCGGCGGGCAGGATCAGCGTCGCGATCTGGCCGGGCGCGCTCTTGGCGGCGGCGATCGCCGCGGCACCGTCGGCGGCAACCGACTTGGAGTTCGGTGAGGTCCGGACCCAGGACGACATCGGCCGGGCCAGGCCCTCGATGTCGGAGGTCAGCGGCGCGTTGTAGTCGATGTGGTAGACGGCATGCTGGCCGACGATGTTGACGATGCCGGAATTGGCCTTCTTGGCGTTGTGCAAATTGGCAAGGCCGTTGGCGAGACCCGGGCCGAGATGCAGCAGGGTCGAAGCCGGCGTGCCCTTCATGCGGTAATAGCCGTCGGCGGCGCCCGTCACCACGCCCTCGAACAGGCCGAGCACGCAGCGCATGCCAGGGACCCGGTCGAGCGCTGCGACAAAATGCATCTCGGAGGTGCCCGGGTTGGAGAAGCAGATATCCACCCCGCCCTTGACCATCGTCCGCACCAGGCTTTCCGCACCGTTCATTCTTTTTGCTCCGCAACCGGTCTTTTCAGGTGATCCGTCCGACCAATCATTGTTCGGGAGGCGCCGCCAAAGCAAGTGCCGGCATCGCGGCCCTGCCCCGCGCAGCGATGCGCCGGTGTTGTTCGGCAAATTGTGGTTGCCGATTTGGTAACGCCAATCGGCGGAGGGACCCTCCCTCACGGGCCCGTGGCTTGCGAAATGCCGGCAAATATGGCCTGTGGCCTTGGTTGAATCGATTTTTTTCTGGGGGAGACAATGATCCGGTTTTTTGCCGCGCCGATTGCCGCCATCGCACTGCTGTCGGCCACTGCGGGCGGCGCGCTCGCGGAGGAGTTCGACTCGCGCGACATCATGGGCGGCGGCCCGAACTTCTTCCGTTCCGGCGCCAATCCGATCCCCCGCACCACCGTCATGTACAACGGCAATTACGCCCCCGGCACGATCGTGGTGAACACCAGCGAGCGCAGGCTGTATCTGGTGCTCCAGAACGGCCAGGCGCTGCGCTACGGCATCGGCGTCGGCCGCGATGGTTTCCGCTGGGGCGGGGTGCACAAGATCACCGCCAAGAAGGAATGGCCCGACTGGACGCCGCCGTCGCAGATGCTGGCGCGCCGGCCCGATCTGCCGCGCCACATGAAGGGCGGCATCGACAATCCGCTCGGCGCCCGCGCCATGTATCTGGGCTCGACACTGTACCGCATCCACGGCTCCAACGAGCCGGAGACGATCGGCCAGGCGGTCTCCTCGGGCTGCTTCCGCATGACCAATGACGACGTCAGCGATCTCTACGGCCGCGTCGGCGTCGGCACCACGGTGGTGGTGCTGAACAACTGACCGGGCGCAAGCTCTCGTGGGGTGGGAACGGCGCTTCGCGCCGTTGCCCATCCTGCGGCACCTGTCGCGCTCTTGCGACAGACAACGCCGGGAACTCGCAGACCGCGTAAATCTGCGGTCTTGTGCGCGCGACGTGAATACGGCAGCGTCGTGCGACGATGAGCGCATTCACCCCGCCCTCGCTTGCCTTCCGCTCCGCCCTGCTGGCGTTCGCAGCGCTCGCTTGCGCGCCTGACGTCGCGGTCCCGGCCGTCGCGGGCGAATTGCCCGCGATCTCCTCGCGCCAGCGCGCCGAGAAGAAGAGCTTCACCGACGGCGAGATCGTCGATGGTTTCCTGAAGACGGCATTCGGCGCCGAATATCATCTCGCCGGCCGCGTCGACCGCATCCGCAAGTTCGACGGACCGGTGCGCGTCTACGCCGAGAGCGACCGCGTCGATCGCAAGGCGCAGCTGGCCAAGGTCGTGGCCGATATCGCCAAGCGCGTGCAGCATCTCGACATCGCCATGATCGCGACCTCCGAAGCGGCGAATGTGCGCGTGAAGCTGGTGCGCGATCGCGATCTGTTCCGCACCATCTCGAGCTTCTACGGCGCGGAGAAGGCGCGCGAGATCCGCTCTTCGCTCGACCCGCAATGCCTGTCCGGCTTCCGCAAGAACGACAATTTCGAGATCGAGCATTCCGACGTCATCCTCACCGTCGACAACGGCGATTTCACCTTCCTCGACTGCGCCTATGAGGAGCTGCTGCAATCGCTCGGGCCGATCAACGACACCGCGAGCGTGCCCTGGACCATGTTCAACGACAACGTCTCGATGGGCTATTTCGACATCTACGACCAGTACATCCTCAATCTCTTGTACGATCCCCGCATCAAGGCGGGCATGACCGTGGCCGAGGTCAAGGCGGTGCTGCCCACCGTGCTCGCCGACGTCAGGATTTGGGTGAAGCAGGTGAATGATCTGAAGGAGTGAAGTCGTTCTTACCCTCCCCTGGAGGGGGCTCGCATTTGAGCGCAGCGAAAATGTGAGACGGGGTGGGGTGACAGTCTCTCCACCGAAGCGGTGCCCGTGCTGAGAGATCACCCCACCCCGCTCGCGCTGCGCGCGATCGACCCTCCCCTGGAGGGGTAGGGTAAGCGCACGCTCCGCCTTTTACTGCACCAGATCGGCCACCGTCGTCGCGGCCTTCAGCCCGGTGCCGGTCAGCACCGCGACCGTGGTCTCGTTTGCCTTGATCGATCCGGCCGCGGACAGTTTCTCCAGTGCCGCCGCTGCGCTGGCGCTGGTGGGCTCGGCGAACAGGCCCTGGCGCGCGAGGCGGCGCAAAGCGGCGACGATCTCGTCCTCGGCAAGCGCGATCGTGCCGCCGCCGCTCTCGCGAATTGCGGCGATGATCTCGCGCAGGCGCAGCGGATGCTTGATCGCGGTGCCTTCCGCGATGGTCTTGCTCACTTCGCGCGCGACTGATGTATCGACGCCGGCCTGAAAGCTCGCGTCGATCGGCGAGCAGTTGAGCGGCTGTGCCGCGAACAGCCGCGGCAGTTTCGGTATCTGCCCGGCTTTCAACAGCTCGCGAAAGCCGAAGGCGCAGCCGAGCAGGCTCGAGCCGGCGCCGACGGGAACGATGACGTTGTCGGGCGCGCGAAAGCCGAGGTCTTCCCAGATCTCATAGGCCAGCGACTTGGTGCCTTCGAGGAAGAACGGTTGCCAATTGTGACTGGCATAGAACGTCCGGCTCGACTGGCGGATGGCTTCGGCCTCTGACTCCTCGCGCGGGCCTTCGACGAGCTGCACCTCGGCGCCGTAAGCGCGGACCTGCGCGATCTTGGCCGGCGAGGTCGAGGCCGGCGCGAGAATCTTCACGCGCATGCCGCCGGCAGCGCCCAGCCCCGCCATCGACGAGCCGCCATTGCCGGAGGAATCCTCGAGAATGGCGTCGACCCCGATCTGGCGCAGGAAGGACAGCATCACGGCCGAGCCGCGGTCCTTGAAGCTGCCGGTCGGGTTGAACCATTCGAGCTTGAAATGCGGGCGCAGATCGCCCCAGTTCTGCTGGACCAGCGGCGTGCAGCCGGTGCCAAGCGAAATCGGATCCTTGATCTCCACGGGCAACGCCGCGCGGTAGCGCCACAGCGAGCGCGTGCTGGTGTCGACATCGTCGCGCGATATCCCCGCTCCCGGCGTCACCAGCAGCGGCGTGCGCTCGTCCGAACACCAGCGCGGCTGGTCGAGCGGGTAGAGCTGTCCGTTGCGGGGATCGATGTAGCTGGCAGGCATGGAGGTCTCCGGGACAGGCCGATCCGGTCGATATGTCCGAATATGCAGGTTTTATCCAGTCACCTGTTTGGACCCCCAGACGCGCCGCCGCCCCTTCAAAAATCCAAATGATTACATAGATATAGAGCCTGTTGCAGCGCCGTTCGCCGAGCGGGACGAGCGTGGGAACGGGCCTTCGGGCAGCCCCCACGATTAACTTGTCTGTCGTCGCCGGCGGTTACAATATGTTGGATTGAGCTTGCGTCGCCGGCGTTCCGAGGGTGGTGCCGCAAGCGAGCCAGGCCCGTCCGAGCGGCGGGCCGTTGGCTTTTTGGGAGCCTGGACATGAGCCGCGCGAACCGTACCGACCACATCCGCCTCACCTCGCATCCGGAGCCGGGCCGCAAGTCCGCCTTCCCGATCCACTGGGGCGCGGCCGACGCACGCGCGCGCGGACCGATCATCGGCACGGTGTCCCGCGCGGGCGATCGCAACGTGATCGGCAGCCATGGCGGCTCCTATGCGATGTACCGCGCGCTCGCCGTATCCGCCGGCGCGCTCGATCCGATTCGCAGGCCCGACCTCACCAACACGTTTCCGGCGGCCACCATCGGCCCGTTCGAGCAATGGCGCGACCCCGCCAAGATCGTCGCGCTCGATCCCTGGGGACATCTGGTCGCGGAGAATTTCGGCAAGGAGATCGCAGAAGGATCCGACATTCGCCCGAGCATCGCGGTGACGCGGGCGCGGCTCGACCTGCCGGAGATCCGCGAGGCGCTGGCCGCCAAACGACTGCGCGCCGACGGCGAGGTCGTGCATGCCAATGGCAGCGTCTCGGTGGTGAAGATCGCAATCGATCCGGTCTGGTATTTGCCCGGCCTTGCCGCGCGCTTCGGCACCGGCGAAACCGAGCTGCGCCGCACGCTGTTCGAGCAGACCGCCGGCATGTTCCCCGAGCTCGTCACGCGTCCCGACATGAAAGTTTTCCTGCCGCCGATCGGCGGCACCACGGTCTACATGTTCGGCGACGTGACCAAGCTGCCCGACCATCGCACCAAGATCACCTGCCGCGTGCACGACGAGTGCAACGGCTCCGATGTGTTCGGCTCCGACATCTGCACCTGCCGGCCCTATCTGATCCACGGCATCGAGGAATCCGCGCGCGGCGCGCAGGAGGGCGGGCTCGGGCTCGTGGTCTACAACCGCAAGGAAGGCCGCGCGCTCGGCGAAGTCACGAAGTTCCTGGTCTACAATGCGCGCAAGCGCCAGGAGGACGGCGACGCAGCCGCCGCCTATTTCGAGCGCACCGAATGCGTCGCCGGCGTGCAGGACGCGCGTTTCCAGCAGCTCATGCCTGATACGATCCACTGGCTGGGCCTGAAGCGCATCGACCGCTTCCTGTCGATGAGCGACATGAAATACGACGCGCTGACCTCGCAAGGCATCGACATCGTGGAGCGCGTGCCGATCCCGCTCGAGCTGATCCCGGCCGACGCTCACGTCGAGATCGCCGCCAAGAAGGCCGCGGGCTATTACACGACCGACATCGCGCCGGAGAAGGACGTCGACGGCGTGGTCGGACGTTCGCTGGAAAAATACTGATCGCACGATGGACGCTTTGGAACGACAGGCGCGCGCGCTGCTCACGGCCCGGGCCGTGCGCGCGCGGGCGGAGCAGATGCTCGAGCTCGGCCTCGCCGGCGCACTCAACCATTTCACCATCGATCTCGACCGCATGGATGGCGTGGCCGAGGCCGTGCTCGCGGTGACGCGAAAAGCCTATCCCACGCTGGACGTGCCCTTCCACGCGCGGTGGCGGCATTTTGTCATCGGCGGCGTCGATCGCTGGACGGGCGTTGCGAATGCGGTCGCGTGGCCGGATCGCGCCGCGCGGGCGCGCGCGGAGTTCGACCTCACCATCGTCAGCGTGCTGCTCGATGCCGGCGCCGGCGCAGCCTGGCGATATCGCGACGCCGGTACGGGCGAGAACATCGGCCGCTCCGAAGGGCTTGCCATCGCGAGCCTCGACATGTTTGCGAGCGGTCTTTTCTCGGGCGATGCCAGCTCGCCATTCAGGGCCGATGCGGACGTGCTGGCAAAGCTGCCCTTCGCCTCCCTCACATCCGCCTTTCAGGTCAGCGATGCCAATCCGCTGGTCGGGCTCGACGGGCGCACCGATCTGTTGCGGCGTCTGGGCCGGCATGTCGCGGAGCGCCCCGAATTGTTCGGCCTGCACGATACGCCGCGGCCCGGCGGCCTGTTCGATCACATCGCCGCGCAAGCGGATGGCGGCGCCATAGCCGCGCCCGCGATCCTGTCGGCGGTGTTGAACCAGCTCGGGCCGATCTGGCCGTCGCGGCTCGAGCTCGCAGGCGTCGCGCTCGGCGATTGCTGGCGGCATCCGGCGATCAAGGCAGACGATGGAACGTCAGGCCTCGTGCCGCTGCACAAGCTGTCGCAATGGCTGAGCTATTCGCTGATCGAGCCGTTGCAGCGCGCCGGCTTCGAAGTCACCGACATCGACGGCCTCACCGGGCTTGCCGAATACCGCAATGGCGGCCTGTTCGTCGATCACGAGGTGCTGCGCCTGCGCGATGCCGCGGATGCCGAACGCGCGCATGCGGTGGATTCCTTGCTCGTCGTGGAATGGCGCGCGCTGACTGTGGCGCTGCTCGACCGCCTGGCGGAGTTGATCCGCACCAAGCTCGGCCGCACGCCGGAGACATTGCCGCTCGCCAGCATCCTCGAAGGCGGCACCTGGGCCGCCGGCCGCGCCATTGCCTTCGCGCGCCGCCCCGACGGCTCGCCGCCGCTCAAGGTGATCAGCGACGGCACCGTGTTCTAACCCTCTCCCCTTGCGGGAGAGGATGGCTTCGCGACAGCGAAGCCGGGTGAGGGGTTCTCTCCGCGAACCCGTCTCTCAATGGAGTTCGCGGAGACAGACCCCTCATCCGGCGCGCTTTGCGCGCCACCTTCTCCCGCAAGGGGAGAAGGAAGAAAGGCATCCCATCATGGAAGGCGTCACAATCGTCGATCATCCGCTGGTGCAGCACAAGCTGACGCTGGTGCGGGACAAGTCCATCTCGACAAAATCGTTCAGGGAGCTGATCAAGGAGATCGGCATGTTGCTCTGCTACGAGGTGACGCGCGATCTGCCGCTCGCGGACACCGTGATCGAGACGCCGCTGGCGACGATGCATTCGGCCAAGATCGCCGGCAAGAAGCTGGTGTTCGTGCCGATGCTGCGCGCCGGCACCACCTTCGTCGACGGCATGATGGATCTGGTGCCGACCGCGCGCGTCGCCCATATCGGGCTCTACCGCGAGCCGCACAGCTTTGCCGCGGTCGAGTATTTCTTCAAATCACCGTCCGACCTCAGCGAGCGCCTCGCCATCGTGGTGACGTCGGTCGTCGCGACCGCCAACACGGCGGTGGCCGCCATCGACCGGCTGAAGGAGCGCGGCGCCAAGGACATCCGTCTCGCCTGCCTGATCGCGGCTCCCGAAGGCCTCGAGCGGCTGCGCGGATTCCATCCGGACGTGCCGGTCTGGACCGCGGCCGTGGACGAAGGCCTCGACGAGAACGGCTACATCCTGCCAGGTCTTGGCGACGCCGGCGACCGCGCTTATGGGACGCGGTAGAACTCTCGCAGAGTTCGGCTCCTTAGGAACGGCTTCGATCGCGCAAGGTTCTCCTGCGTTCAGGATGGAGAGCGCGATGACGTATCAGAACAACGACCGCGAGGCCGATCGGGCACGCCGCAACAGCCCTGTGGGCTGGGCGATCGGGGCGATCTTCATCATCGCCGTGGTCGCGGCTGTCTTCTTCTACAATGGGCGGGATATCGGGCCGCAGGCGACGTCGACAAACCCCAACAACGCACCGAGCGTCACCACAGGCTCGAACGCGCCAGCCGCGCCCGCGAAGTGAGGCGTCCGTCAGGTCGGCGGCCGCGGCGGCAGGTCCTTTGCGTCGGCCGGCGCCGGATGCGCCTTCAGATCGGCGATCAGACGTTCCATTTCGCCGATCTCCCGGACCTGCGCCTCGATGATCCCGTCGGCCAGCTTGCGCACGCGGGAATCCCTGATGTGCGCGCGTTCGCTTGTGAGCACCGCGATCGAGTGATGCGGGATCATCGCTTCCATGTAGGCGACGTCGGATACGGTCTGCTGGCTGCGAACGAGCCAGAGTGAGACGGCGAACACCGCGGCACCGGCCACCAGAATGGCGATGTTCGCGGTTCGGTTCCGGTACATGCCCCACATGAAGCCCAGCATTACGACAGCCATGACGGCGCCCATCAGCAGCGCCATCCAGGTCCGCGTTTGGCTGTACCAGACATGGTCCAGGGCGAATGTGTTGAGGTACATCAGGGCGAACATGATGATGGTGGATGCCGCAATCATCGCGGCGAAGCGACCGTAGCTCATGTGGAACTTCCGTGTCTCTGCGGGTCGGAAGGATAACTTCCTTCGCAGAGATCGTTCCTCGCGGGATAGCCCCGCGCGCGGCCGCTCTAAATCTTCCCGCTGCCGCAGATCAGCTTCAGCGACTGCCATTCCTTGTCCGTCAGCAGCGGCGGGCCGGAGGCCGGGCGATCTTCCTTGGTCATGCGGGCGAGGCGGTCTTCGGTGAGCGGGTGGCTGGCGAGGATCGTCGTGAGCTTCGAGCCGCCTTCCTTGCCGGTGATGCGGTACATCAGCTCGAAAGCGGGTTTCGGCGAGCGGCCGAGCTTGTGCATGACCTCGATCGCGAACGTATCGGCGGCGGTCTCGGCCTCGCGCGAATACGACGCCTCGACCACGCTGCGCGAGGCGAAGATCACGGCGGATGAGCCGGTGACGTCGCCGAACAACAGGCCGATCAGGAACGACGTGCCGCCGTTGTAGATCAGCCCGCGCATGTTGTCGTAATGCTTGAGATGGCCAAGCTCGTGGGCGAGGATGCCGGCGAGCTCGTCGGGGTTTTGCGCCTTGTCGAGCAGGCCCCTCAGCACATAGACCTTGCCGCCGGGCAGCGCGAACGCGTTGGGCACCGCGGTCGGCAGCACGCCGGCCGTCATGGAATCGTCGTCGAGGCCGGCGGCATCGCGCAGCCGGTTGACGAGTTTTGTGAACGCAGCCTTGCCGGCGGAGTCTTCGCAAGCCTTGCCGCCGAAAATGGCTTTGACCTGGACTTCGGAGGCATCCCCGATGCGCCGCTCGATCGGCTTCGGCACCAGCGGCGCGAGACGGTCGGCGGCGAGCGGCACGCCGAACAAGACGACGCAGACGATGGAGACGGTGGCCGCGACAGACCAGCCGACGATCTTGGCGACACCGCGGCGCGAGGTCCGGTGTTCGTCGAGCCGCATGCAGCGGGCGGTCACGTCGGCCGCCAGCACCGCGTCGCGGATCTCGAGCCGCGCCAAGGGCGCAGCCGTGGTGCAGGCCAGACGCAGGATCCCGGACGGACTGTCGGCGCGGCGGATGTCGGCATAGGCCCAGCGCACCGGTGCCCCGCTCGCCTCTGTGATCTCGAGCGCATCACCGAACGTCAGCGTTACCTGCCGCCGGCGGCTCGAGGTGCCATCGAAGAAGATGGTCGGCTTGGTGGATTGCGCCGGTACCTCTGCGAATACGTCGCTCACGGCTCAGAATCCCGCAACATCGAGCCCATCGGCAAAACCTTCGCCGAGTGCGCTGGCAAGCTCGCCGCTGCCACGCACATCCGCCGCGGCTGCGATGTTGTGCACCTCGACGGTTTCCAGCACCTTGGCCCAGAGATCGCGCTGGAGATAGACGCGCATCACGATGTTGATCGCGAGCGCCAGGGCGAAATAGCCGACGACCATCATCACCACCATCGGGATGCTCTTGGCGGCATTGTCGCCGCCGAACACCTGATCGGCCGGAACGCCGCTGAGCTGGACCAGCAGCAAGGCGCCGCCACCCATATAGACGGAGAAGGCCATCGAGAGCAGCATCCACCAGCCGATCACCTTCCAGTACAGGCCATAGAAGGCGTCATGAGGCAGGTTGGAGGACAGGCTGACGCCGCCGATGCGGATGCCGTCGAGCCACCAGCGCCATTCGCGCGCCTTGAATTCGGCATAGAAGAACGGCGCGAGCGGGAAAATCAGCAGCGCGATCGGGCTGAGCAGCCACAGCCACCAGGCGCGCTTGAAGAAGGTCCAGCCGTCGCCTTCGAAATCGCCACGCAGATCGCCGTAATGGCTGTGCTGCATCTTGTAGCGTTCGAGCGCGGCTTCGCGCCAGGGCAGCGCCAGACCGAGCGTCAGCAGCACGAGCAGGCCCCACGCCATGGCGCGGAACGAATAGGCCCAGCCGGAGCCGTCCATCCAGAAGCGGACGCCGCGCCAGACCGTGCGCGTCAACCGGTAACGTCGCGCGCGAAAGATCGCGAACTGGCCGAAGGCGTAGAAGCCGAGGAACAGCGGCGTCGAGGCAAAGCCCTGCCAGCGCTCGAACTCGATACCGACAAGGAAGTAGGCGAGGTAGATCGGCACCAGGATCGCGAGCGCGAACAGGAAGCCGACCAGGAGCTCCTTGGCGCGGCCGGTATATTCGGCGGCGTCGCCGTCGATCGCGGTGTTCGCCCACAGGTGACGACGGATGTCGGTGACGAGCCAGAACCGATAGAAGCCGAAGGTGACGAGCTCCAGCATGGCACCCTTGGTGACCATTTTCCGGAATTCGGAGCGATTGCCGGAAAAGTCGACCCGCGTGGGCGGCAGCGGCGGCGGAATCGGCTCGGAGCCGATGGGGGTCCATTGCATGTCGTTCACGGCGGCAACCTCGGGATGCGGTCTTGGTCCGGCCAAACTATAGATCAGAGGTTAGTCGGCCCCCAAGATGGCGGGGTTCGATTTCCCTCGATTCCAGCCGGTTTTGGCACGATTTCACGACAAGCACCGTGCGGGGGATCACGTTGATGGAGGTATTGCGCTTTGCTCCATCCGGGCGGCGCGTCCGGCCGCGCCCAAGGGTTGGATGTGGCAAAACTCTCCCTTGCTCCGGCGCAGACAACCGGCTGTAATTGCAAATCAAATACCGCAGCGCAGAATTCAACGAGAACGCGCGGTTGATGCCAGGGAGAGCGGTCATGCATGGGACCATCGAGAACGCGGCCAAGCTCGACGCGTTGCGCGCACGCGCCAATTCACTGCCGCTGGATCAGTTCGATCCCGGCGATCCCGAGTTGTTCAGGACCGATACGTTCTGGCCCTACTTCGATCGGCTGCGCCGCGAAGATCCCGTGCACTATTGCAAGGACTCGATGTTCGGCCCGTATTGGTCGGTGACGCGCTACAACGACATCATGGAGATCGAGACCAACCATTCGGTGTTCTCCTCGGCCTCCTCGCTCGGCGGCATCACCATCCGCGACATCGATCCGGATCTGCGCCGCGAAAGCTTCATTTCGATGGACCCGCCGCGCCATGCCGCGCAGCGCAAGACCGTGGCGCCGATGTTCACGCCGACGCATCTGGACAATCTCGCGCTCAACATCCGCAAGCGCTCTGCCGAGTGCCTCGATAATCTGCCTCGCGGAGAAGTGTTCGACTGGGTCGACCGCGTCTCGATCGAGCTCACCACGCAGATGCTGGCGGTGCTGTTCGACTTCCCCTGGGAGGACCGCCGCAAGCTGACGCGCTGGTCTGACATCGCCACCACCATTCCCGGACCGGACGGCCTCGTCGCCACCGAGGACGAGCGGCAGGCCGAGTTGACCGAATGCGCCGGCTATTTCGCCCGGCTGTGGAAGGAGCGCATCGAACAGCCGCCGAAGAGCGACCTGCTCTCGATGATGGCGCATGGCGCGGCCACGCGCGACATGGACGCCAAGAACTTCCTCGGCAATCTCGTGCTTTTGATCGTCGGCGGCAACGACACCACGCGCAACACCATGTCGGGCTCGCTGCTGGCGCTGAGCCAGCATCCGGAGCAATATCGCAAGCTGCGCGAAAACCCCGCGCTGCTCGACAGCTTCGTTCCCGAAGTGATCCGCTGGCAGACACCCCTGGCGCATATGCGGCGCACTGCACTTGCCGACTTCGAGTTCCGCGGCAAGCAGATCAAGAAGGGTGACAAGGTCGTGATGTGGTACGTCTCGGGCAATCGCGACGAGGAGACGATCGAGAAGCCCTACGAATTCATCATTGACCGCGCCCGCCCGCGCACGCATCTGTCCTTCGGCTTCGGCATCCACCGCTGCGTCGGCCTGCGGCTTGCCGAACTGCAGCTCAAGATTATCTGGGAAGAGATCCTGAGGCGGTTCGACCATATCGAGGTGGTCGGCGAGCCGAAGCGGGTCTATTCGAGCTTCGTGAAGGGCCTGGAAGAGCTGCCGGTCAAGATTGCGGCGTGAGTTCGAGGTATATCCACGAGGATGGTGCGCCCCCTCTCCCGCTTGCGGGGGAGGGCTGGGGTGGGGGTCTCTCCACAAGCAAGGACCCCCAAGAGGAGAAAACCCTCACCCGGCGCTACGCGCCGACCTCTCCCGCAAGCGGAGAGGTTAGAAGAAACCAATTGGAGCAACCGCCATGAACATCCAAGCGCCGGTTAAAGTGGACAAGGCCGAACGCATGCGCCGGGCGCGCGAGGAGGCCTATGCGACGCCGCTGTCGCAATTCCACCCCGGCGCGCCCCGGCTGTTCCAGGACGACACGCTGTGGCCGTGGTTCGAGCGGCTGCGCAAGGAAGAGCCGGTGCATTACTGCACCAACGCGCCGATCGAGCCGTACTGGTCGGTGGTGAAATACGACGACATCATGCATGTCGACACCAATCACGGCATCTTCTCCTCGGACTCCACGCTCGGCGGCATCTCGATCCGCGACGTGCCGCCCGGCTACGACTATCCGAGCTTCATCGCGATGGACCAGCCCCGGCATTCGTCGCAGCGCAAGACGGTGTCGCCGATGTTCACGCCGACACATCTGGACGAACTGGCCAAGCTGATCCGCCAGCGCTCGCAGACCGTGCTCGACAACCTGCCGCGCAACGAGACCTTCAACTTCGTCGAGCGCGTCTCGATCGAGCTGACGACGCAGATGCTGGCGACGCTGTTCGATTTCCCCTGGGAGGAGCGGCGCAAGCTGACGCGCTGGTCCGACGTCTCCACCGCGCTGCCCAAGAGCGGCATCGTCGCCTCCGCCGAGGAGCGCCGCCGCGAGATGGACGAGTGCTACGCCTATATGTCCAAGCTGTGGAACGAGCGCGTCAACTCCGCGCCGCGCAACGACCTCTTGTCGCTGATGGCCCATAACGACGCAACGCGCCACATGGACCCCGACAATCTCATGGGCAACATCATCCTGCTCATCGTCGGCGGCAACGACACCACGCGCAACACCATGACCGGCTCGGTGCTGGCGCTGAACGAGAACCCGGAACAATACGACAAGCTGCGCGCCAATCCGGAGCTGATCGATTCCATGGTGCCGGAAGTGATCCGCTGGCAGACGCCGCTTGCGCATATGCGCCGCACGGCCTTGCAGGACACCGAGATCGGCGGCAAGCACATCAAGAAAGGCGACCGCGTCGTGATGTGGTACGTCTCCGGCAACCGCGACGACGAGATGTTCGAGAACCCGAACGAGTTCATCATCGATCGCCCGCGCCCGCGCACCCATCTCTCCTTCGGCTTCGGCATCCACCGCTGCGTCGGCATGCGGCTCGCGGAGCTGCAACTGCGCATCGTCTGGGAGGAGATGCTGAAGCGCTTCGACCGCATCGAGGTGGTCGGCGAGCCCAAGCGGATCTATTCGAGCTTCATCAAGGGCTACGAGACGCTGCCGGTGAGGATTCCGGGGTAGGCCCTATCCTTCGTCGCAGGCTCTTTCCTCCGTCGTTGCGAGGAGCTCTTGCGACGAAGCAATCCAGACTGCCGCTGCGGAAAGATTCCTGGATTGCTTCGCTGCGCTCGCAATGACGCGGATGGGCCTGAGCGTCCTATTGGCTGCCGGTTTCGCTGATGGCGCCCCAGCTATAAAATTCCGGCATGACAGGTCGCGCCAGATGCGAAGGCACGGCGGCAAGCTTGTGTCCTAAGCATTGACCGCACGCTCGCTGCGCTCCCTCGCCCCGCTTGCGGGGAGAGGGTTGGGGTG
>NZ_CAKZJO010000093.1 GCF_936943645.1 uncultured Bradyrhizobium sp. | reverse complement strand
CCATCAACACCATGGTGGACCAGCTCAACGCCTTCGCCGGCGAAGTGACGCGCGTCGCGCGCGAGGTCGGCACCGAAGGCAAGCTCGGCGGCCAGGCCGAAGTGTCCGGCGTTGCCGGCACCTGGAAGGACCTCACCGACAACGTCAACTTCATGGCCTCGAACCTGACGGCCCAGGTCCGCAACATCGCCGAGGTCGCAACCGCCATCGCCGGCGGCGACCTCTCCAAGAAGATCACGGTGGACGTGCGTGGCGAGATCCTTCTGCTGAAGGACACCCTCAACACCATGGTGGAGCAGCTCCGCTCCTTCGCCGCCGAAGTGACGCGCGTGGCGCGCGAGGTCGGCACCGAAGGCCGCCTCGGCGGTCAGGCCGTCGTGCCCGGCGTCGGTGGCACCTGGAAGGATCTCACCGACAACGTCAACCTGCTCGCCGCGAACCTCACCACCCAGGTCCGCAACATCGCCGAAGTCACCACCGCCGTGGCGCGCGGCGACCTGTCGCGCAAGATCACCGTCGACGTGAAGGGCGAGATCCTCGAGCTCAAGAACACCATCAACACCATGGTGGACCAGCTCAACGCCTTCGCCGGCGAAGTGACGCGCGTGGCGCGCGAAGTCGGCACCGAGGGCGAACTCGGCGGCCAGGCCCAGGTGCCCGGTGTGGCCGGCACCTGGAAGGACCTCACCGACACCGTCAACGTCATGGCGGCGAACCTCACCGAGCAGGTTCGCGGTATCGTCAAGGTGGTGACGGCGGTCGCCAACGGCGACCTCAAGCAGAACCTCACGGTGAAATCGAAGGGCGAGGTCGCGGCGCTCGCCGACACCATCAACAACATGACCGAGACGCTCGCGACCTTCGCCGACCAGGTGTCGTCGGTGGCGCGCGAGGTCGGCGTCGAAGGACGGCTGGGCGGTCAGGCCGACGTGCCCGGCGCGGCCGGCACGTGGAAGGACCTCACCGGCAACGTCAACCTGCTCGCGGCCAACCTCACCTCGCAGGTGCGCGCGATCGCGGAAGTCGCGACCGCCGTGACCAAGGGCGACCTCACCCCGTCGATCCAGGTCGATGCCCGCGGCGAGCTCGCCGAGCTCAAAGACAACATCAACACGATGATCACGAACCTCCGTCTGACGACGGACGTGAACACCGAGCAGGACTGGCTGAAGACCAACCTTGCCAAATTCACCAACATGCTCCAGGGTCAGCGCGACCTCACCACCGTCGGCCGGCTGCTGCTCACCGAGCTGTCGCCGCTGGTGAACGCCCATACCGGCGTGATCTACCAGATCGACAGCGAGGACAATCCGCAGCTTCTGCTGCTGGCCTCCTACGCCAGCGACGGCATCTACCCCTATCAGCGCGTGCTGCAGTTCGGCGACGGCCTGATCGGCCAGTGCGCGCTCGACAAGCGGCCGCGCGTGATCTCCGACATTCCATCCGACGTGGTGCCGATCAACTCGGCGCTGTTCCGCGTCGCACCGAAGAACCTCGTGGTGCTGCCGGTGCTGTTCGAGGGCCAGGTCAAGGCCGTGATCGAGCTCGCCTCGCTGGTCTCCTTCACCACCTCGCAGATGACGTTCCTGGAGCAGCTCACCGACTCCATCGGCATCGTGCTCAATTCGATCGAAGCGACGATGCAGACCGAAGGCCTGCTCAAGCAGTCCCAGCAGCTCGCCGGCGAGCTTCAGACCCAGCAGCGCGAATTGCAGCAGACCAACGACCAGCTCGAGCAGAAGGCGCAGCAGCTCGCCGAGCGCAACGTCGAGGTCGAGCGCAAGAACCAGGAGATCGAGCAGGCCCGCCGTGCGCTCGAGGAAAAGGCGACGGAGCTGGCGCTGACCTCGAAGTACAAGTCCGAATTCCTCGCCAATATGAGCCACGAGCTGCGCACGCCGCTGAACTCGATCCTGATCCTGGGACAGCAGCTCACCGACAATCCGGACGGCAACCTCTCCGCCAAGCAGGTCGAGTTCGCCCGCACCATCCACGGCGCCGGCACGGATCTGCTCAACCTCATCAGCGACATTCTGGATCTGTCCAAGATCGAGTCCGGCACGGTGACGGTCGACGCCGAGGAGATCCTGACCGCGAATCTGCTCGAGACCGTGGGGCGGCCGTTCCGGCACGAGGCGGACAACCGCGACCTGTCGTTCAAGATCGACATCGATCCGAACCTGCCACGCAGCATCGTCACCGACTCCAAGCGGCTACAGCAGGTCCTGAAGAACCTGCTCTCCAACGCCTTCAAGTTCACCGCCGAAGGCGAGGTGCGCCTCAAGGTCACGGGCGCAGTCGGCGGCTGGGGAACGGATCACCCGGTGCTGAACTCCGCGCCTGCCGTGATCGCATTCGAAGTGTCCGACACCGGCATCGGCATCCCCCTGGAGAAACAGAAGCTGATCTTCGAGGCGTTCCAGCAGGCGGACGCCGGCACCAGCCGCAAATATGGCGGCACCGGCCTTGGACTTGCGATCAGCCGCGAGCTGGCGAGCCTGCTCGGCGGCGAGATCCATCTGCGCAGCGCGCCGGGCAAGGGATCGTCCTTCACGCTCTATCTGCCGCTGAAATATTCCGGCCCGACGCTCGCACCGCGGGCTGCGCCGGCACCGCAGCTCCACGGGCAGCCGCCGGCGCTGCAGCCCGCCGCGCCCGAGCAGCAGCGCGTCATCGAGCAGCTTCCCGACGACCGGCTCAACCTCGACCCAGGCGACAGCATCCTCCTGATCGTCGAGGACGATCCGCATTATGCACGCATTCTGGTCGATCTCGCCCGTGACAAGGGCTTCAAGGTGCTGGTTGCCGCCCGCGGCGCCGAGGCGCTGGAGCTCGCCAAGCAATACCAGCCGCGCGCCGTCTCGCTCGACGTATTCCTGCCCGACATGCTCGGCTGGACGGTGCTGAGCCAGCTCAAGCACAATCCGCTGACCCGCCACATCCCGGTGCAGATCATCACGCTCGACGAGGACCGCCAGCACGCGCTGGCGCGCGGCGCGTTCTCCTTCGTCAACAAGCCGACGACGACCGAAGGCGTTTCGGCTGCGCTGACCCAGATCAAGGAATATGCAAGGCCGCGGCGCAAGCGGCTCCTGATCGTCGAGGACAACGAGGCCGAGCAGCTCTCGATCCGCGAACTGCTGCATCACGACGACATCGAGATCGTCACGACCGACACCGGCGCCGGTGCGCTTGAGACACTGCGCGAGGCGCCCTGCGACTGCGTGGTGCTCGACCTCCGCCTGCCCGACATGAGCGGTTTCGAGGTGCTGGACCAGATTCGCAACGACGAGGCGCTGTCGAACGTTCCGGTCGTCGTCTTCACCGGCCGCGAGCTTTCGGCGGAGGAGGACGCGGAACTCCACACCATGGCCCGCAGCATCGTCGTGAAGGGTGTGGAATCGCCGGAACGGCTGCTCGACGAGACCGCGCTGTTCCTGCACCGCGTCATCACGGAACTTCCGCTCGAGAAGCAGCGCATGCTGGAGAAGCTGAACAGTTCCGACGAGGATCTGATCGGCAAGACCGCGCTGCTCGTCGACGACGACGCCCGCAACATTTTCGCGCTGTCGAGCGTGCTGGAACGGCGCGGCATGAAGGTGCTGACGGCGACGACCGGCAGCGAGGCCGTGACCCTGGTCGAATCCAACCCGGAGATCGCCATCGTGCTGATGGACATCATGATGCCGCAGATGGATGGCTATCAGACCATCGGCGTCATTCGCGAAAATCCGGCCTTCGCCCGCCTGCCGATCATCGCACTGACCGCCAAGGCGATGAAGGGCGACCGCGAAAAGTGCCTGGAGGCCGGCGCGTCCGACTATCTCGCCAAACCCGTCAACACCGATCAATTGCTGCTTGCGATCCGCATGTGGCTGCACCGCTGAGTTTGGATCCGCGAATGGACCACGAAAAGGTCAACATCCTCCTCGTCGACGACCAGCCGGCCAAGCTGCTCGCCTACGAGGTGATATTGAAGGATCTCGACGAGAACCTCGTGATCGCCTCGTCGGGGCGCGAGGCGCTGGAGGTGCTGCTCAAGACCGAGATCGCGGTGATCCTGGTCGACGTCTGCATGCCCGAGCTCGACGGCTTCGAGCTCGCCGCGATGATCCGCGAGCATCCGCGCTTCCAGAAGACTGCGATGATCTTCATCTCCGCCATTCAGGTCAGCGACATCGACCGGTTGCGCGGCTACGAGATGGGCGCGGTCGACTACGTGCCGGTTCCGGTCGTGCCGGAGGTGCTGCGTGCCAAGATCAAGGTGTTCTCCGAACTCTACCGCAAGACCCGCGAGCTCGAGCGGCTGAACCAGGAGCTCGAGGATCGCGTCCGCGCGCGCACGGCGGAACTGGAAAACTCCACCGCGAAGCTGCGCGAGAGCGAGCAACGGCGCAGCATGGCGATCGCCGCCGGCAAGATGGGCTCCTGGGACTGGGACTGGATCAGCGGCGACTGGATGTGGGACGAGGGGCAGTATCGCATCTTTGGCGTCAGCCCCGAGAGCTTCGAGGTCAACCCGCCCAACGTTCAGGCGCTGCTGCATCCCGATGACGTCGATCAGTTGCGCAAGGCGATTGCCGAGTTCAACAAGGGCACGCGGGCCTACGAGACCGAATTCCGCATCATTCGGCCCGACGGAGAGGTGCGCTGGTGCGTCGGCACGGCGGCGGCGACGGTGGACGATAACAGTCGCGTCGTGCGCGTGAGCGGCGTCACCGTGGACATCACCGAACGCAAGCGCGCCGAGGAACGGCAGAATCTGCTGGCGCGGGAAGTCGACCATCGTGCCAAGAATGCCCTGGCGCTGGCGCAGTCAATCGTGCGCCTCACCCGTGCCGACGAGGTCAAGGCCTATGTCAACGCCGTCGAGGGCCGCATCAATGCGCTCGCGCGCGTGCACACCATCCTGTCGCTGTCGAGCTGGCAGGGCGCCGAGCTCTCCAGGCTGATCGACGAGGAGCTTGCACCCTACTCGCTCGGCGGCCAGATCATGTTGGCGGGGCCCGAGGTCCAGCTGCTGCCGGCCACGGCCCAGACCTTGGCGCTCGCGCTGCACGAGCTGTTCACCAACTCGGCCAAGTACGGCGCGCTCTCGACCCGGTCGGGACGGCTCGCGATCGGCTGGCAGGTCGAGGATCAATTGCTGACGTTGAACTGGGAAGAATCCGGAGGTCCGCTCGTCATGACCCCGAAGTCCCGCGGCTTCGGCACGCGGAGCCTGCTTGCCAGCGTCGAGTCCCAGCTTGGCGGACAGGCGCAGTTCGATTGGCGGGCCGAAGGCCTGTTGTGCCGTCTGGAAGTGCCGTTGGTGCGCAAGACGGCGGCGACGAACGCATCCGGCAAATTCGAGGATGCCAGCTCCGCGGAATTGCAGCGCGCGTCGGGTTAGACGTTTACGAGCGAACGGTCGCGTCGAGACAGCGCAGCACGAGGCGAAGCGAGGTGTGCCTTCCGGCGGGACCGGAAGGCAAAAAGCTTAGCCGGACGCCATCATCCGTTGCGCCGTCCGCGGTTCGCGTGCGACCCGGCCTTCGAGCCAAGCCTCCGTGCAGGCGAGATCGCGCAGTGCCCTGGCGTAGCGGCGAGCCGCGCTTCGCTCCGCGCCGCGCGGCAGCTTGCGCGCCTTGCGCAGAATGTCGGCGGCCGCGTTGCGGTAGGCCAGCGAACGGTAAAGAAAGACAACCTTACCCATAGCAAGTGTTCCCGTTTTAACGTGACCATCCTCGCAAGCCCGGCATGAACGTCCGATGAAGCCGGAGATGACAATTCCTTCATTCAATTGGAACCAGGGAATCTCGCCCGCGTTGCATGCCAAATCGGGAGGCAGTTCCCATGCCCGCGAAAAAGTCGACGGACCTGCTCTCAGCGGGCGGGCTCATCAAGCTGGTGACGCACGCCATGATGGGCGCAGCCCTTGGCCTCGCCTTTAGTCTCGCACTGATCCTGTGCAACCCCGCGGTCGCCAGCCTGCTCGGTCACGGCGGAAGCCAGGCCGCGGCCGTCTTCGCGCTCACGCTGGTCACGACATTCGCGATCGGCGCGACACTCACCGGCGTGGTGTTCATCCTCGTCGAGGACAAGCAATCTTGATAAGGGTGTGAGGCGCGAACACGCGCCTTGTTCGGAACTCCCGCGGCAAATCGCGGTTGGCTGCCTGCGTCAATTTAACTCAGGGAGTTCCCCGCATGACAACGACCAAGCTCGTTCTCACCGCAATGGTGGCCGCCGGTCTCGCCGCCGCGCCGCTCGCCGCGCAGGCCAAGTCGCACAAGGCGAAACATGGTTCTTCGATGTCGTCGTCGCAGACCACGGGCGCCAACACCAAATCGTCCAAGGGCGCAGATCCCTCCGGCCAGGGCGGCTCGGGCCCCGGTTCAGACCAGGGCGGCACCATGACCAACCAGTCCAGCAAGGGCATGAGCAACACCAAGTGAGCTCACGCCACCTGACATCAAAGGCCCCGCGGCAACGCAGGGGCCTTTTTTGTTGCGTGATCGTTCGGCTCGCGCGGCATTGATGGGCGCCGGCGTCAACTCATTGCGGTCGGCGCGTTCCGAGGCTGAGCCCGCGGCTTGCAGAGTCCGTCTTCACGAGTTGCTCGAGCTGCGCCCGCTTGCGTCCGATCAGAAGCTGGGCCGCGGCATCATCGAGACCCGCGCGCTGCAATTGCCGGATGGCAGAGCCGAGTTCGAGAATCTCGGCGCGTAACCTCAGGATCCGGTAAGCGTCCGGGTCTTCCTCCACGACGCCATCTCCCTCGAAGCTTCAGCGCCGCGAGATCCCGCGCCCGGACGTGCCGACGGGCTTCACAAGACGAAGGCGGGCGCGATGGCGAACGTCAGGCAGGACGTCGCCGCCACCGGCCGTCTTCCATTCGCCGATGAGCAGATTGAGCTTCCGGCGCAGATCCATCTGCGCCATCGCTTGACGGGTGCAATCGCGATCGCCGTTGATGCAAGCACGCACGGCCGCCTCGACCTCGGCCATTTCCAGCCTCAAGGTACTGATTTTACGCCGAATTTCATTAATTCTGTTGTCCATGGCTTGTTAGAACAAAATAAGAACATATAGTCAAGCCAGGATTTCGGGATGGAGATGTCAAATGCAGGTTCAAGGCCAATTCAATGCCAGGGTCTTTCTCGCCGAGCAGATGACCCGGGCGCAGGGGCTGAAGCTGAAACGGCTGAGTGAAGAGGCCTATCAGCCCGCACAATATGCGCGCGATCTGTCCTTCACCGAGGCTGCACGGCGCATCCAGGTGCTGGAAGCGGAGATCGAGCTGGCGAATTCCTTCTAGGCCGCAGCATGCGCCCGGAATGTCGGGTGCGCGCTTTCGGAACGATGCCCGCGTCGAATGGTTCTCCCCGGCCAAGGGAGAACATGCATGGCACGCAAGGCAAAGAAGCGCCGCTACTCACGCAGCTCCGGCAGCGATGTCGAAAGCGAGATGCGGCGTTACAAGAAGGGCACGGCGAAGAGCGGTCGCAAAGGCCGCGGCGGACGCGTGAAGAGTCGCAAACAGGCGATCGCGATCGGACTGTCGAAGGCGCGCAAGAAGGGCAAGAAGGTCCCCAAGAAGACTGCGAAGAAGGCGACGAAGAAGAAGGCGTCCAAGAAGAGGACGGCCAGGAAGACAGCCAGGAAATCGTCGAAGCGCAAAACCGGCAAGCGTTGACGCCGACTGATCTCAGATCATGCTGCCCGGCATGAAGCAGCGGATCGAAACCCCGAACGCGGTCTTCACCGGCCACACCATGGTGCGGCCGGCGCGGTTGGGCTCGGTGATGACGGCTTCATCAGGCACTTCGACCCACTCCCCGTCGAGGCGCACGCGGTAATGACCGTTGTGCGAATCCCAGTCGGGATCGGCGACGGCAAAGCCATCGGCATCCGAGCAGCATGGCCCGAGATGGCTGCGCAGGCTGTCGAACCAAGGCTTGAGCGGCGAGTCCGCGTAGCGGCCGTCGTCACGGCCAAGCGCGCTGCCGCCCCAGAGCACGAATGGCGCCGCGAGCAGCGCCCCCCTCAGCGAGAGCTTCAATCGATCCATGTCGGCACCGATCAAATCCGAACCACCGGCCAGTTCCACGAAGCGGCCGCTGGTTCGAAGTTCCACGCTTGCAACCCAGTCCTTCGCGGCGTCGTTGCCGCAGCAGAGTTGCACGATGCGGAATGTGAGGGGCGAACACGGCTTTTTCGTATGAACCGGGTCACCATCGCTGCCGTTAACGAGAATGTTATCGCCCCCCCCCGCGCAAGTCCTGAAGGCGAAAGGAAAGGGCGACCCGAGGGCCGCCCTTTTGGATGGGTGGGAATGGTCGTTCGCCTTATGCGAGCGGCACCGCGACGAACCGCGTCGCCTCAGCGCTTCTGACCTGCAACAGCACGCTGCGCTTGCCGGACGATTTGGCCTGCGCCAGCTCCGAACGGACATCGCCGACATTGGCGACGGCCTTGCCGCCGACATTGAGGATGACATCGCCGGTCTGGATGCCGTGCTGCGCCGCCGGCCCTTGCGGATCGACTTCGGTGACCACGACGCCCTTCTGACCGGCGCCCTGGACTTCACCGGCCGGCGCCAGGCCGAGCCCGAGGCGCGGTGTGCCGGCGCCCGGCTGCTCCCTGCCCTCGTCGGCGCCGCCGTTTGCCTTGGCCTGCCGCTCATTCGGCAACTCGCCGAGTGCGAGCGTCAGCGTCTTGGTCCCGCCGTTGCGGAAGACGTCGAGCTTGACCGAGCTGCCGGGGGCGAGCGTAGCGATGGTGCGCGCGAGATCGCGGGAGTCCTTGACCGGAGTGCCGTTGACGGCGGTGATGACGTCACCGGCCACGATGCCTGCTTTCGCCGCCGGGCTCCCGTCCTGCGGATTGTCGACGATGGCACCGCGCGCCTCCTTCAGGCCGAGGCTGTCGGCGATGTCCGACGTCACCGGCTGCACCCGCACGCCGAGCCAGCCGCGGGTCACCGCGCCCTTGTCCTTCAGCTGCGCCACGACAAGCTTTGCGGTCGAAGCCGGAATGTCGAAGCCGATGCCGACCGAGCCGCCGGAGGGCGAGAAGATCGCCGTGTTCACGCCTATCACGTTGCCGCTCATGTCGAAGGCCGGACCGCCGGAATTGCCCTTGTTGATGGGCGCGTCGATCTGGATGAAATCGTCATACGGACCGTTGCCGATGTCGCGGCCGCTGGCCGAGACGATGCCGGCCGTCACGGTGCCGCCGAGACCGAAGGGGTTGCCGACCGCGACTACCCAGTCGCCGATGCGCGGCTTCTGATCGGAGAACTTGACGAACGGGAAGTCCGTCTTGCCGTCGACCTTGATCAGCGCGAGATCGGTCTTCGGATCGGTGCCGACAACCTTCGCGGTGTAGGTCTTGCCGTCATCCATCGTCACCTGCACCGACGCGGCGTGGTCGACGACGTGGTTGTTGGTTACGGCATAGCCGTCGGCCGAGATGAAGAAGCCGGAGCCTTCGCCCGTGATCATCTGATGGCGCTGGCGCGGCATGCCGTTCGGACCGCCCGGAAAGCGGAAGCCGAACTGCCGCGAGAACTGGTCGAACGGCGTCTGCTCGTCCTGGTCCATCCGGTTCTGTTGCAGCATGGCGCTCTGGTCGTTGTCCTGGTCGATCCTGACGCGCACCGAGATGACGGCGGGCTTGACCTTGCTGACGAGGTCACCAAAGCCCGGCGGGGTCGCGGCGGATTCCGCGGCCTGGGCCGGTGCGATGAAGGAACCCGGAGCGAACTTCGAAGAGCCGGGAGAGGCCGCCAGCACGGCCACGCCGAGCGCGGCCACGGTGCCGAGCAGCGCGAGCCGGCGCGGCCTCAAGATCTTGCGGGACGTCGGGGTGTCGGAATTGGCGCGATCGTTCATGTCGAAATGTCCATGTTGGAAGGTGTCGCCTTGCCTCCAACATGGACATCGTCACCTTACGATGTCCCGTCCATCCGATTAAATCTTGGCAAAGAACCTTGGCAGGACCGCCGGCGGCGAGGTCGGCCCTCGCATTTGATGCAGCTCAACGCGGGTCCCTCCGGCAGTGGAAAACTGCCCCCGGATTTTCATCGGAGGCGCCCCATGTACAAAGACATTCTCGTCCACATCCCAACCGAACGCCCCATGCGTCCGGCAATCGATGGCTCGGTTTCGCTCGCGGCACAGTTCAACGCCCATCTCGACGCCGTTGCGGTCGGCTATGTCGCGACCAGTGCAGCCTACGTGATGGAGGGCGGCGCTGCGGTCGCCGCCGTGTTCGAGCTCGAACGCGAGCGCGCCGTGGAGCGGGCCGAAGCCGCGCTTTCCGTGTTCGAGATCGAAGCGGCGAACGCCGGCATCGCCTACGCCTGCCGCCCGCTCGGCGCGATCCCGGCGGATGCAGCCGGCTCGCTCGGCGAGATGGCACGACTGCACGACCTCAGCGTCGTGCTTCAGCCCGAGCCGGCGCACGGCTCGTTCGACAACGACGTGCCGGGCGAGATCCTGTTCCAGGCAGGTGGCCCGGTGCTGTTCCTGCCCTATACCTTCCACGGCGCGTTCAATCCGGGACGGATCGGCATCTGCTGGGACGGCAGCCGTGTCGCGGCCCGCGCCGTGCACGACGCCGCTCCATTCCTGGCGCGCGCCGATGAGGTCGTGATCATCACCGTCAACGAAGCCAAGGCGGTTTCGGACGAGGCTTCAGCGAACCATCTCGCAAGGCATCTCGGGCGGCGCGGAATCTCGACCCGCACGATCAGCCTGTCGGCGACGCGCGCCGACATCCAGCCGACCATCCTGTCGCTGGCGGCCGATGAGGCCCTCGATCTGCTGGTGATGGGCGGCTACGGCCATTCGCGCTTGCAGGAGCGCGTTCTCGGCGGCGTCACCCGCGCCATGCTGGAAGCCATGACGGTGCCGACGCTGATGTCGCATTGAGACGACCGGGAACCGTTACGCCGCGACCGGGGTCTCCCAGGTCGCGGGCGGCTCGGCGGCCTCGTC
The DNA here is from genome assembly GCF_936943645.1 of uncultured Bradyrhizobium sp. Classification (GTDB taxonomy): domain Bacteria; phylum Pseudomonadota; class Alphaproteobacteria; order Rhizobiales; family Xanthobacteraceae; genus Bradyrhizobium. The sequence continues at coordinate 19,932 of NZ_CAKZJO010000093.1, read as the reverse complement.
GTGCTTCACGTTGCACGCGTCGAAATGCGCCTTGAGCGCGACCTCGGCAAGATATTCGAAATGCTCGGCCTGGCCGAGCAGTTGCCAGTTCTGGAGCGGCCGGTAGGCCGCCTGCTGACGACAGAGGGACGCCAGCGCCCGGTAGCGACGTACGTTCTCCATGAGACCCTCCCTCGCACTCGCGAAGCTTATTACTCCAATTTACGTCAGGCCGATGGCGATTGTGCAAAAGATTTGCTGCGCTCACCCGCGCCCCTGGCCTCGCCTTGTTGTTAGGAAATATATCTCCGGCCCAAGGTTCCAAACGGGCGCCGACTGACGTCCGGAACGCCCCACCGACCGAGCGGCTAGGCGTAGAGCCGGCGCTCCACGGTCACCCCGACCAGGTCGAGATAGCGTTCGATCAGGTCGGGCCGGCCGACCAGATAGCCCTGTATCTCCTCGCAGGCCTCGCGCGCCAGGAAAGCGCGTTGCGCTTCCGTCTCCACCCCTTCGGCAATGACCGGGATATGCAGGGCGTGCGCGAGGCTCAGAACCGCACGGACGATCTCGGCCGATTGCGGCGTCGCCTCGAGATTGGAGATGAAACCCCGATCGATCTTGATCTTGTCGAACGGGAACGACTGGAGATAGGACAGCGAGGAATAGCCGGTGCCGAAATCGTCCATCGCGATGCGGACGCCGAGCGCCTTCAGCCGGCGCAGCAGATTGAGTGCCCGGTTGAAGTCGCCGATCAGAACGCCCTCGGTGATCTCGACCTCGAGCCGCGTCGGCGTCAGCCCCGTCTCCAGCAGGATCTGGTGGATCGAACGTTCGAGATCGCCGGCCTGGAACTGGACCGGCGACAAATTGACGGCGACCTGCAACGGCCGCGACCAGGAGGCCGCCTCGCGGCACGCTTCGCGCAAGACCCATTCGCCGATCTCGACGATCAGCCCGTTCTCCTCGGCCAGCGGAATGAACTGATCCGGCGGCACGAAGCCCCGCGTCGGATGATTCCAGCGCAGCAGCGCCTCGAAGCCGATGACCTCGCCATCCACCCGGGCCTGCGGCTGGAAGTAGACCAGGAACTGGTTCAGCTCCAGCGCCTGCCGCAGATCGTGCTGCAACAGCCTGCGGTCGCGCAGCTCCTGATCCATCTCGGATTCGAAAAAGCGGACCCGCCCCCTGCCCTCGCGCTTGGCACGATAGAGCGCCGAATCGGCGTTGGCGAGCAGCGTGGCGGCGTTCACGCCGTCATCCGGATAGAACGCGATGCCGACGCTGAGGCCGACATGGGGCAGATAATCGTCGACCTCGAGTTCCGTGCCGATGGTCTCGACCAGCCGTTCGGCGAGGCCGAGAACGTCCTCGCGGCTGATGTCGTCCGGCATCAGGATCATGAACTCGTCGCCGCCGATACGGGCCACGAAGGCACCGTCGGCTTCCGCGGCGAGCCGGTCCGCCGCCGCCCGCATCAGCATGTCGCCGACGGGGTGACCGAACACGTCGTTGACCTCCTTGAAGCGGTCGAGATCGAGGCTGAGCACGGCAAAACTGGTCGCCGCCTCCTGCGCCTGCTCCAACCGCTCGCCGAGCGCGGCGTTGAAGGCGCTGCGGTTCGGCAGGTCGGTCAACGCATCATGATGCGCAAGATGGCTGATCCGCGCCTCATTCCTGATCCTCTCGGTGACGTCCTCGATCACGCCGACCAGATATTGCGGCGCGCCGCCGCCGTCCCTGATCAGCAGCTTGCGCGAATTGACCAGACGATCGCGGCCCTTGACGCCGACTTCGAGCAGATGCCCCTCGAGGAACATCGGCGTGCCGCTGTCGACGACACGGCGATCCTGCTCGTTGACGACGCGGGCGATCTTGTCCGGAAAGATCTGTTCCGGAGTCTTGCCCAGCATCTCCTCGCGCGGCATTCCGTAATATTCTTCGCCGGCGCGATTGAGCAGGATGTAGCGGGAGTCCTTCGCATCCTTGGCGAACACCGCGATCGGAATATTCTCGATGATGCTGTCGAGGAATTCGCGCGCCCGCCCCAGATCCTGTTCGGCGCGCTTATGCGTCTGTTCGAGTTCCTCGATCATCAGCTTGATCGCACGGTCGGTGCGGCGGCGATCGCAATCGCTCTCCTCATAGGCCGCGCTGACGAGCTCGCCGAGCTTGGTCAGGTCGACCTTGCCGGATTCGTCCGTCGACTGGCGGATTTGCCTGGCGAGTAGCCGATGCATGGTCACGCCGCCGCCTCCGCGATGACCGTGACGGTCATGGTCTGGTTATGCAGTTCGCAGCGGCCGGATGCGGCCGGCGGGGCGATCTCGCCGTAGGAGTAGAATCCGATCCGGACGACATCATCGCCGAGTTCGGCGGCAACGGCGTCCAGCTCGTCCTGGGTGCGCTGCCCCATCACCCTGCGGCGGCCGGTGCAGCTCACCAGGATCGCAAGCTTGTCCCCGGCAATCTCGTCCGCGAGTGCGCTGCGCGCCTGCCGGCCGGCCTCGCCGGCACCTGCGGCGAGACTGTCGAAATTGGCGCGCATCAACTGCGCGGTGCATCCTTCCGGAATGTCCGCCGCGAACGTCAACGTGCGGGCGTTGCGGTCCACCGCGAACACCGAGCGCACGATCTGCCGGCTAGGCTCGGCCTCGTCGTGGATGCGCAAGGGGAACGCGAGGCCCGAACCCGGCATGGCCGCGGCCTCCTCCTCGCCGAGATAGCGGGTATAGAGATCCAGCGGCGGCTCACCGTCGAGCTCCACGACCACGGATCCTTGCGCCTTCGTCACCTTGCGGCGCGGCCCGAACACGTCCCAGCCGCCGGCGCAGCCATGCGCGAAGCGGAACGAGGCACCGTAGAATGCGATCGCTGCGACGCGGTTCGGCGACGGCTCCGCGTCGGCGCCGACGATCGTTTGTGCAAATTGAGAACCGTCGCCGGCGAGTCCGCCGGTGACGGGCAGATCCGGTCCGAGAACCTCGGTGATTCCGGCAAGCAGTTCGCCGCCGTTCACCGCCAGTCCGTCCGACAGGACGAACAGGCCGGCCAGATCCGATGACAGCGCCTGGCGGGCAAGACGCGCGCCGCAGGCGCGCGACGCATCGCGGCTCTCGACGACCTCCTGCACCAGCCGTACCTGCGTATGGGCGAAGCGCACGGCGACCGCGACGATCTCGTCATCGCAGATGTCGTCGCCATGGATCTGCCCACCGGTGCTGCAGCCGACGACATGGCTGTCGGGATGAAGTCCGCGAAGCTCGCGATAGCGATCGCCGTCCGCGAGTTGCTCACGGCTGCCGAAATAGAGCACGAGTTGGGGTGGCTCGCGCAGCGCCTCCGCTCCGCGCCAGCCATGGGCAGCATTCCAGTGAAGATATCGAATGTGCATCCCACGCCCTCTGCAGCTCTTGAACCACAGATTGTGGAGCGGCGCATTGCGTCGCCGTTAATCGGGCGCTTACTTCGACACCGTTGGTTACCCCGGCATGAAGGGGATCGCCGACTCGTGTCAAATTCCCCGTAGGATCCCGGGAAAACTTATCGCCGAGGCACTCGATACCTCAGCGCGCGCTTGGCGAAGTCATCCGTAGTCTACCGGGTGCGCGCGCTTTCGCTAAGGCGCATCGGCTGCACAGCATCCTCTCGCAGAGTCGGACCCCGTCCCGTCGCGGCAGCGATGCGAATGGCTTCGATGTTTGCGGCATAGTCGGCAGCGCTCTTGCCGCGGAATACCGCGGAACCCGCCACCAGCGTATCGGCGCCGGCCGCTGCCACCGCCGCGGCATTGTCGCGCGTGATGCCGCCGTCGACCTCGAGCCTGATCGGCCGGTCGCCGATCATGGCTTTGATACGTTCGATCTTCGGAAGCTGGGATTCGAGGAACGACTGACCGCCAAATCCTGGATTGACCGTCATCACCAGCACGAGATCGATGCGATCGAGGATATACTCGATCGCGCTCTCGGGAGTGGCGGGACACAGGCTGACACCGGCCCTCTTGCCGAGCGCACGGATGGCCTGGAGCGAACGGTCGAGATGAGCGCCGGCTTCGGCGTGAACGGTGATGAAATCGGCCCCCGCCTTCGCGAACGCTTCGAGATAGCGATCGACAGGCGCGATCATGAGATGCACGTCGAAGATCTTCTTCGTCGTCGGCCGGATTGCCTTGATGACATCTGCGCCGAAGCTGATGTTCGGCACGAAATGTCCATCCATGACGTCACAATGGATCCAGTCGGCGCCGGCCGCGTCGATTGCCGCGATCTGCTCGCCGAGGCGCGCGAAATCCGCGGCCAGGATCGAGGGAGCGATGACGATCTCTCGTGTCATGGCTTTGCACTCCGCGCTTCAGTGCCGCCGCTGAAGACGCGGCTCGCCAGCACGTCCATGGGATCGATGGTTTCGAGATCGGCGACATCGAGCATGCGGTCGAGATCGGACACCAGGCGATCTGCCTGCCGCAAGCGGATGCGGTCGACCGCGTTGCGGATCGAACGTGCATTGGAGAAGAACGGCTGGGTCCGGCGCAGCGCGATGTATTTCTCGAAGGCCTCGCGCGCCGACGTCGAGAAGCGATAGCCCCGTTCCTTCAGCATCAGCTCGGCGATGACGAGCAGCTCCTCTTCCGCATAGTCCGGGAATTCGATGTGGTGGGCGATGCGCGAGCGGAAGCCGGGATTGGAGGCGAAGAAGCTCGTCATGCGCTCGCCATAGCCGGCGAGGATCACGACGAGATCCTCGCGCTGGTTCTCCATCACCTGAAGCAGGATCTCGATCGCCTCCTGGCCGTAGTCCCGCTCGTTGTCGGGCCGATGCAGGTAATAGGCCTCGTCGATGAACAGCACGCCGCCCATCGCCTTCTTCAGGATCTCTTTCGTCTTCGGCGCGGTGTGACCGATATACTGACCGACGAGATCGTCGCGCGTCACCGAGGTCACCTGCCCGCGCCGCACGAAGCCGAGGCCGTGCAGGATCTTGGCCATGCGCAGTGCGACCGTGGTCTTTCCGGTACCGGGATTGCCGGTGAACGACATGTGCAGCGTCGGCGGTGCGGAAGCGAGGCCCGCGCGCTGCCGGATACGTTCGATCAGCAGCAGCGAGGCGATCTGGCGCACGCGGCTCTTCACCGGCCTCAACCCGACCAGCTCCTGCTCGAGCTGCTGCAGCGTGTCGGTGATCCCGGCCGCTTCAGCCTCCTTGCGGAGGTCGAATTGGGTCTCGTTGGGCTCAGTCGTGGTGGCGTGGGGCACATCGAGCATCGGGACCTCGGAAAAAAGGGCTTCGCCGCGAGGGAGGCGGCGAAGCAGTTGGTCCGCCAAGGATCCGGAGCAGGGAGAGCTCCGTGCGGAAACGGATGACTTAAGTTGACGCGTGCGCGGCGTGCTTGCGCACGGTGGTGTAGCGGATCGCCCGGCCACCGACCTCCTGCCGCACCAGCTCGAACTCGGCCTCATCAGGCGGCCGGTTGACCAGGAAGGAGATCCGCACCGATTCCCAGCCGTGGCTGGAATCGAAGCCGCTGATGCGGATGTAGCGGTCGCCATACACCCTGCGACACTCCGCGAGCTCCATCATCACGCCGGCGGCGTCCTGGAGGTCGAACATCGGCAGGCCCCACATCTCCCAATAGGTGTTGCGGGGATGGGGATCGTCGGTGAACTCGATGTTCACCGCCCAACCGTTGGTGAGGCAATATTGCACCTGCTTGGTGATCTGGTCGTCGGTCAGATCCGGCAGGAACGAGAAGCAGCCCTGGGTCAGTTTCATTGTCAAAACTCCTCAGACGGTTTCGAGCGCCGTCGGCACGAAGTCCGGCGTGTCGGTGGATTGATAGTTGAACGTCACGTCCTTCCAGACCTCGAGCGCCGCCTTCAGCGGCGTGCAGGTCTCCGCTGCCCTCGCCAGGATCTCCGGACCTTCGTGGACGTAGTCGCGGCCCTCGTTGCGGGCGAGGATCATCGCTTCCAGCGCCACGCGGTTGGCGATCGCACCGGCCGCAATCCCCATGGGATGGCCGATGGTGCCGCCGCCGAATTGCAGCACGACGTCTTCGCCGAGCAAGTCGAGCAACTGGTGCATCTGGCCGGCATGGATGCCGCCGGACGCAACCGGCATCATCTTGTTCAGGCTCGCCCAGTTCTGGTCGAAGAACAGGCCGTGCTCGAGCTTGGTCGGGTTGAAGTCCTCACGGCAGACGTCGTAGTAGCCACGCGTGGTGTTGGGATCGCCTTCGAGCTTGCCGACCACCGTGCCGGCATGGATGTGGTCGACGCCGGCGAGCCGCATCCACTTCGCGATGACGCGGAACGAGACGCCGTGGCTCTTCTGCCGCGTATAGGTCGAGTGACCGGCGCGATGCAGATGCAGGATCATGTCGTTGCGCCGCGCCCATTTGGCCATGGACTGGATCGCGGTGTAGCCGATCACGAGGTCGATCATGACGATGCACGAGCCGAGCTCCTTGGCAAACTCGGCGCGCTCGTACATGTCCTCCATCGTTCCCGCGGTGACATTCAGGTAGGTGCCCTTGACCTCGCCCGACGCCGCCTGGGCCCGGTTCACGGCCTCCATGCAGTACAGAAAACGATCACGCCAATGCATGAAGGGCTGCGAGTTGATGTTCTCGTCGTCCTTGGTGAAGTCGAGCCCGCCCTTCAGCGCCTCGTAGACCACGCGGCCGTAGTTGCGGCCCGACAGCCCGAGCTTCGGCTTCACCGTTGCGCCGAGCAGCGGCCGGCCGAACTTGTCGAGGCGCTCGCGCTCGACCACGATGCCGGTCGCAGGCCCCTGGAACGTCTTCACATAGGCGACCGGGAAGCGCATGTCCTCCAGCCGCAGCGCCTTGAGCGGCTTGAAGCCGAACACATTGCCGATGATCGAGGCCGAGAGGTTCGCGATCGAGCCCGGCTCGAACAGGTCGAGGTCGTAGGCGATGTAGGCGAAGTACGAACCCGGCGAGCCCGGCACCGGATCGACCCGGTAGCATTTCGCGCGGTACTTCTCCGCCGCCGTCAGGCGGTCGGTCCACACCACGGTCCAGGTCGCGGTCGAGGACTCACCAGCCACTGCCGCAGAGGCCTCGATCGGATCGACCCCCTCCTGCGGGGTCACCCGGAACAGCGCGATGACGTCGGTGTCCTTTGGCGTATAGTCGGGCTCCCAATAGCCCATGCGCTTGTATTCCATCACGCCGGAGCGATAGCGTTCTTTGCCGCGGACGGTGCCTGCATGTGCATTCATGTCTCTCTCCTGTCTCTTCTCTTTCTGATTGATCAGGCTGCCACCGGCTCGCGGGCATCGATGCGCGGATCGAGCTCGCCGGCGCGGTAGCGCCGCGCCATCTCGCTCAAGGGAACGACCTTGATCTTGCTGGCGTGGCCTGCGGTGCCGAACTGCTCGAAGCGCTCGCGGCAAAGCTCGCGCATCGCGTCCATCGCGGGCTTGAGGAATTTGCGCGGATCGAACTCGGAGCGTGTCTGCGCGGCGACTTTCCGGAACACCGCAGTCATCGCCAGGCGGCAATCGGTGTCGATATTGACCTTGCGCACGCCGCTCTTGATGCCCCGCACGATCTCCTCGACCGGCACGCCCCAGGTCTGCGGCATCTCGCCACCGAACTGATTGAACATGTCCTGCAACGGCTGCGGCACCGAGGAGGAGCCATGCATCACCAGATGCGTGTTCGGCAGGCGACGATGGATCTCCTCGACCACCCGCATCGCCAGGATGTCGCCATCGGGCTTGCGGCTGAACTTGTAGGCGCCGTGCGAGGTGCCCATCGCGATCGCGAGCGCATCGACCTTGGTGGCGCGGACGAAATCGACGGCCTGATCGGGATCGGTCAGGAGCTGGTCGTGGCTGACTTGGCCCTCGACACCATGGCCATCCTCCTGCTCGCCGCCGCCATGTTCGAGCGAACCCAGAACGCCGAGCTCGCCTTCGACGGACGCACCGACCCAGTGCGCAAGATCGACGACGCGGCGGGTGATCGCGACGTTGTAGTCGTAATCGGCCGCCGTCTTGGCGTCGGCCTTGAGCGAGCCGTCCATCATCACCGAGGTGAAGCCATGGGCGATGGCGGAGGCGCAGGTCGCCTCGTCATTGCCGTGGTCCTGGTGCATGCAGAGCGGGATGTCGGGATAGGTCCGCTCCAGCGCGTCGATCATGTGCGAGAGCATGAGATCGCCGGCATAGCTGCGCGCGCCGCGCGAGGCCTGCATGATGACGGGCGCGTCGACCTCGGCGGCCGCCTGCATGATCGCGATGCCCTGCTCCATGTTGTTGATGTTGAATGCCGGCACCGCGTAGCCATGAGATGCAGCGTGGTCGAGCAATTGTCGAAGGGTAATGCGTGCCAAGGGTCGTCCTCCTTATTGGCTCTTGCGGGCGATCGCCCGGCGGGCCGCCTCCGCGATGCTTTGTGGCGTGATGCCGAATTCGCGGTACAGCACCGGGGCCGGCGCCGAGGCGCCGAAGCCGCGCATGCCGACGAACTCGCCATCAGGGCCGATCCAGCGATGCCAATCACCGGCAACGGCCGCCTCGACGCCGACACGCGGCGCGGTGCCGAGCACAGCGGCGCGATAATCGTCCGGCTGCTCCTCGAACAGGGCGAAGCAGGGCGCGGACACCACGGCCGCACGGATGTGCTCCGTTGCGAGCAAGCGAGCCGCGTCCAGCGCGATCGAGACTTCCGAGCCGGTTGCGATCAGCGTCACGTCGCGTCCGCCATCCGGGGAGACGACGAGATAGGCACCGCGCGCGACCCGGTTCCTGCCGCGCGCATCGCTGCGGAAGGTTGGCAGTGCCTGCCGGGACAGGCACAGCACTGAGGGGCGGTTCTCGGAGCTGAGCGCGCAGTCCCAGGCCTCGAGCGTCTCCACCGCGTCGGCCGGACGGAACACCAGAAGGTTCGGAATGACACGCAGCGCCGCGAGATGCTCGACAGGCTGGTGCGTCGGACCATCCTCGCCGAGACCGATGGAGTCGTGCGTCATCACGTGGATGGCGCGCAGCCGCATCAGGGCCGCAAGGCGGATCGCGGGACGGCTGTAGTCGGAGAACGCGAGGAACGTACCGCCATAGGGGATGAAGCCGCCGTGCAATGCGAGGCCGTTCATCGCGGCGGCCATGCCGTGCTCGCGAATGCCGTAGTGAATGTAGTCGCCGGCGAACGCCCCGCGCTTGAGGGGAGCCTGCGCCTTGGCATGCGTGAGATTCGAATGCGTCAGGTCTGCGGAGCCGCCGACCAGGCCGGGGATGGTTCCAGCGATGCCATCGAGCACCTGTTGCGAGGCCTGCCGCGTCGCAAGCTTCGGCCGCTCGCTGGCAAAACGCTCGCGCAGTTTCGCGGCGGCCAGCGCATAGGCGGCCGGAAGGGCGACGGCCTTGCCTTCGACGAACAGCTCGCGCTGCTCTGGCGTCGCGCGCTCATAGCGATCGAGCCAGGCGAGCCGATCGACCTGCCCGCGCTGCCCGATCATCCGCCACGCCTTGAGCACCGGCATCGGCACCACGAAGGGCTGATAGTCCCAGCCGAGAGCCCGGCGCGCCAGCGCGGTCTGCTCGGTGCCGAGCGGCGCGCCATGCGCCTTCTCGGTGCCCTGCCTGTCGGGCGCGCCGTAACCGATGATGGTGCGGCAGGCGATCAGCGACGGCTTTGCGGTCTCCCGCTCCTCCACAATCGCCTGTGCCACGGCTTCGGGATCGTGCCCGTCGACGCGGCGCACCGACCAGCCGGAGGCCGCGAAACGCGCGAGCTGGTCGTCGGATGTCGCCAGCGAGGTCGGACCGTCGATGGAGATGCCGTTGTCGTCGAACAGCACGATCAGGCGGCCGAGCCCGAGATGGCCGGCGAGCGAGATCGCTTCCTGGCTGAGGCCCTCCATCAGGCAGCCGTCGCCGGCAATGACATAGGTGAAGTGATCGACGAGCCCGTCGCCGTGCCGCGCATTGGCCATGCGCTCGGCAAGCGCCATGCCGACCGCCGTCGCGATGCCCTGCCCGAGCGGTCCCGTCGTGGTCTCGACGCCAGGCGTGTGGCCATATTCGGGATGCCCCGGCGTCTTCGAGCCCCATTGCCGGAAGGCCTTGATGTCGTCGATGCTGACGTCGCCGCCGGTCAGATGCAGCAGTGCGTAGAGGAGCATCGAGCCGTGGCCAGCCGACAGCACGAAGCGATCGCGGTCCGGCCAATTGGGATGCGCCGAGTCGAATTTCAGGAAGCGCGAGAACAGCACGGTTGCGGCGTCGGCCATGCCCATCGGCAGACCGGGATGACCCGACTGCGAGGTTTCGATGGCATCGACCGCGAGGAAGCGGACGGCGTTGGCGAGATCATTGTGCGCGACCGCATTGAGGTCGGCTTCGGCATGAACCGAGATGTTCATCGGGCCCTCCCGTTGTTGTCGTTGGTGTCAGTCACTTCAGGCTCCGCTTGCGCTCGATGAGCTGCATGATCAGCGGCGTCAGGATCAGCTGCATCGCGAGATCGAGCTTCGCGCCGGGGCAGACGATCGAATTGGCGCGCGACATCCAGCTCTGCGGCAGCATCGAGAGCAGATAGGGGAAGTCGATGCCGCGCGGATTCTTGAAGCGGATCACGACCATCGATTCGTCCGGCGTCGGGATCCAGCGGGCGACGAACGGATTGGAGGTGTCCACTGTCGGCACCCGCTGGAAGTTGATGTCGGTCTCGGTGAATTGCGGACAGATGTAGTGGATGTAATCGGGCATCCGCCGCAGGATGGTGTCGGTGACGGCCTCGGTCGAATAGCCGCGCGCGCTGCGGTCGCGGTGTAGCTTCTGGATCCATTCGAGATTGATGACGGGCACGACGCCGATCTTGAGGTCGGCATAGCGCGCGACGTTGACCTTGTCGGTGACCACGGCGCCGTGCAGGCCCTCGTAGAACAACAGGTCGGAGTTCTCCGGCAGCTGCTTCCAGTCGGTGAAGGTGCCCGGCGCAGCGCCATGCAGCGCCGATTCCTCGGCGTCGTGGACATAGTGCCGCGTCACCGCCGTGCCGGTCTCGCCATAGTCACGGAAGGCGCGTTCCAGCTCCTCGAACAGGTTGGTCTCGGGGCTGAAATGGCTGAAATGCTTGTTGCCGCGCTCGGCCTCCTTGGCCATCTGCGTGCGCATTTCCGCGCGGTCATAGCGGTGGAAGGCGTCGCCCTCGATGTAGACGGCGTTGACCTTCTCGCGGAAAAATATCTGCTCGAAGGTCTTCTTGACCGAGGTGGTGCCGGCGCCGGAGGAGCCGGTGATCGAGATGATCGGATGCTTCCTGGACATGCGCGACCTCGTTCAGAGCCGGAAGAATCCGCGCCGCGCGAACAGCGGCGCCGAGACGCTGGCAACCAGCAGCGGATCGCAGTGCAATTCCTCGACGCGCCGCACCTCGTTGCTCGAGCCCATGATCAGCGGCACGCGCTGGTGCAGGTTCTGCGCCGAGAGATCGAGGATGCGCTCGCGTCCCGTCGTGGCGGAGCCGCCGGCCTGCTCGATGATCATCGCCATCGGATGCGCCTCGTAAGTCAGGCGCAGGCGGCCGTCGCCGTAACCGGGGCGCGCGTCCGAGGGGTACAGGAACACGCCGCCGCGGGTGAGGATGCGATAGGTCTCGGCGACCAGCGAGCCGACCCAGCGCATGTTGAAATCGTGGTTGGCGGGTCCTTCGACACCGGCGAGGCACTCGTCGATGAAGGCGCGCACCGGCGGATCCCAGTGCCGGCGGTTCGACGCATTGATCGCGAACTCCTCGCAGGCCTCGGCGATCTGCACGCCGCTGCGCGCGAGGCGGAAGCAGCCCGCCTTGCGATCGAGCGTGAAGATGTCGACGCCCTCGCCGAGCGTCAGCACCAGCGAGGTCTGCGGGCCGTAGGTGACGAAGCCCGCCGCAAGCTGCGCGGAGCCGCGCTGATGGAAGGCGAGCGAGAGGTCATCGGGCGCGGGCAGGATCGAGAAGATCGTGCCGACGGTCATGTTGATGTCGATGTTGGAGGAGCCGTCGAGCGGATCAATCGCGATGCAGACGCGGCCCGCGCGGTCGCAGATCTGGGCCTCGCGCATCTCTTCCGACGCCAGTGCCGCGATCGGCAGCTTGCCGAGGCAGCGGCGCAGGATCGCATCGGCCTGGACGTCGAGATCGCGTTGCACGTCGCCGTCACTGTTGCGGCCAGTGGTCAGGCCGGAGGCATCAGCGAGATCGCCTGTCGCGATGAGGTCGGCGATCTCGATCGCCGCCGCTGCGATGGCATCGACCGCGGCGGCCACGGCCAGCGCGTGCGGCGCGGTCTCGGAATACCGTTGAAGGCGATCGTCCAGCCTGAGTTGCCCGGTCATGTGCGTCCATCCCCTGTGCCGGCGCCGCGTCCATTCCCTCCCCTCTGGAGGCAGGTCGCGGTCAGTCCTGGCATCAGGAGATTGACAGGGGCAGCTTAATAAGGAAAATTTCTATTCATAATGAGTGTCAAAGAATTTTCTTATAATGGCCCCGGCCATGCGGCGGCCCAGCTCCGGCATCTGACGATCCGGCAGTTGCGCTCGCTCGCGGCGCTTTCGGCGAAGGGCAGCGTGACGGCGGCGTCCGGCCATCTCGGGCTGACCCAGCCGGCCGTGACCCAGCAGCTCCGGCAGCTTCAGGATCTCGCCGGCCTGCCGCTGGTGCAGCGGACCGGCGACGGCATGCTGCTGACCGAGGCGGGCAAGGAGGTGTTGGCGCTGGCTGAGCGGGTCGAGGCCGCCATCACCGACTGCCAGGGCGCGCTCGACCTGCTGGCGGGGCGGACCGGCGGGACGGTGCATCTCGGCGCGGTCTCGACCGCCAAGTATTTCGTGCCGCATGCGATCGCGGCGTTCTCCAAGCGCTACCCCAAGATCGAGATCAAGCTGACCATCGGCAATCGCGAGGAGATCCGCGAGGCCATGCACGGCTACGACCTCGATTTCGCGGTGATGGGTCGGCCACCGGCCGACGTCACCGTCGACGTCCGCCAGCTCGGCCGCAATCCGCACATCATCGTCGCGCGCAAGGGGCACTGGCTGGAGAAGGATTCCGGCCTCAACCTCACCGATCTCGTGCACGAGACCTTCCTCACCCGCGAGCCCGGCTCGGGCACGCGGACGCTAATGGAGGGCATGTTCCAGCGGTCCGATCTCGAGCCGATCATCGGCATGGAGATGAGCAGCAACGAGACCATCAAGCAGGCCGTGATCGCCGGACTCGGCATCGCCTTCATCTCGGCCCACACGGTGGCGCATGAGCTCGCCGAGGGCCGGCTCGTCGTGCTCGACGTCGCCGGCCTGCCGATCGTGCGGCAATGGTACGTAATCCGCCGCAGCGACAAGGTGCTGCTGCCGCCGGCGCAAGCGATGTTCGATTTTCTGGGCTCTGAGGGGGCGAACTATCTGCCCGACGTGCCCGAGTTCGGAGGACGATAGTCCGCCGGCACTCAGCTCATCAGCTTCATCGCAACGGTGGCCGCGAGGATCACGATGATCTGGAGCAGGCGCTCCGTCGTGAAGATGCGGTTGAAGGTGGTCATCGCTTGCCCCGGCCGACGTGAAGGATATCCCGATTGATCCGTTGCTAGCACAGACGGGCGGCGAGACAACTCCGTAATCGCCACGAGTCTGATCCGCCATCTGTGCGCTACGCGGGGATTGCATGTCACACCCTCCCCGCCCGGCGATCGGACCACCACGCGAGAGTGCGGGCTGCCCCCTCCTCGAATCCGACGACCGGCATGCCCGCGGTCACACCGCGGAGGCGGCTGACATCGGCCGCAAGGATCGGCTCGGCATCGACACCGGTTGCATCGACGGCGCCGAACCTGACCAGATGCCGCTCCTCGAGGAGACCTGCGACATGCTCGATCACGCTGCGCAGGCTGCGCACCTCGCCGCTGGCGAGATTGACCGCGCCGGTAAGCTTACTGTCCAGCACGGCAGCGATCATCTGCGCGAGATCGTCGACATAGACGAAGTCGCGCAGTTGGCCGCCATGCGAACAATCGAAGTTTTGTCCGGCGCGGAGGCTCCGGATCAGCGAAGGGATCAGGCGCGCCTCCACCTCGTGCGGACCGAACGGAAAAAACACGCGCCCCCAGGTCGCGCCTGCTACGACATAGGCTTCGGCCGTCGCGAGCTTGGCTTGTCCGTACAATGTCGTGGGACGGCACGGGCTCGCGCGTTCGTCGCACAGCCTGCTCTGCGCTCCATATTCGAGGCAGCTTCCGATGCCGAGAATGCGGCTGGTGCCGCAGGCGCGCGCATGCTTGAGCAGATCGATGCTCGCCTCCGCCCACCGCGGGTTGACGGGATCGTCGCGATAACGGCCCGGCCGCGCTTCCCAGGCGAGATGGACGAGGTGCGTCGGCCGCGCTGCGGAGAGCGCATGCTCACGACCAGCTTCGGTGAGGAGATCGACCGCGTACCAACTCACGCCCGGCGTAGCCGGTTGCGCGCCGCGCGCGATGCCATGCACCTCGAAGCCGCGACCAGCAAGCGCAGGCAGCAGCGCACGGCCGATGAAGCCGGAGGCGCCCGTGACCAGCACCCGTTTCATGCGAGATACGGCAGCGCGCGGTCGCGCGCGGACAGGATCGGATCGGATAGCGGCCAGGCGATCGCCAACGACGGATCGTCCCAGCGAATGCCGGCCGCACCTTGCGCGTCGAAGGGCACGTCGATGCAGTACATCAGCTCGGTCCGGTCAGTGAGCGTCTGGAAGCCGTGCGCACATCCGGCGGGGATGAACACGGCGTTGCCGCGGTCGGCGGCGAGCTCGACCGCGCACCATCGTCCATAGGTCGGCAGCGAGCGGCGCAGATCGACGATCACATCGAAGGCGCGGCCGGCAACGCAGCGCACCAGCTTCGCCTCCGGCCGGCTGGCCTGGTAATGCAGACCGCGGAGGGTGCCGGCGCGTTCGTTGCGGGACAGGCTGACTTGCGCGAAATGCGTCGGCAGTCCCTGCGCCGCGAACGCATCGGTATCGAACAGCCGGGCGAAGAATCCGCGCGCGTCCATCTCCGGCTCGATGTCGATCCCGACCACGCCAGGCAGAGCCAACGCCGTGAACCTCATCTCGCCCCTCCGCGCCGCGACGCCGCCGTTGCGAACCTCCGTTCACTCGCACGCCTTTTCGGTTGCATCATGGGCAACCTTGTCGGAGTTTCCGTCGCTTGTGGGACTTCACTAACAGCCGCGACAGGGCGGCACAACGGGACGATCCGGTCATGCACGGGCATCGATGCCGCTTCTGCGCGCGGGAGCTCGACGAGACCTTCGTCGATCTCGGCCTGTCGCCTCTGGCGAATTCCTATCTGCCGCCGGAGCGCACGGATGCCGCCGAGCCGGCCTATCCGCTGCATGCTCGTGTCTGTCGCGCTTGCGGGCTGGTCCAGCTGCCGCAATTCGAGCCTGCGACCAGCATCTTCGACCAGTATCTCTACTATTCCTCCTATTCCGAGAGCTGGCTGCGACACGCGGAGAGCTATGCCGCCGACATGATCGCCCGCGCGAGGCTCGGGCCTGCGTCCGAGGTGATCGAGATCGCCAGCAATGACGGATATCTGCTGCAGTATTTCCAGCGCGCCGGCATCGGCGCGCTCGGGATCGAGCCGGCCAGCGGCCCGGCGGCCGCTGCCATCGCCAGGGGCATTCCGACCCGCATTTGTTATTTCGGTCGCGATGCAGCGGCTGCGCTGCGCAGCGAAGGCCACAGGCCCGAGCTGATCGTCGCCAACAACGTGCTGCCGCACGTCCCCGACATCAACGATTTCGTCGCGGGCCTGCGCATTCTTCTCCCCGACACCGGACGTGCGACGCTGGAGCTTCCGCACCTGCTGCATCTGATCGAAGGGATCCAGTTCGACACGATCTATCACGAGCACCTGTCGTACTTCTCGCTCGCGACCCTCGAGACGGTGTTTCGCGCACATGATTTGCGCGTCTTCGACGTGGAGGAATTGCCGACCCATGGCGGCTCGCTGCGGCTGCATGTCTGCACGGAAGCGGCGGCCGGCAGCCCCTCGCCTGCGCTCGAGCGATTGCGCCGGCGCGAGGAGGTCGCAGGGCTCGACCGGCCCGCGATCTATCGTGACTTCCGGGCGAAGGTGGCGGCCAAGCGCGAGATGATCCGCGACTTTCTCATCGCAGCACAGCGCGCGGGCAAGACGGTGCTGGCCTATGGCGCGCCCGCGAAGGGCAACACGCTGCTGAATTATTGCGGCGTCACGCGCGCGCTGATTCCGTTTACCGTGGACCGCAATCCGCACAAGCAGGGACTGCTGCTTCCGGGATCGCATCTGCCGATCCGCGATCCCGCCGCGCTGATCGCGGCCAGGCCCGCCTACGTCTTCATCCTGCCCTGGAATCTGAAGGACGAGATCATCGCCCAGCTGGCGGGGATTCGCGCCTGGGGCGGACAATTCGTGGTGCCCGCGCCCGATCTTACGATCATATCGTGAGCGATGGTTAACGATCAGGCTGCGAGCGGCGCGGCGTAGTCCATGCGCGCTGCGAAATAGGATTCCAGCTCCGACAGCGCCCGCGCTTCCCAATCCTGCGCCTGTTCCAGCAGCGACCAGCTCTGGCCCGGGCGGAACGCAGCGGTCTGGCGATAGAGCGATGCGATGCCGCGATAGCGGCGCACGTTCTCCAAGATCGCTTGACCGCTGGCCTGACCGTTGATTTGGCCGTTCATGTTCGAAAACTCCCTCGTCATTCCCGGGGGAGAAACTGCGGCCAAATCTTTTTCGAAAAGTTAGCGGCGCGCGGCAAGCGCGCGGATGGTTGCCGGACTGTTGCGCGCAGGCAACGCGCGCCATCGCGCCAGGAGGATCTATTGCGGATTCGTTGCCGCGCTCTCGCCCGGAGGCTTCAGCCCGCCGCGGCTGATGATCTTCATCGTCTCGCGGCAGAGATCGGCAAGGCCGATCAGGAAGACGGCCAGCAGGAAGAACAGATTGATCGAATCGGCATTCGCGCTGGAGAGCGTGCTGAACTTGAAGAAGGGCGGCATGAACGCCCACCACACCAGGGGAATGGTCAGCAGCGCGGTCAACGCCGCCGCCGGCGCGCCGGCGACGAGGCCGACCACGAAGATGCTGGGCAGGAAGGCCGCGAAATAGAGCTTTGCGCCGAGCGCGACGCAGAGTCCCTGAAGCGCGGCCGATATTGCGACCACCACGGCTACCAGCAGAAACGCCTGCCACGACAACGGCCGTACCCTCGGTACGCCCAACAGCCACGCACGCCTCATCAGCCTCCCCCGCCGCCCGTTGACCGGGCCCTTGTGAGACGAAAGTACTACAGCCGCAGGCAAACCGCGAGATGGAAATTGCGGCGCCCGCGGCCTCGCTGGGCCTCGGGTCCGGGTCTTGGTAAACAGCCGCATCGCCCCCTTCCGCCGGGCCGGCGACTACTCGGTCGCCGCATAAAGCAGGCCCGCGACCGGCAAAGCGAGGCCAATGGCCGAGGCCAGCGGCCAGCCGCCTTGCGCGAAGGCGAAGGCGCCGACTGCGGAGCCGGCGGCACCGGCCGCGAAGAATGTCGCCATATAGAGGCCGTTGAGGCGGCTCCGGTGCTCGTGCCCGAGCGCGAAGATGGCGCGGAAGCCGAGCACGACGTTGCCCTGGACGCCGATATCGATGGCAATCGCGGCCACGACCAGGCAGGCGAAGTTCAGCATGGAGCCGGGCGCGCCGACATAGCTCGCCAGGAAGCCTGCGGCCGCGAGCAGCATCGCAACCAGCGTCGCGATCCGGCTATGGCCGCGGTCGGCGAGCCGGCCGGCGATGGGAGCTGCGAACACGCCGGCGACGCCGGCAAGGGCGAACAGCGCGATGCCGCGCTGGGAGAAGCCGAACGCGCCTGCGAGCTGGAGCGGTGCCACCGTCCAGAACAGGGTGAAGCAGCCGAACAGGCTCGCCTGGTAGAGCGCGCGTCGCCGCAGCAGCGGCGTGTTCAAGGCTAGACGCGGCATCGACAGCAGCAGCGTGCCGTAATGCATGCGCGCGACCGGCCTGCGCCGGGGCAGTGCGAGGCGCAGCACCGCTGCGAGCACGATCATCAGCGCGGCGGAGGCGAAGAACACCGTGTGCCATGACGAGGCCGCGGTGACGAAGCTCGACACCGGGCGCGCCAGCATGATGCCGAGCATCAGCCCGGTCGAGACGTTGCCGACGACGCGGCCGCGGATCGCCTCCGGCGCCAGATGCGCCGCATAGGGAATGATGATCTGGACCGCGACCGAGCCGAGCCCGATGAACAGCGCCGCGACCAGGAACGGCAGCGCATGGGTGGAGAACCCTGCGGCGAGCAGCGCCGCGGCGCCGAGCATGATGACGGAACAGATCAGCGCGCGGTTCTCGACGAGATCGCCGAGCGGCACGATGAAGAGCAGGCCGACGCCATAGCCGATCTGCGTCATGGTCACGATCAGTCCGGCCGCCTCGTGCGACAGGCCGAGCGCGGCGCTGATCGGGGCGATCAGCGGCTGCGCATAGTAGATGTTGGCGGCGACCATGCCACAGGCCGCGGCAAGCACGAAGGTCAGGCCCTGCGACACCGCATCCGGTTCGGGGGCGGTCTCGATCGTGGCATTCATCGTCATTCCAATGGACTCCAGATATCGGGAACGATCATTCCCCAATAAGGCATGAATTCAGGCGAGCAGCTTCATCGCGACGCCGACCAGGCGCTCGCCGTCGAGCGGCAGGCGGGCCTTGCCGACGACGCGCATGCCTTGCGTGATGCAGATCATCAGCCGCGCGGTGTCGTCGGCATCGACATGGCGGGGAATCGAGCCATCGGCCTGGCCCTCGCGAATGAGGCCGGCGATGAAGGCCTCGTTGGTCTCGATCTGCGCGTTGACGCGGGCGCGCACCTCGGGATCGAGCGCGGCGAGCTCGACCGCGCCGCCGACCACGATGCAGCCGCGGCGGCCCTCGATCCCTTGCGAATGCGCGACGTAGGACAGCAGCATGTGGCGCACCCGCTCCCGGCCGCTGCTGCCGCGCGCGGCCGCGCTGCGGGTCTGCTCCCGGCGCACCGCGGCGTAGCGGTCGAATGCCGCCAGGAACACGGCCTGCTTGTCGCGAAACGCCTTGTAGACGCTGCCGGTGGCGAGCCGCATCGCGGCGGTCAGGTCCCCGATCGAGGTCGCGTGATAGCCGCGCTCGCAAAACACTCGCACGGCGCGGTCGAGCGCGGTGTCCATGTCGAATTCCCGGGGACGGCCGGGCGGGCGCGGGGTAGCTTGCGATCTGCGGGCGGCGTTTTGCATTGCGGGACAATAGGGAATGATTGTTTCCTAATAAAGACACAGAGTTGTGAAGGGGAAAGGCAGGGCTGAGCAGCGTCGTCGTGTCCCGGACAAGCTGCAACGCGCCAGCGTTGCGGCGCAGAGTCGGGACCCAGGGCGGCACGGCACGACGCGGATGGATGGGCCCCGGCTCTGCAGCGCACCACCCCGGTCGATGCTGCGCATCGCCGGGCCGCTGCGCTGCGTCCGGGGCACCTGCGGAGTGTGGCGCTGGCTCTCTCCGCCGTCATTGCGAGGAGCCCTTGCGACGAAGCAATCCAGAGTCTGTCCGCGGAGGGATTCTGGATTGCTTCGTCGCCAGCGCAAAATTGCTTCGCAATTTTGTCGCGGGCTCCTCGCAATGACGGAGTGTGGGGCGATGACCCGCTTCTCCAAGCGACACTGTCATGCCCCGGCTTGACCAACGGCCAACCTGTCAGTGATGTGTCCGAACAGGCGTCAGCTATGTCTCCGGGCTAAACACTTCGCGGGCGATGAACCCGAATATGTGGTGACAGACATCGCTTCCCGTTCTCGCGGCTCAATTCGCCCGAGCTTTGCTTGATCTCATCGCCCTCTGATCCAAGAGCAACTGGGAGGGAAGTAGACCTGCGATCAGACGGGCTCAAGGCTGG
>NZ_CAKZJO010000092.1 GCF_936943645.1 uncultured Bradyrhizobium sp. | reverse complement strand
CACACGCGGGACTTCGGGTGCCAGCCGGCGCCCGGCCTTCCCTGCGCCCTTGCTTCAGATGAGGGTGCGAGACGGAAGCAAAACTCGGGCAGAACGAGCCGCGAGCATGCGAAGCTGTGTCCGCGAATTATCATCCGACAACGGTCTCGTGCCCCGGACGCAGCGCATTGCGCCGCGACTTCGCGGCGTAGTGCGCGGCAGAGCCGGGGCCCATGCATCAGCAGAACGTGCAGCTCCTGGGTCCCGGCTCTGCGCAGCAGCGTAAGAACGCTGCAACGCGTCCGGGACACGGGAGAAGCGCGTCGGCCACACGCTCCGCTACGCCTTCTCCTCCAGCGCGCGGCGCAGGCGTCGGATGATGACGCCGCGGGCGCGGTCGTCGGCGGCGGCGCCGATCCTGTCGTTGATGTCGAGCATGAGCTCGGACATCTCGTTGTGCCAGTCGAGGCGGGTCACGGCCTCCGGCGCGAGGCGACGGCGATGATCGACGTCGCGCACGCGCGGTTCGGGCGCGGCGAGCTCGTAGATGTCGTCCAGCATCGGTTGGTAGACTTTGGCCGCCGGAATAATGCGTTCGGCGACGCGTGCGGCGAGGCCTGCGATGGCGCCTTCCTCGCCGTGGACCAGGAACAGCCCGCGGGTGATGGGCCGGCGTGCCGCGATCCAGCCGGCCATGCCGGCGCCGTCGGCATGACCGGAATATTCGTCGATCATGCGGATGCGGGCCGCGACCTTGATCTCCTCGCCCTGGATCCGCACGGCCTTGGCCCCGTTCTGCAGGAAGCGGCCGAGCGTGCCGTTGGCCTGGAAGCCGGCGAGCAGCACGGTGGCGCGCTCGTTCCACAGCCAACGCTTCAGATGATGGCGGATGCGGCCGGCATCGCACATGCCGCTCGCCGCGATGATGATGTGAAAACCGGACAGGCGCATGATCGCCTTGCTCTCGTCGGCGGTCTCGGTGAACTTGAGATGCGGCGAGTTGAGCAGGCGCATGGCATCGACGGACGGGTCGAGGCTCTCGGCATGGCGGCGAAACACTTCCGTGGCGCGGATCGCGAGCGGCGAATCCAGGAAGATCGGCGCGGTCGGAATCTCGCCGTGCTCCATGAGATCGACGAGATCGACGATCAGCTCCTGGGTGCGCTCGACCGCGAAAGCCGGCATCAGCAGCGCGCCGCCGGCCGCCGCTGCTTCGCGCACTTCGGCGGCGAGATGCTGGCGGCGAAGGGCAGGGGTGGTGGCTTCGCGCACCCGGTCGCCATAGGTGGATTCCGAGATGACGTAGTCGAAATCGGTCGGCGCCTCGGGATCGGGCTGCAGCAGCTTGGCTTCCGGCCCGACATCGCCGGAGAGCAGCACGCGCATCGGCCGTTCCGCGCCCTGTTCGGCGATCTCGAGCTCGATCGAGGCCGAGCCGAGCAGATGGCCGGCGTTCCAGTAGCGCGCGCGAACGCCCGTGATCACGTCGATCCAGCTTTCATACTCGACCGCGCGAAACGATTGCAGCGACGCGATCGCATCGGACTGCGTGTAGATCGGCTGAACCTCCTTGCGCCCGCGGGAGGCGTTGCGCCGGTTGAGCTGTGTCACCTCCGATTCCTGGATGCTGCCGGCGTCGGGCAGCATGTAGGAGCAGAGGTCGATGGTGCCGCGCGTCGCCAGGATCGGTCCCTCGAAGCCCGCGCGCACGAGTTTCGGCAACAGGCCGCTGTGATCGATATGCGCGTGCGTCAGCAGCACGGCATCGATATCGGCGGGGCGAAACGGAAAGGCGCCGTAGTTGAGCTCCTTCAGCGTCTTCTGCCCCTGGAACAGGCCGCAATCGACCAGGAAGCGGCCGCCTGCGGTCTGGAACAGATAGCTCGAGCCGGTCACGGTGCGGGCGGCACCGCAAAATCGGACGGTGATGCTCATGGCGTCGTCTCCGGAAGATGTGTCGTCAGTTCGGATCGCAAGGCGCTCGCAAGACTCTCGTCGAGCGCAATCGCATTGGTCGGATGCGGTACGCTGTCGGTCGAGCGTATCGACCGGATACCGGCTTCGGTGAATTCCGGGATCATCGCGGGCGGAAACAGCGCATGCGTCACCACCGCATCGACCGCGGTCGCGCCCATCGCCTTCAGCGCCTTCGCCGCGGCGATCATCGTCGTCCCCGAGGAGACGATGTCGTCCACCAGCAGCGCGGGCCGCCTCGCGAGCAGGCCGGGATCGGCAAAGCTGATGGCAACCGAGCGGTCGCCATGCCGTGTCTTCCGGGCCACCGTGTGTTGCAACCGCAGCCGGCTTGCGATGTCGCTCACCCACGGCTCGGACTCCATGTCGGGTCCGATCACGATTGTTGCGGGATCGATGCCGCTGCGCGCCAGGGCCTTCGCAATCGCCGGCATCGCGGACAGGTTCTCCGCGTCGATGCCCGGAAAGACGGACCTGATGTCGGAAGTGCGGTGCAGGTGCGCATCCACGGTGACGATGCGGTCGAGGGTCCTTGCAAGCAGATCGCCCATGGCACGCTGGCTGATGGCTTCGCCGGCATGAAATGCAGCATCCTGCCGCATGTAGCAGAGATAGGGCGCGACCAGCACCAGCCGCTTGGCGCCGCCACGTCGCAGCGCCTCTGCAGCGAACAGCAGGGTGATCAGCTTGTCGTTGGGTTGATCGAGTGGGGCATAGAGGATCGTGGTGTCGGTCGCCGGCGCGACGGCGACCCGCAGCTCGCCGTCCGGAAAGCGATGCACCGCGATCCCGGCGCAGGAAAGCCCGAGCCGCTCCGCAAGGCGTTTCGCCGCATCGCTGCCGCCGGCCAGTGTCTGGAGCGCGATCGTGCTCACGACGCCGACTTGCCCAGCGGGGCCTCATGACCGTTGACGACGTAACCGCTCTCCTCGGCGGCGGCATCGACCGCCAGATCGTACTCGGGGCGGTCGAAGGTGTAGACGCGATAGAGCGGCTCGCCCTGCTCGACGCGATCGCCGATCTTCTTGAACAGACGGATGCCGGCCCCCTTGTCGAGCGGCGCGCCGGCGGTGCGGGCGAGGCGGTTCATGCGCAGGCAGTCGATTGCGGACACGGTGCCGTCATGCGAGGCCTTGACGTCGAAACTGAGCGAGCCCAGCTCGCTGCTGCAGGTCGACGGCCCCTGGGCGTCGATGATCTTCTGCATCTGCTTGAGCGCCGCGCCGCTGTCGAGCAGTTCGCGGGCCCTCGCATAGCCGGCACCGCCGCGCAGCTTCGGATCGTATTCCAGGAGGTGAGCGGCGAGCCGCAGCGACTTCTCGCGCAGATCGCGCGGCGCATCCTTGTCATTGCCGAGCACGGCCATGACGTCATTGGCCTCGAGCACCGGTCCGATGCCGTTGCCGATCGGCTGGCTTCCGTCGGTCATGATCACCTCGACCGAGCGGCCGAAGCGGTCGCCGACGAATTCGAACAGCTTTCGCAGCCGCATCGCCTCCACGCCGCTGGAGACCTTTGCGGTCGGCCCGACCGGAATGTCGATCAACAGATGCGTCGAGCCTGCCGCGATCTTCTTGGACATGATGGACGCCACCATCTGCTCGCGGGTGTCGAGGCTCAGCGGACGCTCGACCGAGATCAGGACGTCGTCGGCCGGCGACAAATTCACATGCCCGCCCCAGATCAGGCAGCCGTTGCAGGCCGAGACGATCGCCTTCATCTCCTCGACGCCGACATTCACTCGCGCCAGCACTTCCATCGTGTCGGCGGTGCCCGCAGGGGAGGTGATGGCGCGCGAGGAGGTCTTGGGGATCGGCAGGCCATGGGCGGCAACGATCGGCACCACCACCATCGAGGTGCGATTGCCGGGAATGCCTCCGATGCAATGCTTGTCGACGACGACGGGGTTCGGCCACACCAATTGCGTGCCGGCCTGGGCCATCGCGCCGGTGAGGGCAAGCAGCTCGTCACTGGTGATGAAGCTCGCCGAGCCGATCAGGAAGGCAGCGATCTCCATGTCCGAGTAGCGATAATGCGCGAGGTCGTCGATAATCGCGCCGATCTCGGCCTGGCTCAGGGTCCGCCCGTGGATCTTCGCGCGCACCGCTTCAAGGCTCTCCGGCGGCGAGGCTGGCCTGACCGTCACGTGCGTGCCCGCGCCTTGCGCGAAGCGGTGGAATGCGGGCTCGGAGAGGCCGATCTCGTCCGGGGTGACCAGCGTGTCGTCGTCCGTGATCAGCAGCGTCGCCAGCAGGACCTTGTCGCCCTGACGAAGCTCGACGCGGCTGAAGCCGCGGAAGATCTCGGCACGCAGCGCCTTCGACTGCCTGGAGAGGACCACGACGTTCTCGCGGCCGGTATCGAGCCGGACGCGGCGGATTTTCAGTTGGGAGTGCGGAAGCTCTGGATGCATGGACGGGCCGGCAGGGAGGAAACGCGGCCTCCATGCTTAGACGTCGTGGTCCCGGTGCTGTTGACCCAGATCATGGCCGGCAAGACCGGCGGGCCGGTGCGTCACGGCAATGTCGCCGATGCCGGATGGCCGCATCCGGCGGGGCCGGAGGGTTACTTCGTGGCGGCGTCGATCGAGTTGAACTTGTTGTTGAGCAGGGCGCCGCCCGTGCTGTTCACGACGGTGACGATCGCGAGCGCGATGCCGGCGGCGATCAGGCAATACTCGATAGCGGTGGCTGCTTGTTCGTCGGCAAGAAAGGACCTGAGCAATGCCATCGTCAACTCCCGTTCGTCAGTCCAATGTATGCGGCGCCGTTTGCGAAATGCAAAAATCGATTCACGAAGTTTTCGCCGGGGCGCGTCAAAGCACTGGCGCGCTAGCCCCGACCTCTGGCGTTATATGCTGCCATTCGTTGACTTAAGGTTTCGTCACTCAATTTGGCCGGATTTGACGAGGTCTTTTTCAGGACCCGGCCGGGCCGGCGGGCGCGGACTTGCCGGGGCGCCTCAGAACGGCGGCGAGGCGGCTGGCCAGATAGCTCATCACGCGCGGCTGCGACCGCATAGCGCCGTCGGTGAGGCGCTTGTCCTCGGTCGTGTCGCTGACGAGGCCGATATAGTTCTTCCTGGCGTCCTGCTTCTGCATGGCGTGCCAACCCTGGTCCAATCGAGGGCGGGACCTTGGTCGGCGCAAAGGCAATCAACGGTTAATTTTGTCTTCCGTAGGATTACGTGGTGCCTCGCCGATGCCGGGCGGCCGCCGAAGATGGCTGCGCGGTTTAACGGATTGTTGAGGCTATGGACCTCGCGGGCGGGCTCATTTGCGGTTCGCGTCCGCGTTCAGCGCCCGCAACATCGCAATGCGGGCGAACATCATCCAGCCGCCGCCTTTCTCCGCCGCGTTGATCAGGGTCTCGATTGCGGTTTGCCAGTGGCGCGCATGCTGCACGTCCTCAGGCAGCTGCATGATGTGGTCGGCCGCCTGCTGCAGCGTTTGCAGCGGGCGCCCGCCACGCAAGACGATCGGATCGTCGAATGCCGCCGACCAGGGCATGTCAGGCCGACAGACGGGCGCGGGGAGGCGTCACGGTGCGATCGCGCGTGCGTGCCGCTAGCCTGCCTTCTTCGTCCGCGCCGGCGCACGCACCGGCTTGTCGGCGGCCTTCCTGGGTGCGGTCGCCGCCTTCGCTGCGGCCTCCTTGCCGCCCTTGCCGGCGATCGGCAGCAGCATCTCGCGCTGGCCCTCGACGCGCTTTTTCGGCTTCCTGGCCTTGGTCTCCTTGACGGTCTCCCTGGCGACCTTTGCCGCGGGCGCGGTGTCCTTCTCGTTCGCGATGCTCTTCTTCAGCGCGTCCATCAGATTGATGACGTTGCCACCGCTCTTCGGCGTTGTCTTGGCCGCGATCGGCGTCCCGTCGCGCTTCTTGTTGATGAGATCGATCAGCGCGGTCTCGTAATGATCCTCGAACAGCTCGGGCTCGAACGCACCGGATTTCTTCTCGACGATGTGCTTGGCGAGGTCGAGCATGTCCTTGGTCAGCTTCACGTCCTGGATGTCGTCGAAATATTCGGTCTCGCTGCGGACCTCGTAGGGGTAGCGCAGCAGCGTGCCCATCAGGCCGCTCTCGAGCGGCTCGAGCGCGATGATGTGCTCGCGGTTGGTCAGCACCACGCGGCCGATCGCGACCTTGTCCATGCTGCGGATGGTCTCGCGGATCACCGCATAGGCGTCATGGCCGACCTTGCCGTCGGGCACGAGATAATAGGGTCGGATCAGATAGCGGTTGTCGATGTCCGCCTTCGGCACGAACTCGTCGATCTCGATCGTGTGCGTGGAGTCGAGCGCGATGTCGTCGAGCTCGTCCTTGGTGACTTCGATATAGGTGTCGGTGTCGACCTTGTAGCCCTTGACGATGTCCTCGGAGGTGACCTCGTCACCGGTCTCGGCGTCGACCTTGAGATACTTGATCCGGTGCCCGGTCTTGCGGTTGATCTGGTTGAAGGAGACCTTCTCGGTATCCGAAGTGGCGGGATACAGCGCGACCGGACAGGTCACGAGCGACAAACGCAGAAAACCCTTCCAATTGGCGCGGGGGGCCATGGGCTACTCCAAACGCAACAGAGGACGACGTCCCAGAATACCATCGGGGAACAACGAATCATAGCAAGGCGGGTCGTTGAATCCGCCAACTGCGTTAACTGGCCGCCGGGCCCTGGGTTGCGGCCCGATCGGGCGCAAATGCCGGAACATCAATCCGGATCGGGCGTTGGCTCGGCATACACGGCTGCGAGAGGTCGCGGTCATCGGAGGCGACACGCAGAGATTGAGGGCATCATGGCAACCACGCGAGAGCAGCATCAGATCGTCGAAACGGCAACCGAGGCGCGTCAGGGCGAACCTGGCCCGTCCGTTGCCGCACTGCTCGCCATCTCGACCGGGCTTGCGATCCTGATCCTCGCCGTCATCTGGTTCGTGTTCTTCCGGACCTGACGGCCACATTCACGGGAAGGGCGGACCTTCCGAGGCGCCGCTTCGCGCGGCACATTGCGCCCGTCCTGCTGCCGGCTCGTCCGGCCGCAGGGCGGGCGCCGTCGCATTGGTTGCGGACACATCGTATATGACCAAAAAGTAACGCGGCCGGGTTCCCGGCGTTCATATTCAGTTCACGCCGGAATTGCTCATCTGGTGCAGTGTTGATGCGGCCTATTTCTGGAGAGAAGCGTGCGCCTGCTCGTTGTTGAGGACGACCCCGATCTCAATCGCCAGCTCACCAAGGCGCTGACCGACGCCGGCTATGTCGTCGATCGTGCCTTCGACGGAGAGGAGGGGCATTATCTCGGCGACAACGAGCCGTACGATGCCGTCGTGCTCGACATCGGCCTGCCGAAGAAGGACGGCATCTCGGTGCTGGAGGCCTGGCGCCGCAACGGCCGCACCATGCCGGTGTTGATCCTCACCGCTCGCGACCGCTGGAGCGACAAGGTCCAGGGCTTCGACGCCGGCGCCGACGATTACGTCGCAAAGCCGTTCCACCTCGAGGAGGTGCTGGCGCGTATCCGTGCGCTGCTGCGCCGTTCGACCGGCCATGCCCAGAGCGAGCTCTCCTGCGGCCCCGTCACGCTCGACACCAGGACCGGCCGGGTCAGCGTGGCAGGCAATCCGGTCAAGATGACCTCGCACGAATATCGGCTTCTGGCCTACCTCATGCACCATTCCGGACGCGTGGTGTCGCGCACCGAGCTGGTCGAGCACCTCTATGACCAGGACTTCGACCGCGACTCCAACACGATCGAGGTGTTCGTCGGCCGCATCCGCAAGAAGCTCGACGTTGACATCATCCAGACCGTCCGCGGCCTCGGCTATCTCCTGACACCGCCGGCTGCTTGACGCGTCCCGGGGCTTGACGGGCAGCCCGACAGGGGCCTTGGTCCGGTCATGACCTCCGACGCCCTGTCATCCTGCGCCTCCCGGGACCGTTCCGATGGCCGCTAGCTCGCTTGCCAACCGACTGTTCCTGTCGGCGACCGCCTGGCTCGTGGTGATCCTGGCCATCACCGGCGTGGTGCTGTCGTCGGTCTACAAGAACGCCACCGAGCGTGCCTTCGACCGCCGGCTCAACCTTTATCTGCGCACCCTGATCGCCGAGGTCGCCACCCCCGACGAGCCGCCGGACCGCCAGTTTCAGTCGCTGGGCGAGCCGCTGTTCGAGCTGCCGCTGTCGGGCTGGTACTGGCAGATCACCCGCACCGACACCGAGAAGCCGGAGGTGCGCTCCTCGCGCTCGCTCTGGGACAAGAAGCTGCCGAAGCTGGAGGAGCAGGGCACCGAGCTCACCGCCGCCGGCCTCCGCCTCGCTTATGTCGACGGGCCCGAAGGGCAGAATTTGCGCATGGTCGAGCGTCCCGTCGATCTCGGCGCCGACGGCAAGTTCCTGGTCAGCGTCGCCGGCGACGACACCGAGATCTTCGACGAGACGCGGAGCTTCGACTATTACCTCGGCGGCACCTTCACCGCGCTCGGCATCGTGCTGCTGCTCACGACCGTATTCCAGGTTCGCTTCGGTCTCGCGCCGCTCAAGCGCATCTCGGAATCGATTGCCGATATCCGCTCCGGGCGGGCGGAGCGGCTCGAGGGCGAATTCCCGGTCGAGATTGCGCCTTTGGCGCGCGAGACCAACGCGCTGATCGACGCCAATCGCGAGATCGTCGAGCGCGCGCGCACCCATGTCGGCAATCTCGCCCATGCGATCAAGACGCCGCTCTCGGTCATCGTCAACGAGGCCGGCAGCCACGCCGCCGAGCCATTCGCGGCCAAGGTGATGGAGCAGGCGGACGTGATGCGCGACCAGCTCGCCCACCACCTGGAGCGCGCCCGCATCGCGGCGCGTGTCTCGATCGTCGCGACCGTGACGGAGGTGGCGCCGGCCATCGAGGCGCTGCGGCGGACCATGGAGAAGATCCATCGCGATCGCGGCATCGTGGTCGAGGCCAAGGCCGATCCGTCGGCCAAATTCCGCGGCGAGCGCCAGGATCTGGAGGAGATGGTCGGTAATCTCGTGGACAACGCCTGCAAATGGGCGGCCTCGCGCGTCTTCATCGAGGTCCTGGTAGAGCCGCCGCACCAGGCAGGGGGCGGCCCGCGGCTACGGATCATCGTCGACGACGACGGCCGCGGCCTGTCGGAGGCGGAGCGCGCCCAGGTCTCCCGGCGCGGCCAGCGGCTCGACGAGTCCAAGCCCGGCTCGGGGCTGGGCCTGTCGATCGTGACCGATCTCGCCGCGCTCTATGGCGGCAGCCTCTCGCTTGGCGGCGCGCCGACCGGCGGCTTGCGGGCCGAGCTGGTCCTTCCCGGAGTGTAACGCATTGCCAAAACTTGGCTTTTTGTCCTCGCTGAGGCTCCGGTCCAAGCCAGATGAAGGGATTCGGTCCCACGTGCTAAACGGCTTCTTAAGTGGGGCCCACCTATGATCGCACCGGACACATCCCATGTCCGCCATTTTACCGTGCATTACCCGGGCGCATGAGCCAGACATCGATCGAGCGGCTGAGGGAATATCTCGCGCAGCTCCCGCCGCAGGCGCAGGCGCTGCTGATGCGGGAGTTCGAGCGTGCGCTCGAACGCGGCCAGGACACGGCGGTGGCGACCCTCGTGCTCGAGCAGTTGCGCAAGATCGTCCGCAAGAGCGAGGCGGATGAGGCCCCGCCGCCCCGCACGGACGATCTGTCGCGGCTGCTGTTCCAGGTACTGGAACCGTTTCTGGTCGAAGCGGGCATTCCAACACGGGTCGGCCAGATCCGCCGCGCCTCGCTGCAGCCGATTTGGCAATGGCTCGGCCGCGACGGTGCGCCGGACAAGGTGAATGAATTCGAGGCCGCGCTGGCGCGCATGCCGGCCGACAGTGCAGGGCAGGTCGAGGCCCTGGCGCAAAAGCTCCAAGCGGTGGCTGCCGATGCCATTTTCGAGCTGACGGGTCCGGGCGGCGGCGACAAGTCGCGCGCGCTCGCCCGCGTCGGCCCCCCCAACGTGATCGAGGACCTCTATTCGATCGGCGCGGTGCTGCAGGTCCGGGAAGCCATCGCCAGCCTGAACGAGAAGCTGCCGCGCACCTTGCGCGCCTTCGGCGATTCCCAGATCGCCTCGGTGACGCAGGCGCTCAACATTCCGGTGCTGCAGACCCCGCAGATGCTGCCCTTCGCGTTGTCGATCGTGGCGCAGCGGATGATGGCGCCGTGGCAGATCATTCGCCTCGCCGTGAAGATTGCCGCCTCCGACGACGAGATCCGCGTCGCGGCGACGCCCTATGGCGTCGCGGTCACGATGGCGCTGCACGATCTGTCCTGCGTCGCCGCCGCCTTGCGCATGGACATCAAGCGCGGCCATTTCGACAACGTTGCCGGCAATCTCAAGACGTTGCACGACGGCGTCCGGGGCCTGCGCACCGAGCTCGACTTGCGCAACGATTCCGCCTGGGGCAAGCAGCTCACCTCGATCCGGGCCGACATCTCCAATGCGCTGCAATCGGAGATCGACAGCGTGCCCGGCCGCGTCCGCCGCATCCTGCGTCAGCGCCCCGAGAAGGACATTCCGCCGGGCGCGCGGATCGACAGCACTGAAGTGGAAGAGACTGTGTCGCTGATCGATTTCGTCGCGACCTGCCGCAACTATGCCAGCGAGCTTGCGATCAACGAGGTGACGCTGCGCACCTATTCCGACCTGCAGCAATATGTCGAACGCTCGACCGAGCAGCTCGTGCAGTCGCTGCGCGCTGCCGATCACAAGGTGCGCACCTATCGGCAGCAGCAGGTGCAAGCCGCGATTCGTTTCTGCCAGGTGCTGTTCGGCGACGACTACGCTTCGCTGATGAGCCGCGCTGCACAGAATGCCGAGACGGGCGAGCGCAAATCGTCGCGCGCGAGCTGATCCAAGCGCATATTTTCGTGATCACAATTTGTGGTTGACGGTGCGGGTGCCGCACCGTAGGTTCCCGGTGCAAGTTTGGGGACCTTCCACCTGTGGGCGCATGAAACCCGTTATCAGCTCCATCGAAATCGAGAACCGCGTCATCGTTGCCAAGTATCAAAGACTGATGGTCGGCGCCAAAGTGGTGCTGGTCGAGAAGGCAAGCGGTCGGCAAGTGTCCGAGACGATCACGAGGGTTGCGTCGCCGGTTCCGGTCGGTGCGCTGCGCATCAGATTGCCGGATGTGGTCGCGCCGGGAACATACTTCCTGAAGGCCTTCAACGGCCACGGCGAGGACGCCGCGCAAAGCGCGGATTTCGAGATCGGCTAAGCCGTTGGATTTTCACCGTTTCGCGACTGCGCGCGGTCGCGCCGAATTGACAATTGTCAATTGCCGCATCGTCCGGCCGTGGTGTAAAGCCACCTATGGGCGCGGTTTGCGCGCTGCCGGAAGCTTGCCAGATGACGCTATGGTTCGTGTTCGCGCTGATGACGGTCGCGGCGATTTTCGCCGTGCTCTTGCCGCTTGGCCGTAAAGAGCGCACGCCAGATCAGGGCAGCGAGGTCGCGGTTTACAAGGACCAGCTGGTAGAGATCGAGCGTGATCTCGCCGCAGGCTTGATCCCCGCGCCGGACGCGGAGGCCGCGCGCGTCGAGATCAGCCGCAGGTTGCTTGCCGCGGCCGCCAGCGAGCCCGCACTGGCGCCGCAGTCGAATCTCAAATGGCGCCGCGCCGCGGCCGTGCTGGCCCTCGCGGGCCTGCCGCTCGTTGCGGCCGGCGTCTACATGCCGCTCGGCTCGCCCAAGCTTCAGGATTTTCCGCTGGCACAACGGGAGCGCGCGCCGGGCAAGGCGCAGTCGCTCGAGAATCTCGTCGAACAGGTCCAGCAGCATCTGGAGAAGAATCCGACCGACGGGCGCGGCTGGAACGTGCTTGCGCCGGTGCTGGAGCGGCTCGGCCGTTTCGACGAGGCGGTACGCGCCTATCGCAACTCACTCGCCTATAATGGCGAGAGCTCGGAGCGCCGGTCCGATCTCGGCGAAGCGATCTCGGCCGCCGCCGGCGGTGTGGTGACCGCCGAGGCCAAGACCGAATTCGAGCGCGCACACGCCCTGAACGCCGACGATCCCAAGGCGAACTACTTCCTGGGCCTTGCCGCGGAGCAGGACGGCCGCAAGGACGATGCAGCCAATATCTGGCGCGCGCTGCTTGCGAAGGCGCCCGCGGATGCGCCGTGGCGTGCCCTGGTGCAGTCCTCGCTGGTGCGTGTTGCCGGCGGGACGATGCCGGCGCTGTCGG
Organism: uncultured Bradyrhizobium sp.; assembly: GCF_936943645.1. Lineage (GTDB taxonomy): Bacteria > Pseudomonadota > Alphaproteobacteria > Rhizobiales > Xanthobacteraceae > Bradyrhizobium. Next base: position 19,137 of record NZ_CAKZJO010000092.1, on the reverse strand, counting down.
ACGAGACGATCGCCGCTTCCAAGGACATGGCCGAGGGCGATCGCAACGCGATGGTGCGCGGCATGGTCGATCGTCTGGCGACCCGGTTGAAGCAGAACGGCGACGACGTCGATGGATGGCTGCGCCTGGTGCGCGCCTATCTCGTGATGGGCGACCGTGACAAGGCGGTCGGAGCGTCGGCCGACGCCCGGCAGGCCGTTGCCAGCGATGCCGAGCGGCTTCGCCAGCTCAACGAAGGCCTTAAAACTCTTGGGTTCGGTGGATGACGATGCCGGGACGAGAGAAGCGGAGAACGGATACGCCATGACGCGCAAGCAGCGACGTATGACCATCATCGGCGGCTCACTCGCGGTGCTCGCGCTCGCGGCCGCGCTGGTGCTCAACGCACTTCGCGACTCCATCGTGTTCTTCTCCACCCCGACCATGGTCGCCGAGAAGCACGTCGAGCCCGGCAAGCGGTTTCGCCTCGGTGGGCTGGTGCAACCCGGCTCGCTCCAGCGTGGCGACAATCTCGCGGTGACCTTCGAGGTCGCCGACGGCAACGCAAAGCTGCCGGTGGCCTACAAGGGCATCCTGCCCGACCTGTTCCGCGAGGGGCAGGGCGTCGTCGCCGAAGGCGCGCTCGACGCCAACGGCGTATTCAAGGCCGATACCGTGCTTGCCAAGCACGACGAGACCTACATGCCGAAGGACGTCGCCGATGCCCTGAAGAAGCAGGGGCACTGGAAGGACGATTACGGCGGCAAGCCTGCCGATAGCGGCAAGACTTCCAACAGCGGAAAGACGTCCGACGCGGGCAAGCCTGTCGCGACGACCGCGCAGGGCAATCCGCAGGGAGCAGTGCGGTGATCGCAGAATCCGGACATTACGCGCTGGTGCTGGCGCTTGGGCTCGCGCTGATCCAGTCGATCGTGCCGCTGATCGGCGCGCGACTGCGCGATGCGGCGCTGATGAACGTGGCGCGCTCCACGGCGCTGGCCCAGCTCCTGTTCGTCGGCGCCTCGTTCACAGCTCTTGTGATGCTGCACGTGAACTCGGACTTCTCAGTCGCCAACGTCTACGAGAATTCCCACTCGATGAAGCCGCTGCTCTACAAGATCACCGGCGTCTGGGGAAACCATGAAGGCTCGATGCTGCTCTGGGTGTCGATCCTCGCACTGTTCGGCGGACTGGTCGCGGCGTTCGGCAACAATCTGCCGCTGTCGCTGCGTGCGCACGTGCTCGCCGTGCAGGCCTGGGTCGCCAGCGCCTTCTATCTCTTCATCCTCGTGACCTCAAATCCGTTCCTGCGCATCGCGACCCCGCCGATCGAGGGACGCGATCTCAATCCGGTGCTGCAGGACATCGGGCTCGCCGTGCATCCGCCGATGCTCTATCTCGGTTATGTCGGCTTCTCGATCTCGTTCTCCTTTGCAATCGCGGCGCTGATGGAGGGACGGATCGATGCGGCTTGGGCGCGCTGGGTGCGGCCGTGGACGCTGGTGGCCTGGATCTTCCTGACGCTCGGCATCGCCATGGGCTCGTACTGGGCCTATTACGAGCTCGGATGGGGCGGCTGGTGGTTCTGGGATCCGGTCGAGAACGCCTCGCTGATGCCGTGGCTCTCCGGCACCGCGCTGCTGCATTCGGCCCTGGTCATGGAGAAGCGCAACGCGCTGAAGGTCTGGACCATCCTGCTCTCGATCCTGACCTTCTCGCTGTCGCTGCTCGGCACCTTCCTGGTGCGCTCGGGCGTCATCACCTCCGTGCACGCCTTCGCCACTGATCCCACCCGCGGCGTGTTCATCCTTCTGATCCTCTGCCTCTTCATCGGCGGCAGCCTGGCGCTGTTCGCAGGCAGAGCCACCTCGTTGAAGCAGGGCGGCCTGTTCGCGCCGATCTCGCGCGAGGGCGCGCTGGTCCTGAACAATTTGCTGCTCACCGTCGCCTGCGCGGTCGTGCTGTTCGGCACGCTCTATCCGCTGGCGATGGAGATGCTCGCCGACTTCAAGATGTCGGTCGGTGCGCCGTTCTACAATCTCACCTTCGCGCCGCTGTTTGCGCTGCTGCTGCTTGCGGTGCCGTTCGGGCCGATGCTGGCGTGGAAGCGCGGCGATCTGCTCGGCGTGACGCAGCGCCTGCTGGCTGCGGGCGTCGCCGGCCTCGTTGCCGTCGCCATTGCCTGGGGCTGGGCGAGCGGCGGCAGCACGCTGGCGCCGCTCGCGATCGGGCTCGGCATCTTCGTCATCGCCGGCGCCGTCACCGACATCGTCGAACGCACCGGTCTCGTGCGGCTGCCGTTCGCGACGGTGCTGCACCGGGCGCGCGGCCTGCCGCGTTCGGCCTGGGGAACGGCGTTCGCGCATGCCGGCCTCGGCGTGGCGCTGATCGGGATCGTCTGCGAGACCACCTGGAACAGCGAATATATCGCGACGATGAAGCAGAACGACGTCGCCCAAATCGCCGGCTTCGACGTCAAGCTCGACGGCTTGCTGCAACGTCAAGGTCCGAACTACCGCGAGATGATCGCCCAGTTCAACGTCAGCCGCGAAGGCCAACCCATCAGCGTCATGACGCCCTCCAAGCGCAGCTTCACCACCCGCGGCTCGTCGACCACCGAGGCCGCGCTGCTGACGCGCGGCGCCAGCCAGCTCTACATTTCGCTCGGCGACGCCACGGCCGAGGGCGCCATCGCGGTGCGCATCTATTACAAGCCGATGGTGCTCATGATCTGGTGGGGACCGGTGCTGATGGCGTTCGGCGGCGTGCTGTCGCTGTCCGATCGGCGCCTGCGGGTCGGCGCGCCGAAGCCGGCGCGGGCCAAGCAGCGCCTCCAGCCGGCGGAGTGATCCGATGCGTCGGATGATGGTTGCGTTCATCGCTCTGATGCTGCTGGCCGTGCCCGCGGCTCACGCGGTGCAGCCCGACGAGATCATGGCCGATCCCGCCAAGGAAGCCCGTGCACGCGAGCTGTCGCGCGAGCTGCGCTGCATGGTCTGCCAGAACCAGTCGATCGACGATTCCGATGCGCCGCTGGCGCGCGATCTGCGTCTGCTGGTGCGCGAGCGTATCGGCGCCGGCGACAGCAATTCGCAAGTGCTCGACTTCCTGGTGGCGCGCTACGGCGAGTTCGTGTTGCTCAAGCCGCGCTTCGAGGCTCAGACTTTGCTGCTGTGGCTGCTCGGGCCGCTGCTGCTGATCGGCGGCGGCGTGGCGCTGTGGCTGCAGATCCGGCGCCGCGCCCGCAGCGGTGTCGATGTACCTGTGCCACCGCTCACGCCCGACGAACAGGCGAAGCTTGCGGCGCTGATGTCGGACGAAGCCAAATCTTCGTAGCGAAGCGGTGTCGTCCTGGTTACGTAGTGATACGTAGCCGCCGCTCCGCTGCCGCGCGGTTCATGGTATTTTGACCTTTGTCTGGAAGCTTGTCGCGAGCTTCGATTCCAGACTCTGAGTCCTCCTGATGTTCGCGAACAGCAATCTGACGATCCGCTTCCTGGTCGGCGCCGTCGTGGCTGCACTATTGTTTCTGCTGGGCATCGGCGGCGGCACCGGCTTCATTGCGGTACTCTATCTCAACAACGAGATCACCAGCCTGTCGTCGGACTTCGCCGCGCTGAGCGGGCCTGCGCGCGATCACGCCATGCAGACCTATCAGCAGGCGCAGGCCGCGTTCTCCTGGTTCCTGGCCGCCTGCGGCGGGATCGCCATCGTCGCCTCTGCAATCTGCCTCACCACCTGGTTCGCCGTGCGCAACGGCATCCTCAGCCCGCTGGCGGCGATGGTGCATGCGATGCGCGAGGTCGCCGACCAGAAGTTCGAGACGCCCGTTCCCGGACTCGGCCGCACCAACGAGATCGGCCTGCTGGCCGGTGCGCTGGAGGTCTTCAAGACCAACGGCATCGAGCGGCGTCACCTCACCGAGCACCAGCTGCACGAAGCGCAGCACCAGGCCGAGCGATCGAAATTCCTGGACGACCGGATCAAGAGCTTCAACAATCTCGTTGCCAGCGTCGTCGACAGCGTGGCGTCGTCGGCCGTGCATCTGAAGAGCAATGCCGAGACGCTGTCGCGCACGGCCAACGACACCAGCACCAAGGCCAATGCGGTCGCAAGCGCCGCGAACCAGGCCAGCGCCAGCGTGCAGACGGTCGCCGGCTCGGCCGAGGAGATGACGAACTCGATCGGCACGATCAGCCGCCGCGTCACGGACGCGACCCAGCGCGCCGAGGGCGCGGCGTCGCAAGCCGAGAAGAGCCGCGACACCATCCACACGCTGTCGGAGGCCGCCGACAAGATCGGCGAGGTCGTCCAGCTCGTGCAGGCGATCGCATCGCAGACCAATCTCTTGGCGCTGAACGCTACCATCGAGGCGGCACGGGCAGGGGAGGCCGGCAAGGGGTTTGCCGTGGTCGCCTCCGAGGTGAAGAATCTGGCGCATCAGACCAGCAAGGCGACCGAGGAGATCACCTCTCATGTCGCCAGCATCCAGGGCATTACCGCGGAGACCCGCGGCGCGATCGACGCCATTTCCAAGACGCTGTCGGAGATCTCGTCGATCATGTCCGGTATCGAGGTCGACACCGCCCAGCAGCGGAACGCCACGCAGGAAATCACCCGCAGCGCCCAGGACGCCGCGCACGGCACCCTCGACGTCTCCAATCACATCGTCCAGATCACCTCGACCTCCGCGGAGACCGGCCGCATGGCCGCAGAGGCACGGGATTCCGCGGTCGACCTGTCGCAGCAGGCCGCAACCCTGAAGCGCGAAGTCGACGAGTTCATCGTCAGCGTCAGGGCCAGCTGAGCGCGTCACAACGCGCCCGACGCGCCATCACCGGAACTCGCTTAAGTTCCTGTGAGAGCGCAATTTTGCGCTTGCGCCGAACGGCCGCATCCCAGACGGTCCCTTCATTACAAAAGTTTAACCCCGCCGCCAGCGCGCGGTAAGGCGGGAGCCCCCATCTTCAGGTCCGCAAGGTGCTGGCATCCGGCACCAAATGGATTTCAAGGCCCTGGAGATTGCTGCATGACCGACCGTATCGACCTCTCGAACCTTCCGTCCTACCGGCAGCCGCGCCGGTCGGTGTTCTCCGCGCGCAGGTTCGCGCTGATGGCCTCGGTGGTCGCCGGTCTCGGCGCGGCCGTCTATGGCTTCAGCCCGTCGAGCTCGCCGGCCGATCTGTTCTCGAGCCCGGCGCATGCGCAGGTCAACAACGAGGTCCGCAAGGTCGAGCGTCCCATCGGATTCGCCGATATCGTCGAGCGCGTGAAGCCCTCGGTGATCTCGGTGAAGGTCAACATCAAGGAGAAGACCGCGAGCAATGACGACGGCGATGATTCCTCCTCGCCGTTCCAGCCGGGCTCGCCGATGGAGCGCTTCTTCCGCCGCTTCGGCGGTCCGGATGGTTTCCCGGGCATGAAGGGCGGTCGCGGCCGCGTCGTGCAGGGCCAGGGCTCCGGCTTCTTCATCTCGGCCGACGGCTTTGCCGTGACCAACAACCACGTGGTTGACGGCGCCGACAAGGTCGAGGTCACCACCGACGACGGCAAGACCTACAGCGCCAAGGTGATCGGCACCGATCAGCGCACCGACCTTGCCTTGATCAAGGTCGAGGGCAGCTCGAACTTCCCGTTCGCCAAGCTTGCCGACGCCAAGCCGCGAATCGGCGATTGGGTGCTGGCGGTCGGCAATCCCTTCGGCCTCGGCGGCACGGTGACCGCGGGCATCGTCTCGGCGAGCGGCCGCGACATCGGCAATGGTCCCTATGACGACTTCATCCAGATCGACGCGCCCGTGAACAAGGGTAATTCCGGCGGTCCGGCCTTCGACACCAACGGCGAGGTGATGGGCGTCAACACCGCGATCTACTCGCCCTCCGGCGGCAGCGTCGGCATCGCGTTCTCGATTCCCGCCAGCACCGTGAAAAGCGTGGTCGCCCAGCTCAAGGACAAGGGCTCGGTCAGCCGCGGCTGGATCGGCGTGCAGATTCAGCCCGTCACCTCCGACATCGCCGACAGCCTCGGCATGAAGAAGGCCGAAGGCGCGCTGGTCGCGGAGCCGCAGGCCAACGGTCCGGCCGCCAAGGCCGGCATCGAGTCCGGCGACGTGATCACCGCGGTCAACGGCGAGACCGTCAAGGACGCCCGCGAGCTGGCCCGCACCATCGGCGGCATGGCGCCCGGCGCGACCGTGAAGCTCAACGTGCTGCACAAGGGCCAGGACAAGGTCGTGAATATGACGCTCGGCCAGTTGCCGAACACGGTCGAGGCCAAGGCCGACAACGACAATGACGGCGGCAAGGGTGCGAGCAAGGGCACCGATGTGCCCAAGCTCGGCATGACCGTTGCGCCCGCCAACTCGGTCGCCGGCGCCGGCAAGGAAGGCGTCGTGGTCACCGAAGTCGATCCGAAGAGCGCCGCGGCCGAACGCGGCTTCAAGGAAGGCGACGTGATTCTCGAAGTCGGCGGCAAGAGCGTGGCGACCGCCGGCGACGTCCGCGAGGCCATCAACACGGCGCGGACCGACAACAAGAACAGCGTCCTGATGCGCGTGAAGAGCGGCGGCCAGTCGCGCTTCGTCGCGGTGCCCCTCGCCAAGGGGTAAGCCTCAGGAAACCTCGAGATGAAGGGTGTCGCCGGCATCAGTCGCCCCCGCCGCCGGCGCCCTTCGGGGAAGCAGCGTAACGTTCGCTTCCCCTGTCTACCTTCCGGTGGAATTACGCCCCCCTCCGTCGGAAGGCCTAGGGCGGTGAGGTCCCCCCAGCTTCACCGCCCGCCTTTTTCTCCATGCCGGCGTCTCCCACTCGGCTTGCATGCGATAGCCGCTCGCGCCATGTTTAGAGAAGGTTGACCTCCTTGACCGCCGCCGAACGCACGATGCGCCTCCTCATCATCGAAGACGACCGCGAATCCGCCGACTACCTCGTGAAGGCGTTTCGCGAAGTCGGCCACATTGCCGACCACGCCGCCGACGGCGAGGAGGGCCTCGCCATGGCCGAAAGCGGCGATTACGACGTGCTGGTGGTCGACCGCATGCTGCCCAAGCGCGACGGCCTGTCGGTGATCGGCGCGCTGCGCGACAAGGGCAACACCGCGCCGGTGCTGATTCTCTCCGCGCTGGGACAGGTCGACGACCGCATCAAGGGCCTGCGGGCCGGCGGCGACGACTATCTGCCGAAGCCTTATTCCTTCGCCGAACTGCTGGCCCGGGTCGAGGTGCTGTCGCGCCGCCGCGGCGGTCCCGCCGAGGACACGCTGTACCGCGTCGGCGATCTCGAGCTCGACCGGCTCTCCCACCGCGTCGCCCGCGGCAAGGACGAGCTGACGCTGCAGCCGCGCGAATTCCGCCTGCTCGAATATCTGATGAAGCATGCGGGACAGGTGGTGACGCGCACCATGCTGCTGGAGAACGTCTGGGATTATCATTTCGATCCGCAGACCAACGTGATCGACGTGCACATCTCGCGGCTGCGCTCCAAGATCGACAAGGGATTCGAGCGGCCGCTGCTGCACACGATCCGCGGCGCGGGGTACATGATCCGTGACGGCATTCGGTAAACTCGTCCGCACCACGGCATTCCGGCTCACGCTGGTCTATCTGCTGCTGTTCGCGATGTTCGCGGCTTCGCTGCTGGCTTATTTCGCCTGGAATACGCGGCGGCTGATCACCGAGGAGATCACCCAGACGGTGAACGCCGAGACCTCGGAGATCTCCGAGATCTACGGCCGCCGCGGCCTGCGCGGCCTCGTGCTCGCGATCGAGTATCGGGCGCTGCGGCCGGGCGCCAACCTCTATCTCGTGACCACGCCGACCGGGCAGGCGATCGCCGGCAATGTCGGCTCGCTGGCGCCCGGTGTGATGGCGACGCGCGGCTGGTCGGAGACCGCCTACCGGCGGATCGAGGACACCGACGACCGCGACCATCGCGCGCTGGTGCGGGTCACCGAGCTAGAAAACGGCTTCCGCCTCCTGATCGGCCGCGACTTGGCCGAGCGCCGGCGGCTGTTCGGCATCGTCGCCAAGGCCGCGCAATGGTCGGTGCTGATCGTCGTCGTGCTTGGCCTCGGCGGCGGTGTGTTCGTCGCGCGCCGCGTGCTCCGACGCATCGACGCCATGACGGGCACCGCACAGCGCATCATGACCGGCGATCTCAGCGAGCGCCTGCCGGTCGGACGCAGCGGCGACGAGCTCGACCGGCTCGCCGAGAACCTCAACGCCATGCTGGAGCGGATCGAGGCGCTGATGGCGGGGCTGAAGGAGGTCTCCGACAACATCGCCCACGATCTCAAGACACCGCTGACGCGGCTGCGCAACCGCGCCGAGGAGGCGCTGGCGAAATCCGGCTGCGAGGCCGATTACCGGGCGGCGCTGGAGCGCACCATCGAGGAATCCGACGGTCTGATCCGCACCTTCAACGCGCTGCTGATGATCGCGCGTGCCGAATCCGGACAGGCGCGCGGCAACATGGACGATTTCGACGCCGCCGACGTGGCGAACGGCATCCACGAGCTCTACGAGCCGCTCGCGGAGGACGACGGCATGACCTTGAAGGTCAAAGCCGATCCGACGCCGGTGCACGCCAACCGCGAATTGGTCAGCCAGGCGCTCGCCAATCTGGTCGAGAATGCGATCAAATACGGCAAGCCGGTCGCGCAGTCTGGCGGAACCGTGGTCAGCATGGAGGCAAGGCCGATCCTGATCGAGGCGAGGCGTGACGGCGACAAGGTGCTGCTCAGCGTCACCGATCGCGGCCCGGGCATCCCCGAGGCCGACCGCGCGCATGCGGTGGAACGATTCGTCCGCCTGGAGGCGAGCCGCACGCTGCCGGGCTCGGGCCTCGGCCTCAGCCTCGCTTCGGCGGTTGCGACATTGCATGGTGGCGAATTGCGGCTGGGTGACGCCCAGCCGGGCCTCGTCGCCACGCTGGTGCTCCCTGCGCGCCTCAGTGCCGGCGACAGGGTTGCTCCGCCAATACCGGATGTGCCACAGAAGGTGGCATGAACCACTCCGCGCCGGGAAACGCGGACAAGCATGGTGAGAGGCTGGCCGCACGGTTCGCGGAAGCTCCCCATATTGCCGCTTCCACAACCGACGATCGACGTCTGGAAAGCTGGCTGAGCGAGCTCGAGCCGGCCCAATCGGCCCGTCTCGAAGCGCTGCTGGTCCATCCTTTCGCGCGGGATATCCTGACCGGTATCGCGGAATTCTCGCCTTATCTGTTCGATCTGGTTCGCGCCGACGCCTTGCGCCTGATCCGGCTGCTCGAATGCGACCCGGATGCGCATCTGACGGCCCTGATCGCGGACGCCAGGGGCGCCGTGCTCGCGGCTCCTGACGAGGCCGAGGTCATGCGGCTGCTTCGCCGCATGAAGGCGGAGGCGGCGCTGCTGACCGCCCTGTGCGACATCGGCGGGGTCTGGCCGGTGATGCGGGTGACGGCGGCGCTGACCGACGTCGCGGTGTCGTCGGTGCAGGCGGCGCTCCAATACCTGCTGCGGCAGGAAGCCGCACGTGGCAAGATTTCTCCGCCCAATCCGGAGGCGCCCGAAGAAGGTTGCGGCCTGATCGTGCTCGCCATGGGCAAGATGGGCGCAGGCGAGCTGAACTATTCCAGCGACATCGACCTCATCGTGTTCTTCGATCCCGATGCGACGACGCTGGCGCCCGACATCGAGCCGCAGCCGTTCTTCGTCCGGGTCACGCAGGGGATGGCGCGCATCCTGCAGCAGCGTACCTATGACGGCTATGTATTCCGCGTCGATCTGCGCCTGCGGCCCGATCCGTCCTCGACGCAGGTGGCGATCTCCCGGGACGCCGCGCTGAACTATTACGAGCGGGAAGGGCGCACCTGGGAGCGCGCCGCGATGATCAAGGCGCGCGCCTGCGCCGGCGATGCCAAAGCGGGCGAGGCGCTGCTGGCGGAGATCGCACCCTTCGTCTGGCGCAAGCATCTCGACTTCGCCGCGCTCGCCGACGTCCACGACATGAAGCGGCAGATGCAGACCTATCGCGGCCAGAGCGAGGTCGCTGTGGAGGGGCACAACGTCAAGGTCGGCCGTGGCGGCATCCGCGAGATCGAATTCTTCGCGCAGACCCAGCAGCTGATCGCCGGCGGCCGCCATCCGGAATTGCGGGTGCGGCCGACGCTGAAGGCGCTCGACATTCTCGCGGCCAGCAACTGGATCACGCTCGCTGCGCGCGACGAGCTCACCACGGCCTACGAATTCCTGCGCCGGGTCGAGCATCGTCTCCAGATGATCGCCGACGAGCAGACCCACGCGCTGCCCGAGGACAAGGACGCCGTCGAACGCTTCGCCCGCTTCTTCGGCTATCCGGATCGCGAGGCCTTTGCGGGCGACCTGCTGCGCCAGCTCAAGATCGTGCAGGGGCATTACGAAAAGCTGTTCGAGGGCGACGATCCCACCGGCACGGCCAAGCTGCCGGCGCTCGACTACGGTGCGGGTGCCGACGATCCGCGGTTGCTGCAGCATCTCGCAACGCTGGGCTTCAAGAAGCCCGCAGCGGTGGCGCAGACCGTGCGCGACTGGATCACCGGCGACTATCGCGTGTTCCGAGTTGAGGCGACGCGGAGCGCCTTCATCGAATTCGTGCCGGCCCTGATCGATGGGCTTGCCCACGCCGAGGAGCCGGATCGCGCCGTCGTGGCGTTCGACGATTTCCTGAAGGCGCTGCAGCGCGGCGGCCGGCTGATCACACTGCTCGGCCAGAACCGCGATCTCGTCGCGCTGGTCGCGCTGGTGCTGGGCGCGGCGCCGCGGCTCGGGGAAATGCTGGCACGGCAGCCGCAGCTGATGGACGGCCTGATCGATCCGCGCTTCTTCGGCGCCATGCCGGACAGGCAGGAGCTGTCGGCGCGGCTCGCCGCCACCGTGCAGGACGCCGGCTCATACGAAGAATTCCTCGATCGCCTGCGTCTGTTCGGGCAGGAGAGCCTGTTCCTGATCGGCACGCGGATCCTCTCCGGCACCGTCTCCGCGCAGCAGGCGAGCACGGCCTTTGCCGACGTCGCCGAAGGCATCGTCCACACCGTGCATGGCCTGGTCGCCGACCGCTTCGCCGCCCAGCACGGAAGGATCAAGGGGCAGGAGACCGCGATCATCGCGATGGGCCGGCTTGGCAGCCGCGAGATGACGGCCTCGTCCGATCTCGATCTGATCCTGCTCTATGATTTCGACAGCGACAATCCGGACTCCGATGGACCGAAGTCGCTGCAGGGTGCGCACTATTTCGCCCGTCTGACCCAGCGCCTGATCAGCGCCTTCACGACGCGCACCAATTACGGCGTGCTCTACGAGATCGACATGCGGCTGCGACCCTCGGGACGCGCCGGCCCCGTCGCCTCGAGCCTGGTCTCGTTTGCGGATTACCAGGCCAACGAGGCCTGGACCTGGGAGCACATGGCGCTGACGCGTGCGCGCGTGGTGTCGGCCTCGCCCGAATTCCGGGAGCGGATCGAGCGCGTCATTCGCGATGTCCTGACCCGCCGCCGCGATCGCGACATCACCGCCAATGACGTTGCCGACATGCGGCGCGCGATCGCCCAGGAGAAGGGCGAGGCCGATTGCTGGGATCTCAAATACGCCGCCGGCGGCATGGTCGACATCGACTTCATCGCGCAATATCTCCAGCTCGTGCACGCGCACGAGATGCCTGAGATCCTCGACGTCAGCACCGTGCAGGTGCTCGACAACGCGTGCAGGCTCGGCGTGCTGCCGCAATCGGAGACCGAGATCCTGCGTGCCGCGGCGCGGCTCTATCATGATCTGACGCAGATCCTGCGGCTCTGCGTCAGCGATCGTTTCAAGCCGGAAAGCGCCGGCACGGATCTGCAGCGCGTGATGGCACGCGCCGGGGATGCGCCGGATTTCTCCTCGCTCGAGGCACGGGTGAAGGAGACGCAGGGCGAGGTGCGGCGCGTGTTCAGGACGCTGCTGGAAGCGTCGTCGTCTGCTTCAGCGAGGTGAGCGCCTCGCGCACGTCAGGCGCGAGCCCTGCGCCACCGGCGTCGAGATGGGCAAAGATCGCGCGCTTCATCCGGGGATCCCAGAATTTCTTGATGTGCTCGGCAATCCCCGGCACGGCCTTGCTGTGCCCTTGGCTCTGGAAGAACTTGCCGATCTGGTTGGCCATGTAGATCAGGCGGTCAGGCGACATCGGCAACCTCCGTGGCATGGCGGGCGACGATCCGCTCACCATGCGAAAACACTTCAAACCCGTCCTGGCGGGCAATGGCGATCAGCGTGATGCCGGCGGCTTCCGCGGTGCGCACGGCGAGCGCGGTGGGCGCGGACACCGCGACCATCACTGGCGCGCCGATCGCGGCGGTCTTCTGCACCATCTCGACCGAAACGCGGCTGGTCAGCAGCACCATGCCGCCGCTTGCCTCGTTGCGGCTGCGCGCGAGGGCACCGGCGAGCTTGTCGAGCGCGTTGTGGCGGCCGACATCCTCGCGCAGCGCGACGATGTTGCCCGATGGGGACCAGAACGCGGCGGCGTGAACGGCGCGGGTCTGCAGGTTGATCGATTGCAGCGGCGCGATTGCCTGCATCGCCGCCATGATCTCTTCCGGCGTGAAGGTCTGCCCCTGCGGCACCAACGCCGCCGGGCGGACGGCTTCGGCGATGGACTCGATGCCGCAGATGCCGCAGCCGGTGGGGCCGGCGACGTGGCGACGGCGCTCGCTGATGAGCGCTGCATCATCAGGTGCAAGCCACATCCTGAGCTCGATGCCGTCGTCGAGGCGAACGATGTCGAGCGACTTGATGTCGTCGACCGACTTGATGATGCCTTCGTCCAGGCTGAAGCCGACGGCAAAGTCTTCCAGGTTCTGTGGCGTCCCCATCATCACGGCATAAGTGCCGCCATTATAGGTCAATGCCAGCGGCGTCTCCTCCGGGATCAGCCGCACGCCTTCGGACGCGGCGTCGTCGCGCCAGATCTCGCGGTCGATGGCCTGGACGGGCACGTGCATGCGGCTTACTCCGCGGCCTCGGCCGGTACGATGCGGCGGGATTGACGCGCCTGAGCGTCATACGCCTTCTGCCAGTCGGACGGGCCGTTCGACGGCGAGATCTGCACCGCCGTGACCTTGTATTCGGGGCAGTTGGTCGCCCAGTCCGAATAGTCGGTCGTGATGACGTTGGCCTGCGTATCCGGATGGTGGAAGGTGGTGTAGACGACACCGGGCGCGACGCGATCGGTGATCTCCGCACGCAGCGTGGTCTCGCCCGCGCGGCTCTTCAGCCGCACCCAGTCGCCGTCGCGCACGCCGCGCTGCTCGGCGTCGTGCGGATGGATCTCGAGGCGGTCCTCGGCGTGCCAGACCACGTTCTCGGTGCGCCGCGTCTGCGCGCCGACATTGTATTGGCTGAGGATGCGGCCGGTGGTGAGCAGCAGCGGATAGCGCGGGCCGGTGCGCTCGTCGGTTGCGACATACTCGGTCACGACGAACTTGCCCTTGCCGCGGACGAAGCCGTCGATATGCATCACCGGCGTGCCCTCCGGTGCCTTCTCATTGCAGGGCCACTGCACCGAGCCGAGCTCGTCGAGCTTGGCGTAGGAGACGCCGGCGAAGGTCGGCGTCAGCGCCGCGATCTCGTCCATGATCTCGGAGGGGTGGCTGTACGTCATCTCGAAGCCCATCGCCTTGGCAAGGCCGATGGTGACCTCCCAGTCGGCCATGCCGTTCTTCGGCGTCATCACCTTGCGGACGCGCTGGATGCGGCGTTCGGCGTTGGTGAAGGTGCCGTCCTTCTCGAGGAAGCTCGAGCCGGGCAGGAAGACATGGGCGTAGTTCGCGGTCTCGTTCAGGAAGAGGTCGTGAACGATGACGCATTCCATCGCCGACAGCGCTGCCACGACGTGGCTGGTGTTGGGGTCGGACTGCAGGATGTCCTCGCCCTGCACGTAGATGCCCATGAACGTGCCTTCGACCGCGGCATCGAACATGTTGGGAATGCGCAGGCCCGGCTCGGGGTTGAGCTTGACGTTCCACAGCGCCTCGAACTGGTCGCGCACGGCATCGCCCGAGATGTGGCGGTAGCCGGGCAGCTCGTGCGGGAACGAGCCCATGTCGCAGGAGCCCTGCACGTTGTTCTGTCCGCGCAGCGGGTTCACGCCGACGCCGGGACGGCCGATATTGCCGGTCGCCATCGCAAGGTTGGCGATCGCGATCACGGTGGTCGAGCCCTGGCTGTGCTCGGTGACGCCGAGGCCGTAATAGATCGCGCCGTTGCCCCCGGTGGCATAGGTGCGGGCCGCCTCGCGCAGATCCTTCGGATCGACGCCGGTGAGGATGGCGGTGGCTTCCGGGCTGTTGTTCGGCTGCGCGACGAAGGCCGCCCATTCCTCGAACTCGGTCCAGTCGCAGCGCTCGCGCACGAAGGTCTCGTTGACGAGGCCCTCGGTGACGATGACATGCGCGATCGCGGTCATGACCGCGACGTTGGTGCCGGGCATCAGGGGCAGGTGGAGCGCCTTCACGTGCGGCGCTTCCACCATCTCGGTGCGACGCGGATCGATCACGATCAGCTTGGCGCCCTGGCGCAACCGCTTCTTCAGCCGCGAGGCGAACACCGGGTGAGCGGAGGCCGGGTTGGCACCGATCACGACCACGACGTCGGTGTCCTCGACCGAGTCGAAATCCTGCGTGCCTGCGGAGGTGCCGAAGGTGGTGGCGAGGCCATAGCCGGTCGGCGAGTGGCAGACGCGGGCGCAGGTGTCGACATTGTTGTTGCCGAAGCCGGCGCGGATCAGCTTCTGCACCAGATAGGTCTCTTCGTTGGTGCAGCGTGAGGAGGTGATACCGCCGATGGCGTCGCGGCCGTATTTCTGCTGGATGCCTCGCATCTTCGCCGCGGCAAACGAGAACGCTTCGTCCCAGGACACTTCCTTCCAGGGATCCTCGATCCGGTCGCGGATCATGGGTTTCAGAATGCGTTCCTTGTGATTGGTGTAACCCCAGGCGAAGCGACCCTTGACGCAGGAATGGCCGCGATTGGCCTTGCCGTCCTTGTAGGGCACCATGCGCACCACTTCCTCGCCGCGCATCTCGGCCTTGAAGGCGCAGCCGACGCCGCAATAGGCGCAGGTGGTGACGACCGAATGCTCGGGCTGGCCGATCTCGATCACGGATTTTTCGGTCAGCGTCGCGGTCGGGCAGGCCTGCACGCAGGCGCCGCAGGAGACGCACTCGGAGCCGAGGAAGCTCTCGCTCATGCCCGGCGAGACCCGGCTGTCGAAGCCGCGGCCGGAGATGGTCAGCGCGAAGGTGCCTTGCACCTCCTCGCAGGCGCGGACGCAGCGCGAGCAGACGATGCACTTGGAGGGATCATAGGAGAAGTACGGGTTGGACTCGTCCTTCGGCATCCAGTGGTCGTTGTCGCAGCCGTGAGATCTGGCAAAGACGTGGTTCTCGCCCTCATAGCCGTAGCGCACGTCGCGCAGGCCGACGGCACCGGCCATGTCCTGCAATTCGCAATCGCCATTGGCGCCGCAGGTCAGGCAGTCGAGCGGATGGTCGGAGATGTAGAGCTCCATCACGCCCTTGCGCAGCTTCTTCAGCCGTTCGGTCTGGGTGTGCACGACGAGGCCGGGCATCACAGGCGTGGTGCAGGACGCCGGCGTGCCGGCGCGGCCCTCGATCTCGACGAGGCAGAGGCGGCAGGAGCCGAAAGCGTCGACCATGTCGGTCGCGCAGAGTTTCGGGATCTGGTGCCCCGCGTCCATCGCGGCGCGCATGATCGAGGTGCCCTCGGGCACCGTGACCTGGTTGCCGTCGATGGTCAACGTCACCATCGTCTCCGACTTCGAGCGCGGCGTGCCGTAGTCGATTTCTTCGATCAAAGACATCGTCGTTCTCCTATTCCGCGGCCTGAAGCGTGGTCGGTGCCGGGACAAAATCCTCCCGGAAGTGCTTCAACGCGCTGAGCACGGGGTAGGGCGTGAAGCCGCCGAGCGCGCAGAGCGAGCCGAATTTCATGGTGTTGCAGAGGTCCTCCACGAGCGCGAGGTTTTCATGGACGCGCTCGCCGTTGATGATCTTCTCGATGGTCTCGACGCCGCGGGTCGAGCCGATCCGGCAGGGCGTGCACTTGCCGCAGGACTCGATCGCGCAGAACTCCATCGCGAAGCGCGCCTGCCGGCGCATGTCGACGCTGTCGTCGAACACGACGATGCCGCCATGACCGATCAGGCCGTCGCGTGCGGCGAAGGCCTCGTAGTCGAACGGCGTGTCGAACAGCGCGCGGGGGAAATAGGCGCCGAGCGGACCGCCGACCTGCACCGCGCGCACGGGGCGGCCGGTGAAGGTGCCGCCGCCGATGTCGTCGACGAGTTCGCCAAGCGTCACGCCGAACGCGGTCTCGAACAGCCCGCCATGACGGATGTTGCCGGCGAGCTGGATCGGCATCGTTCCGCGCGAGCGGCCCATGCCAAAATCGGCATAGGCCTTGGCGCCCTCGGCGAGGATGAAGGGGACGGCCGCAAACGACAGCACGTTGTTGATGACGGTGGGCTTGCCGAACAGGCCGTGATGGGCCGGCAGCGGCGGTTTGGCCCGCACGATGCCGCGGCGGCCTTCCAGGCTCTCCAGCAGCGAGGTCTCCTCGCCGCAAACATAGGCGCCGGCACCGACGCGCACTTCGAGATCGAAGCTGTAGGTCGAGCCCCCGATCTTGTCGCCGAGATAGCCGCCGCGCCTGGCCGCCTCGATCGCCGCCTTCATGGCCTCGACCGCGTGCGGATATTCGCTGCGGATGTAGATGTAGCCCTTGGTCGCGCCGACGGTGAGGCCGGCGATGGTCATGCCCTCGATCACCAGGAAGGGATCGCCTTCCATGATCATGCGGTCGGCGAAGGTGCCGCTGTCGCCTTCGTCGGCGTTGCAGACGATGAACTTGCGATCGGCCTTCGCATGCGCGACGGTCTTCCACTTGATGCCGGTGGGAAAGCCCGCGCCGCCGCGGCCGCGCAGGCCGGATGCTGTGACTTCGTTGAGGATCGCATCAGGTCCGAGCGACAATGCGCGCTCCAGCCCCTTGTAGCCGCCATGGGCGCGGTAATCGTCAAGCGAGCGCGGGTCGATCACGCCGCAGCGGGCGAAGGTGAGACGGGTCTGGCGCTTCAGCCAGGGGATCTCCTCGGTCGCACCGAGCCGCAAGAGATGCGGCGTGTTGTTCGCTAGCGCATCGAGCAGGGAAGGCACGTCGGCTTCCGCGACCGGACCGAAGGCGATGCGGCCCTGCGGCGTCGCCACCTCGACCAGCGGCTCCAGCCAGTACATGCCGCGCGAGCCGGTTCTGATAATCTCGATCTGAATGCCGCGCTTGGCCGCGTTCTGCTCCAGTGCCAGCGCAACCTCGTCGGCGCCGACGGCAAGCGCGCCGGCATCACGTGCAACAAATAGCCGCATGCTCATCGCTGGGCCTCCGCAACGAGGGCATCGAGGCGCTTCTGGTCGAGCCGGCCGATCAGGCGGCCGTCGAGCATTGCGGACGGTGCGGTCGCGCACAGGCCGAGGCAGTAGATCGGCTCCAGCGTGACGCGATCGTCGGGCGTGGTGTTGCCGAGCGACACGCCGAGCTTTGCTTCCGCGTGCGCCGCCAGCGCATCGCCGCCCGCGGCCTGGCAAGCCTCCGCGCGGCACAGCTTCAGCACGTGGCGGCCGGCCGGCTTGTGGCGGAAATCATGATAGAACGTGAACACGCCATGCACTTCGGCGCGCGACAGATTGAGCGCCTGCGCCACCATGGGAATGGCCGCCTCTGGTATGTAGCCAAACGCCTCCTGCAGCGCATGCAGGATGACCAGCGTCGCCCCCTCCTGGTCGGCATGTTCGGCGATGATCTCGGCGCCGCGCGTCTCGTTCCAAGGCTCACAAACCGCTGTCATTCGTCGTTCTCAACCTGAGCGTTTCCTGGGCGTAAACTAATTGGAATCATTCGAAGATCAATAAAGCGGTCCCGTGCTGCGATTGCGAATTCCGATCGATTTGCAACCGCGATCGATCGATAAGAATTGCCAATGAAAGTCGGATCGGCTGCCGGTTTTTGCGTGTTGGTGCAGGGCCGGCATGCTAGCTTGCATGCCAGACGAGAATTCGAGGGGACGACCGGTTGATCGACAAGCTTGAACTATTGCTTGCGCTGGCCAAGGAGCGGCATTTCGGACGCGCGGCGGAGGTCTGCGGCGTGACGCAGCCGACCATGTCGACCGGATTGAAGCAGCTCGAGGAGATCCTCGGCGTGATGCTGGTCCAGCGTGGGTCCCGCTTCCAGGGCTTTACGCCCGAAGGCGAGCGCGCGCTCGACTGGGCACGGCGGATCGTGGGCGATGCCCGCGCGATGCGCGACGAGATCAACGGGTTGAAGCATCAGCTCTCCGGCGAGATCCGCATTGCGGCGATCCCGACCGTGCTCGGCATGGTCGCCGCGCTGACGACGCCGTTCCGCGCCCGGCATCCCGAGGTGCGTTTCAGCATCCGCTCGACGACCTCGTCGGAGGTGCTGGGATTGCTCGAAAATCTCGAGGTGGATGCGGGGCTGACGTATATCGAGAACGAGCCGATCGGCAAGGTGCGCACCATTCCGCTCTACAACGAGAGCTATCGTTTGCTGACGTCGCCGGACGGTATGTTCGGTGATCGAGAGACGGTGACCTGGAAGGAGGTCGGGCAGGTGCCGCTGTGCCTGCTGACGCCTGACATGCAGAACCGCCGCATCATCGACCGCGCGCTGCGCTCTGTCGGGGCGGAGGCGACGCCGACCTTGACCTCGAATTCGCTGCTCGTGCTGTTCACGCATGTGAAGACGGGGCGCTGGGCCAGCGTGATGCCGGCCAAGCTGGCCGAGACGCTCGGCCTGTCCGACACGGTGCGCTCGATCCCGATCGTCGACCCCGAGGTCAATTACAGCATCGGCATGGTGATCCCCCAGCGCGATCCGATGACGCCGCTGATCGCGGCGCTGGTCAACGTCGCGCGTGAGGTCGCGCCGTCGCTGCAGCTGTAGGGGCTATCGGGGCAGCCTTGTAGGGTGGGCAAAGCGAAGCGTGCCCACGCGGTTTAGCCGTGTCAATCCAACACAGCGTGGGCACGGCGCAAGTGCGCCTTTGCCCACCCTACCGGAGGGGGTCTT
>NZ_CAKZJO010000091.1 GCF_936943645.1 uncultured Bradyrhizobium sp. | reverse complement strand
TTCGCGAACGGCGCGGCGCTGAGCCTCTTCCTCGGCCTGGCGGCGCTCTTCGACTTCGCGAACTTTCGCATCGGCCAGCGCGCTGGCGCGGGCCGAGCGTTCGTCCTCGGTCAACGTCCGCAGCACCACGCCCGAGCCGGCATTGCGCGGCGGAGCAGGCGGCGCCGGGCGCGAGGGTGCCGGTGCGGGCGCGGCGGGTGCCGGCTTCGCCACCTCGGCGGCCTGCGGCTCAGGAGCGCCGGGATTACGGCGCTTGCCGCGCGTCTCGACCAGCACCTGCTTGCTGCGGCCATGGGCGAAGCTCTGGCGCACAGTGCCCGTTTCGACGCGCGGCTTGAGCGATAGCGTCTTGCTCGGAACGCTCAGCTTCTTGTCGCCAGGGGTCTTGGTATCAACCATTCAGCAGTCCTAATCCTGATTTATCAGTGTTGTGCGTTGCCGCACCGTCCAATCGGGTCGTCGTTGTCTCTCAGAAATCCTGGCCGGGTTCTTCGGCAGTCTTGTCAGCGTCCGCCATCCGGTATCGGACCAGCATCTGGCTACGTGACAGGAATGACTTGCTCGCCGGGCCCGCGAGCACGGCAGCATGTATCACATTTGACCGGGTTAGTGCCAAATCCAATTCTACCGATTTCAGGGCGGTGATGACGGGAATCTGCGGCTTGGCGCCGCGATTTCCGGCATTTTGACGTGCCAGCATGTCCAATTTGCGGATTCCGTCCGCGGCCCCGTCGCTGGCGTGGATCAGGACCTCGACCGTGCCCTCCCCAAGGGCGCTTTCGACCTTGCCGAAGCCGGCGACGACCTGGCCGGCCTTGGCGGCGATCCCAAGGGCTTCGGTCACGCTCCGAACCAGGAGCGCCTCGATGTCGGCGGGAAGCGTCTGAGGGATGCGCAGCTCGCGCTTGAAGGCTTTGCTAAATTGGTGACGCCGCACGGCTTCCGCAACCACCTCGCGTGAGGCGGTCACCCACATGCCGCGTCCGGGCAGCTTGCGCTTGAGATCGGGAACTATTTCGCCTTGGGGGGATACGACGAAGCGAATCAGCTCGTCGATCGGCCGGACCTGCCGACTGACCGCGCACATCCGCACGGTCGCGGACCTTTCGGTCCGCGGGCCATGGTCGAGATCGTGGTCAGTGTCTGCGAGCATCCGGGCGACATTCTCCTTCGCCCTTAAGCCGGCTGATCTTCGCTGGCCTCAGCCTCTTCGGCGGGCTTTGCAAGATCGGCCTCGGTGATCCAGCCGGCCTTGACGCGGGCCTGCATGATCATCGCTTCGGCATCGTCACGGGAGATGTCGATCCCATCGAGCGCGCCCGGGAATTTGGTCTGCTCGCCGCCTTCCTTGCGCTCGGTCCAGCCGACGAGATCGTCGGTGGCGCAGCCCGCGAGGTCCTCGACCGTCTTGATGTCGTTCTCGCCGAACTTCACCAGCATCTTGGAGGTGACGCCCGGCACGTCCTTGACGGCATCCTCGACGCCGAGCTCCTTGCGACGCGCCTCGATCTCGGCTTCCTGCTGCTCGAGATATTCGCGGGCGCGGCTCTGCAGCTCTTGCGCGGTCTCTTCGTCGAAACCTTCGATGCCAGCGAGTTCCTTGAGGTCCACCATGGCGAGTTCCTCGACCGAGGTGAAGCCTTCGGAGGCCAGGAGCTGGCCGACCACTTCGTCGACGTTGAGCGATTCCATGAAGACGCGGGTGGAGTTCTCGAAGTCGGCCTGGCGGCGCTCCGATTCCTCCTGTTCGGTCAGGATGTCGATGTCCCAGCCGGTGAGCTGCGAGGCCAGACGCACGTTCTGGCCGCGGCGGCCGATCGCCAGCGAAAGCTGGTTGTTGGTGTCGGGGACGACGACCTCGATGCGCTCGCGGTCTTCGTCGATGACGACCTTGGAGACTTCCGCCGGCGCCAGCGCGTTGACCACGAAGGTCGCGATATCCGGCGACCACGGGATGATGTCGATCTTCTCGCCCTGCAATTCGTTCACCACGGCCTGCACGCGCGAACCGCGCATACCGACGCAGGCGCCGACCGGATCGACCGAGGAATCGCGGGAAATCACGCCGATTTTCGCGCGCGAGCCCGGATCGCGGGCGACCGCCTTGATCTCGACGATGCCGTCATAGATCTCCGGCACTTCCTGCGCGAACAGTTTCGCCATGAATTGCGGATGGGTGCGGGACAGGAAAATCTGCGGACCGCGCGTCTCGCGGCGGACGTCGAAGATGTAGGCGCGGACGCGGTCGCCGTTGCGGAACACTTCGCGCGGCAGCATCTCGTCGCGGCGGATGATGGCTTCGCCACGGCCGAGATCGACGATCACACTGCCATATTCGACGCGCTTGACGACGCCGTTGACGATGTCGCCGATACGGTCCTTGAACTCCTGGTACTGCCGGTCACGCTCGGCCTCGCGCACCTTCTGCACGATGACCTGCTTGGCTGATTGCGCAGCGATGCGGCCATATTCCAGCGGCGGCAGGGTGTCGGCGATGGTGTCACCGACCTGGGCGCCGGGATTGGCGCGCTGCGCGTCGACCAGCGAGATTTGGTTCGAGTGATTCTCGACCTTCTCGACCACCAGCATGTGGCGCGACAGCCGCAGCTCGCCCTTCTTCGGGTCGATCTCGGCGTGAACGTCAGTCTCGCTGCCGTAACGGGCCCGCGCGGCCTTGGCGATGGCGTCCTCCATTGCCGCGATGACGATGCCGCGGTCGATCGATTTCTCGCGCGCAACGGCGTCGGCGATCTGGAGCAATTCAAGTCGATTGGCGCTGACTGCCATGGCTAGTCTCCTTGGTCAGGATCGATCTCGCCGCGCCGCGCGCGTTCGGCGGCAAGGCGATGTTTCTTGGTGTTGGTCGGGGCCGGCTTCTTCTTCGTCGGCTTGGTGTTCTTGGTGGTTTTCGCGCTGATCTCGGCGTGCGGCGCCTGCGGCGGCTCAATGCCGAGATCCCGGCGCATCTGGCGCTCCTCGGCCTTGCCGCGGCGCATGGATTCCGCAATCAGCTCGTCGGTCAGCACCAAACGTGCCTCGCCGATATCTTCCATGGTCAGGAGAACGTCGGGATTGTCGCCCGCCTTGACGTCGTCGCGATGCAGATGCACGCGGTCGCCCTCGACGGCACCCAGCGTGCCGCGGAACCGCTTGCGCCCCTCATGGGCGACCGCCATGTCGACCTTCACCAGATGGCCGGAATAGCGCTCGAAGTCGGAACGGCGCACCAGCGGCCGGTCGATCCCCGGCGAGGAGATTTCCAGCCGATAGGCACGATCGATGGGGTCGGCGACATCGAGAACGGGCGAAAGCGCCCGCGAGATCGCTTCGCAATCCTCAAGCTGCATCGAACCGTCCGGCCGCTCGGCCATGATCTGCACGGTGCAGCCGGCTTCGCCGGAAATCCGGATCCGCACCAGGCGGTAACCCATGCCTTCCAGGACCGGGGCTGCGACCGCGGACACCCGTGCCGCCACACCGGGCTCGACCACGAGTCTCGGTTCGGCCAGCAATTCGGCATCCGTGGAACCAGGGTGCGGTTCGTTCATGTCCAGGATCAGGCGCTCGATGGTTAAGGCTTGGTTACGATTTTCAAAGCCCGCTTCGGAACTCTCCCGACACGCGTCGGGCCGCATCTTCCGCCAAGCCGCGCTCAGGTAATAAAAAAGAGCGGGTCCTTTCGGGCCCACTCTCACTACGCGGATCGTATGAGAAGATGAATTGGCGCTGATATAGCGCTTTCTCCCCTCCCGGACAAGGCCCATTGCGGGGGAGGAGGGCCTTTTTGCGCCGCTCTGCGGCTTCCCTGGCGCAACGCTTCCTTCACGAAGCAGGCCTAAATTCGCTGATTGTGGGGCGGCTTGGATCAAGGGCGCGCCCGCGGCGTGCCCCCTTCGAGTTGCGTTTTCATGACCGTTGCCACGTCGCTCATTCCTGGACTGGACGATATCGTCAGACGCGGCGATCCGCGGCGACGCGGCGAGATTGCGCGCGCCATCTCCGAATTGTTCTTCCAGGATTCCGCCAATCTTCGTCCCGAGCTTATCGATCTCTTCGACAATCTCCTGATCGATCTCGTGCCGCATGCGGAGCTTGCCTCGCGCGTGGACCTGGCCGAGCGCTTCTCGCACCTGAACAACGCGCCGCCGCATCTGGTCAATCAGCTCGCGCGCGAAAACGAGATCATGGTGGCCGGCCCGGTGCTGCGCCGCTCGCCCGTGCTCGACGATGCCGCGCTGGTCGAGATCGCGCGGCTGAAGGGGCAGGGCCATCTGCTGGCGATGACCGAGCGCCCTGCATTGTCGACCGAGATCACCGACGTGCTGGTCGAGCGCGGCGATCGCGACGTGGTGCGCCGCGCCGCGGGCAATGCCGGTGCGGCGTTCTCGCCCGGCAGCTATTCCGAACTCATCAAGCGTGCCGCGCAGGACGGCGTGCTGACGCTCAAGATCGGCCAGCGCACCGATCTTTCGGGCGAGAACCTGAAGCAGCTTCTCGACGGCACGCTCGATGTGATCCGCCGGCGCCTCTCCAGCGTGGTCAATCCCGCGCGCCAGGTCGAGATCAAGCGCGCGATGGCGGCGATCGAGGAAGCCGCGCTGCCGCCGGGACCGCGGCGCGATTTCTCCGCAGCCCAGCGCACGGTGCTGACCTTGCATCGCGAGGGCCATCTCGGCGAGAGCGCGCTGCTCGGCTTCGCCAAGGCGAACAAATACGAGGAATCGATCGCCTCGCTCTCGGCGATGTCCGGCGTCCGCCTCTCGGTTCTCGACCGTCTGATTTCAGGCGACCGCTACGATCCGCTTCTCATCGTCGGCCGCGTGCTGAATCTGGGCTGGCCCACGGTGCGGGCGCTCATCCTGCTCTGGTACGGTCCGCACCGCACGCCTGCGGATGCCGACATCGAGGCCGCGCGCGTGAACTTCACGCGCCTGATGCCGGCGACCGCCGAGCGTGTCGTGAATTTCTGGCGCAACCGGCAGACCATCTAGTCAAGGCACAGAATCTACACCCGCCCGAACCTGAGATAAGCCGCCTTGCGTCCTTCGCGCGCCGCCTTTCGGCCGTAGCGCGTCATGGTGTAACCGGCCCATGGCTGCCTGAAATCGTCGGCGCGTTCGGCAAGCCAGACGAAGTCCTGCGAGCGCGCAAGATGCGACAGCGTCCAGGCACAGTAATCGTCGATATCACAGACGAAGCGGAATTCGCCGTCTCGCTTCAGCACGCGCGCCATGGCCGCGATCGTGCGGTCCTGAACGAAGCGCCGCTTCCAGTGCCTCCGCTTCGGCCAGGGATCGGGATGGATCAGGTCGATCCGCGACAGCGAATTCTGCGGCAGCCAGGCCAGCAGCTCGGCCGCATCGCCGGCGAACAGGCGAATGTTGCCGATATTGGCGGCCTCGATCTGCGCGAGGATCTTTGCCATGCCGTTGACGTAGGGCTCGCAGCCGATGAAGCCGGTCGTGGCGAAGGTCTGTGCCTCGGCCGCGAGATGCTCGCCGCCGCCAAAGCCGATCTCGAGCCGCACATCTTCGATTGCGGGTCCAAAAATCTCGCGCGCGTCCGCCGGCGTCTCACCGTCGATGTCGAGCGCAAGATGCGGCAGCAGATGATCGATCAGCTCGGCCTGGTGCTGCCTGAGCTTATGGCCCTTGCGGCGCCCGAAGAAGGCGCGCTCGCTGTCGTCGCGATCGGGATCTGATTTGCGCTCGCTCATCGCAGGGTCTGATACAGGCGATGGAGCAGCCGCGCACGCGGCGCGAGCGAGGAGATGTAGAGCTGCTCATAATGGGTGTGAGCGCCCTTGCCGTCGACGCCGAGCCCGTCGAGCGTTGCGGTATGCGGCGCGGTGAAATTGCCGTCCGAGCCGCCGCCGGTGTGGGTGTCGATCAGCTCGAAGCCGATCTCGCCGGCAAGCGCCTTCGCGTGTTCGAACAGCGAGGCGCCCGCGTTGGTCTTCTCGTAAGGCGGGCGGTTGAGCTCGCCCGCGACGGTCACGGTGACGCCGTCGGTCTTCGAGGTCAACGCGAGGATCTTGCCGACGAACTCGTCGGCATCCTTGAGGCTCACCACGCGCAGGTCGACTTCGGCATAAGCCTCCTCCGGCGTGACATTGGGGCGCGTGCCCCCGCGCACCACGCCGACATTGACGGTGACGCCGCGCTTGAGGTCGTTCATCCCTTCCAGCGCCAGGATGACATTGGCGAGCTCGCGGACGGCGCTGCGGCCGTCTTCGGGGCGCGAGCCGGCATGCGCCGGCACGCCCTTGACGAACACCCGGAAGCGCCCGACGCCCTTGCGGCCGGTGACGATCTTGCCGCCGTCGCGCGCGGGCTCCGTCACCAGGACATATTTGGCCTTGCGCCCTTCCTGCTCGATCAGCGCGCGCGAGGTCGGGCTGCCGATCTCCTCGTCGGAGGTGAACATGTGCGTGATGCCGAGCGGAGAAGGTTGGCCGCCGGCGCAGAGCGCGGCGAACGCGTGGTGGGCGATGTAGGCGCCGCCTTTCATGTCGTAGATGCCGGGACCTAACGCGACGTCGCCTTCCACCTTGAACGGCAGCCGCTCGATGAAGCCCATGGGATGGACAGTGTCGAGGTGGCTCAGCACGAGGATGCCCGGCCGATCCTGACCCCAATCCGTGCGCGCAATGAGATGATCGCCGCAGCCATCGACGCCTGCGACGCGTTCCAGGGTGACGGGCAGATCGCGATATTGCTCCGCGACCACCGAGACCAGCTTGTTGACCTGTTCAGGTGCTTCCGTCGGCGTCTCGATCTCCACCCAGCGGCGGATGCCATCGAGAATAGTTTGGGAATCGAACCAATTGGAGCTGGGCATGGGCGCATCTGTGCCTTTGAATCGCATCATCGGGGCGGGCGCGCATCAAGCCGCGGCCACAAATGACGACATAGGCCAGATTTCACGCGGTCTCAAATCGCCGTTGCGATGACGCCTCAGCGCTTGTCGGGGCCCTCGCGGGCTGCGATCTGCTCGACGAGATCGACGATCGAGCGGCGCATCTTCGAATCGGTGATTCGCGTGAACGCCTTGGTCAGGGCCAGGCCCTCGGAGGTCGCGAGGAAATCCGAGACGTAGGAGGGCGAAGCGCCTTCGCTGAAGCCATCCGGCCCCGGTACGCCGCTCGGACCGCCCTCGAACAGGAACGACACCGGCACCTGCAGAATCTCGGCGATCTGCTGGATGCGGCTCGCGCCGACCCGGTTCGTGCCCTTCTCGTATTTCTGAATCTGCTGGAAAGTCAGGCCCAAAGCTTCACCGAGCTTTTCCTGGCTCATGCCCAACATGATGCGGCGCATGCGCACGCGACTGCCGACATATTTGTCAACAGGGTTGGGCGCTTTCGACATTTCCTCAGCCCTCCAAACACCACCTTCAGCGCAATCAATTGGAGTGCCTCAGGTGCAAGCAACGTCAAATCAAACCCTGTTATTGGGAAACATTGCGGAGAAATTTAGCAATGCACCACTGTCTTTTGCAGCTGGTGCAGAATGGGGAGCCTGCGTGCAGTCTGTCAACCGTGGGACTACGGTTGTCAAAAGCTTCCGGCCGCGCTGGTGGCGAAGCTGCAATCAGCGCTGCGGCTGGGCGACACGCCGGCGGACGGCCAGAAACACGGCCAGCGCGACGAGCATGGCGGCGGGCACGTCGCCCACGCGCGCATACACGGTCGGCGGGATCGCGGCGGGCAGGCTTGCATCCAAAATGCCTTCGATTCCAAGTCCAAGGCTGGCAACGGTGCGGCCCACCGGATCGATCACCGCGGAGACGCCGGTATTGGCAGAGCGGACCAGCGGCAATCCGAGCTCGATCGCGCGCATCCGCGACTGCTCCAGATGCTGATAGGGGCCGGTCGAGATGCCGAACCAGCCGTCATTGGTGAGGTTCACGATCCAGCCCGGACGTTCGTTGCGTCCCGCCACTTCGCCGGGAAAGATTGCTTCGTAACAGATCAGCGGCAGCGCGGGCGGTGCACCTGGTACCGGCAGGGCATGGCGCACCGTGCCGGGAATGAAGCCGCCGCGCACACGCGTCAGTTGCTCGAAGCCGAGTTTCTCCATCAACGCCTGATAGGGCAGAAATTCGCCGAACGGCACCAGATGGAGCTTGTCGTAGACCGCAAGCACGCTGCCGTCATGATCAACCACATAGATCGAATTATAGGCACGCGTGATCGGCGTGCCACGCGGCAGATCGGGCGCCCGGACCGAGCCCGTGATCAGCACCGTTCCTTTCGGCAGGAGATCGGCGATCTGCGCCATCGCGTCGGCTTCGCGGGTCAGGAAGAACGGAAAGGCGGATTCGGGCCAGATCAGGATCGTGGCATCGCGCACGCCGGTCGATTGTGGGCCGGAGGCACGGTCCGACAGCGCGAGGTACTTCTTCATCACTTCCGCCTTGGCGGCGTAGTTGAATTTCGCGTCCTGCTGGAGGTTCGGCTGCATCAGGCGCAGCTTGGCGCCCGACACCATCGTGGTCGGATGCAGCGACAGGCGGATTGCGCCGAAGATGCTCATGACAATCAACAGCGCAATCGCCGCCGCCGGTACGCGCCATTGCAGGCGGCGATCGGGCGTGCGGTCGATCAGCGTCGCGGGGCTCGCGAAGATCGCAACCGTCAGGAAGGTCATGCCCCACAGGCCGATCAGCGAAGCGGCTTGCGCCAGCGGCAGCGGCTCGGACAGCGCATAGCCGAACGCGTTCCAGGGGAAGCCGGTCAGTGCGTGGCCGCGCAGCCATTCGCTCAACGTGAGGCTTGCCGCGAGCGCAAGCACGCGCGTGGCGTTCTTGGTCCAGAGCAGGCGCGCCAGCGCAAAGCCGATGGCCGTGAAGATGGACAGATAAGCCGGCAGGCCGAGCACGGCGAACGGCGTCAGCCAGGCGAACACGTCGGCATCGACGAAGAAGGCGTAGCCAATCCAGTACAGGCCGGGGACGAAATAGCCGAGTCCGAACCAATAGCCGGTCAATGCTGCGGCAGGAATGCCGCCATATCGTCCGGCGCCGGTGCCGTCGATCAGCCAGACCAGCACCGGAAAGGTGATGAACAGCACTGGAAAGACGTTGAACGGCGCCAGCGCCAGCACCGATAGCGCGCCGGCCGCCATCGCGATGACGGCGCGCTTCCATCCCCAGGTGAGGATGATGGCAAGCGCGATCTGCCGAACTCGCTGCAGCGGACTCACTGTTGGCTAGTCCCGTCGCTTGGCGGCGGGCTCTGCGTGTCGCTGGCGGGCGGCTGACCGCCGTCCGGCGCGGCCTCGCGGCGGCTTCTCTCGCGCTGGGTCCGCGGCGCCGGCCGTTCCTTGCGCGTCGAGATGCGCAGCCGCTTGACGCGGCGCGGATCGGCATCGAGCACCTCGACCTCGTAAGTGCCGGGGCCGGAGATCACCTCGCCGCGCACCGGCAGGCGTCCGACGAAGCTGACGAGATAGCCGCCCAGCGTCTCCACCTCCTCGCCGGCTTCGCCGGTGACGAAATCCTCGCCGATCACCGAGCGGACGTCGTCGAGGCTGGCGCGGGCGTCGGCGATGAAAGCGTTGTCGGGCAGGCGCACGATCGACGGCGGCTCGTCGCTGTCGTGCTCGTCGTCGATCTCGCCGACGATCTGCTCGACGATGTCCTCGAGCGAAACCAGCCCGTCGCTGCCGCCATATTCGTCGACCACCAGCGCGAGGTGAATGCGCGTGGCCTGCATCTGCGCGAGCAGGTCGATCGCCCGCATCGACGGCGGCACGTAGAGCAGCTTGCGGATGATGCGCGCGTCCTCGAGCGGCAGCGCGAGATCGACGGCGCGCAAATCGAGCCCGGCCGGCAGCGGCTTCTTGCGTTTGGTCTTGGTGGCTTCCGAGACGCGGGCGCGCGCCGTCATGAAGGCGAGCAGGTCGCGGATGTGAACGATGCCGACGGGATCGTCGAGCGTCTCGTTGTAGACCACGAGGCGGGAATGGCCGGCGCTCTCGAAGCGATCCATCAATTCGCCGAGCGGGATGTCCCGCTTCACCGCGACGACGTCGGCGCGATGCACCATGACGTCGGCGATGCGGCGCTCATGCAGACCGAGGATGTTGCGCAGCATGGTGCGCTCGACCGCCGAGAAACCGGTGTCGTCAGGCGTCGTCGCGTCGAGCACGACCTGAAGGTCGTCGCGCACCGATCCCGCCTTCCAGCCGAACAGCGTGCGGATGGCGCGCAACAGCCAGCCGTCGGCGGTCGGGCGCATCACCTCGCCCTGTGTCACCACGGCCGGCAGGTTGGCCGTGTTGCGCGGATTGTCCTGGATCGGGTCGGACTCCGGCATTTCAGTGCGCCGCCGCGCGGTCTGCATAGGGATCGGGGATTCCGAGGTGAGCCAGGATCTGCGTCTCCAGCGCTTCCATCTCCTCGGCGTCGCCGTCGTTCTCGTGGTCGTAGCCGATCAGGTGCAGGAAGCCGTGCACGGCGAGATGGCTCAGATGGTGGTCGAACGGCTTGTGCTCCTCGTCGGCCTCGCGCCGCATGGTCTCGTAGGCGATCGCGATATCGCCGAGCATGCGCGGGGCATCGCCTTCCTTCCACTCGCCCTCGGGCTGGAGTGCGGGGAACGACAGCACGTTGGTCGGCTTGTCGATGCCGCGCCAGTTGCTGTTGAGGGTGCGGATGCCGGCATCGTCGGTCAGCATCACGGCCACTTCGGCGTCGGCAACCTCTTCGTCGACGCTCTCGGCGGCGGCGGCAACGGCGCGCTGGATCACGGCTTCGGAATTGGGCTCGCGCTGCCAGCAATCGGCGACGATGAGGACCTCGGTCATGGGAAGATTGGGATGTGACATTGTCTTTGTTCGGAACGATAGGCGCCGCGTCTGCGCCCGTATGGTCCGGCTGTTGCCCCGTCAGGATTTATCGGTGGCCGGCCGCTGCGGCGAACCTTCATAGGCGGCGACGATCCGCGCCACGAGCTCGTGGCGGATCACGTCCTCGGCTTTAAAATGCACCTGGGCAATGCCTTCGACCCCGCTGAGGAGGCGCGTTGCTTCGGCCAGGCCCGAGGTCTGGCCGTTCGGCAAATCGATCTGCGAAGGGTCACCCGTCACGATCATGCGGCTGTTCTCGCCGAGGCGGGTCAAAAACATCTTCATCTGCATCGACGTGGTGTTCTGCGCCTCGTCGAGGATGATCGCGGCGTTGGTCAGCGTGCGGCCGCGCATGAAGGCGAGCGGCGCGATCTCGATCTCGCCGGTCTGCAGCGCACGCTCGACGATGCGCGCATCCATGAGGTCGTAGAGCGCGTCGTAGATCGGGCGCAGATATGGATCGACCTTCTCGCGGAGATCGCCGGGCAGAAAGCCGAGCCGCTCGCCGGCTTCCACCGCCGGACGCGACAGGATGATCTTGTCGACCTCCTTGCGCTCGAACAGTTGCGCGGCATGCGCGACCGCGAGCCAGGTCTTGCCGGTGCCGGCGGGGCCGATGCCGAACACCAGCTCGTGGCGCTTCAGCGCGCGGATGTAGGAATCCTGCGCGGCAGTGCGCGCGCGCACCGGGCGCTTGCGCAAATTGATGCTGTCGAACGCGGATTTGGCCGATTTGGCGTCGAACTCGAACAGCGAGCCCTGCGCGATCACGGCGCGGATCGCGCCCTCGACCTCGCCCTGGTCGAGGTCCTGTCCCTTCACGGCTTGCGCGTACAGCATCTCCAGCACGCGGCGCGCGGCGTCGCAGCCGTCGCGCGTGCCGCCGATCGTGATGTGGTTGCCCTTGGAATCGACGACGACGCCGAGCCGCCGCTCGACCTGCGCCAGGTGCTGGCCGTAGGGGCCGACCAGCGCGGATGCGGCGCGGTTGTCGTCGAAGTCGATGACGACCTGGGTCTCGGGCGGAACTTGCATGTCGCGGTCAAATTTGCGGCTGGGAGCGATGGAAGACGAATCCGATGCGCTTTTTGGCAAGGGTTCAGGCTCCAGTGGCTTGCGATAAAGCGGGCTCGCGCGGGGTGGCGAGCTCGCCGAGGAAGCTGTAGCGCTCGAGGCTGTCGATCCTGACCGGCAGGATTCGTCCGATGATGTCGGCCGAGGCCATCACATGGGCGGGCTGGAGGAAGGCGGTGCGGCCGACGATCTGGCCGTCCTTGCGGGCGGTGCGTTCGAACAGCACATCGACGGTTGAGCCAATCGCAGCCTTGTTGAAGGCCGATTGCTGGCTGTCGATCAGTTCCTGGAGCCGCTCCAATCGCTGGTCCATCTCGGCGGGGGACACCGTCTCCTGCATGTCCGCGGCCGGCGTTCCCGGCCGGGCGGAGTATTTGAACGAATAAGCCGCAGCGTAGCCGATTTGCGTGACAAGCGCGAGAGTGGCGAGAAAATCTTGCTCGCTCTCGCCGGGGAAGCCGACGATAAAATCCGATGAAAAAGCAATGTCTTGGCGCGCCGTGCGGAAACGGTCGACGACCCGCCGGTAATCATCGGCGGTATGTTTCCGGTTCATGGCGGCGAGAATCCGGTCCGAGCCCGACTGCACCGGCAGGTGCACGAACGGCATCAGGGCACCGAGGTCGCGATGGGCCGCGATCAGGCTGTCGTCGACGTCGCGCGGATGGCTGGTCGAGTAACGCAACCGCGCAATGCCGGGAATGGTCGCCAGATGCTCGAGCAGCCGGCCGAGCGGCCAGGATTTCCCGTCCGGTCCCTCGCCGTGATAGGCGTTGACGTTCTGTCCGATCAGCGTGAGCTCGCGCACGCCGTTGTCGGCGAGCCGTTTCACGTCGTCGACGATCTTCGCGACAGGGCGGGAGACTTCCGAACCTCGCGTGTAGGGCACGACGCAGAAGGTGCAGAACTTGTCGCAGCCTTCCTGCACCGTGACGAAAGCGGAAATGCCGCGCGCGCGGATCGCATCGGGCTTTGGCTGGGCCAGGAATCCGAACTTGTCGGCCGCGGGAAATTCGGTCTCGATCGCGCGGCCTTCGTCGCCGGCACGCTTCAACAGCTCCGGCAGATGATGATAGCTCTGCGGTCCCACCACGACGTCCACGACAGGCGCGCGGCGCACGATTTCCTCGCCCTCGGCCTGTGCCACGCAGCCGGCGACTGCAATCTGCATCGCGCGGCCACCGCGCGCGGCCTCGTCCTTGGCGACGCGCAGACGCCCGAGCTCGGAATAGACCTTCTCCGAAGCCTTCTCGCGGATGTGGCAGGTGTTGAGGATGACGAGGTCGGCGTCCTCGGCGCTATCAATCTCCACGAATCCTTCCGGCGCCAGCGTGTCCACCATGCGCTGGGCATCGTAGACGTTCATCTGGCAACCATATGATTTGATGTGCAGCTTGCGCGGCGGCGTCATGGAACCCGAAATGGTGGTGGAGGACGGCCTTCAAATAGAGGTTGGAGCGCCGAAAATCCAGCGAATGGCGCCTTCAGGTCGTCATTCCCCGGCGCAATGCGGTCGCTAACCCGGAATCTCGCGCCAAAACCTCTGGATTCCGGGTTCGATGCTGCGCATCGCCCAGGAATGACGTCGAAAACCACCTCAAGGGGCACTCGCTCCGACCCGCCGGACCAGCTCGGGCAATTGCCGCATATCGTCGAAGGTCAGTCCGGCGCCGGCTGCTCGCAGCCGTTCGGCATGACCCGGCGGGCAATGGCCGCCACCGTGAAAGCCCAGCACGGTCATCCCCGCGGCGTGCGCGCCCGTGACCCCGGGGATGCTGTCCTCGATCACCACGCACCGCTCCGGCGCGGTCTTCATTTGCGCGGCGGCGAACAGGAACAGGTCGGGCGCCGGCTTGCCGCGCGCGACCTGGCTCGCCGAAAAGATGTTCGGGGCGAGCAGGTCGTAGAGCCCGGCGCAGGTGAGGCCGTGATGGATCTTGTCCGGCGTGCCGCTGGACGCAACGCATTTGGGCAGATCGATCGCGGCGATCGCGGCCGCTACGTGGGTGATCGGCTGCAGGTCGCTGGCGTAGGATCGCAGCGTCGCCGCATTGACCTGCTGCTCG
Organism: uncultured Bradyrhizobium sp.; assembly: GCF_936943645.1. Taxonomy (GTDB): domain Bacteria; phylum Pseudomonadota; class Alphaproteobacteria; order Rhizobiales; family Xanthobacteraceae; genus Bradyrhizobium. Next base: position 18,797 of record NZ_CAKZJO010000091.1, on the reverse strand, counting down.
AGATCATCGGGGAGACTGCGGCCGATTTCCTGTTCGACCATCCGCCGCGCGTCTTTCTCGGACACGCCGAGGAAGCGGACCAGCACCTGCTCCGACGTGATCGGATAGCCGTGCCGCGTCAGCACGTCGGCATGGGCGCGACAGGAGATCACCTCGCTGTCCACGAGCACGCCGTCGCAATCGAAGATGATGAGGTCGACGGGCACTAAGGCATGACCCGGAAAAGTGTGAAGCGGTTTTCCGACAAGGTCATGCCCGATCAGGACGTCGGCTTGTCGTCGTCGAGCGGGACGCAATAGAGCTCGAGGCGGTGGTCGACCAGCTTGTAGCCGAGCTTGCGGGCGATCTCCGCCTGCAGCTTCTCGATCTCCTCGGAGGTGAATTCGATCACCTTGCCGTCCCTGAGATTGATGAGATGGTCGTGATGGCTGTCGCGCATCGTCTCGTAGCGCGCGCGGCCCTCGCGAAAGTCATGGCGCTCGATGATGCCGGCATCCTCGAACAGCTTGACGGTGCGATACACGGTCGAGATCGAGATCTTGTCGTCGACGGCGACGCAGCGCCGGTACAGTTCCTCGACATCGGGATGATCGACCGCCTCCGCGAGCACGCGGGCGATGACACGGCGCTGCTCGGTCATGCGCATGCCGGTGGCGGCACAGCGCGCCTCGATGCCGGACGCCTTGGATGCGGAGGAAGGTTTAAGTCCAGTCATGTGTTGTCTGCCTGACGGGGCGCTTTCTGCCATCAATATTACGACAAGTCACGCCGCATCAGAAGGGCGTTCAATTGTTCCCCGTTCGGCTGCTTATAGTAGCGTTCGCGGCGTCCGACCACCACGAATCCGCACCTGTCGTAGAGCCGACGCGCCGGCTGGTTGTTTTCCTCGACTTCGAGAAATATTGTGCGCACGCCGCGCCCTGCGAGGTGGCCGAGATGGGTCATCAGCAGCGTGCGGGAGAGGCCGCGGCCGCGACAGGCTTGGTCCACCGCGACCGAGAGGATTTCCGCCTCGTCCGCGCCGATCCGCGACACTGCGAATCCGATGGTCCTGCGTCCCTGGCGCAGCCGATGCACCAGCGTGTTGCGCTCGCCGAGCATGCTCTCGAATTCGCTTTCGCCCCAGCCGTGCGCGAAGGAGGCGGCGTGAAGCTGCGCCAGCCATGCGGCGTCGCGCACGGAAGCCGGCTCGACGGCGGCCGTCCCACCGCGCCACCATTCCGACAGCCATCTCATCATGAGCTTGCGGCTTGTGCTGCAAATGGCGGCTGTGCCGGCGGCTTTGCGTCGGGCGCCTTCAGATAGAACGGGCGTGCCGGACTAGTCTCGGGATCGGCCGCGGCGCCGAGCCACGCGACCCAGCCGATGTCGGGCGCGGGCTGCGCATCGACCGCGACCGGTTGTTCGCTGTCTTTCGTCCAACGCTCGGCGAGGATGTTTGCGGCGTTGCCGACCAGATGCGGAGCACCGAATTGCGAGGCGGCGATCGCCTCGTCGATGGAAGCGACGCGCGGCCGCACCAGCTGGCTGCCATCGCCGGCGACGATCTGGAAATAGACATGGTCGTGCCGCGCATCGATGGCGGAGATCACCGGCGCCGCTTTGCTCTGGCCGACGACGGTGGCGGCATAGGCCGACAAGGTGGTGAGGCCGACGGCAGGCCGTCCGGCCGCGAGCGCGAGGCCGCGTGCTGCCGAAATGCCGACGCGCAGGCCGGTGAAACTTCCGGGGCCGACCGTGACCGCGATCCGGTCGAGGGCGGTGAAGGCGAGGCCGGCCGATTGCATCACGCGCGCAATCATCGGCATCAAGGCCTCGGCGTGGCCGCGCTTCATCAGGAGCTGTTCTTGCGCACGCAACTCGGCCGCTTCGGTGTCGAGCACGGCGACGGAGCAGGCGTCGAGCGCGGTATCGATGGCAAGGATCAGCATGGACAAGCGAATGGCGAGTGGCGAATAGCGAATAGTCTAGCCGATCGGAATGCCATTCGCCATTCGCTACTCGCCATTCGCTGATCGATCACATCGGCCGGACTTCGACCACGTCAGGCACGAAATGCTTCAGCAAATTCTGGATGCCGTGCTGGAGCGTCGCGGTCGATGACGGGCAGCCGGAGCAGGCGCCCTTCATGTGGAGATAGACGACGCCGTCCTTGAAGCCGCGGAAGGTGATGTCGCCCCCGTCATTGGCCACCGCCGGCCGCACGCGGGTCTCGATCAGGTCCTTGATCATGTCGACCGTCTCGGCGTCGGCCTCGTCGAAGAACTCGTCCTCGTCGTCGAGGTCGGCATCATCCTGAGCCACGCCGTCGGCGAGCAGCGGCGCGCCGGACATGTAGTGCTCCATGATGGCGCCAAGGATCGCGGGCTTGAGCTGCTGCCATTCACCGCCCGCCTTGGTCACGGTGATGAAATCCGATCCGTAGAACACGCCGGTGACGCCGGGTACTTCGAACAGTTTTTCCGCCAGTGGCGAACGGCCAGCGGCTTCGCGGCTCGCGAACTCCATCGGGCTGCCGTCGACCACGACGCGGCCGGGAATGAACTTCAGCGTGGCGGGATTGGGGGTGGCTTCGGTTTGAATGAACATGGTTTTCTCCAGACGTCGCCGGTTCAAGGCCGGCGCGTGCCCTAGTTCCTAGCAGATGGCGACGGCGAACGCACGGTCAAGGGGCCGGCAGCAATTTTGGCTATAGGATTCAGTGAGTTAAGGGCTTCGTACCCTCCCCTGGAGGGGCCCTGGAGGGGAGGGTCGGCGCGAAGCGCCGGGGTGGGGTGATCTCTCCGCACGGGCACTGTTGGATGGGGAAATACCGTCACCCCACCCCGCTCGCGCTGCGCGCGATCGACCCTCCCCCTCCAGGGGAGGGGAAGAAACCGCGCAGCTACGACAGCGAATCCACGCTTTGGTCGCTCAGCGCGCCGGAGATGATGGTCACCGGCACCGGGAACGTGCCCAGCTCGTGCGTGAGCAGCGAGACCAGAGGTCCCGGACCCTCCGCACCGGGATTGGCGGCGAGCACCAGCACGGCGATATCAGGATCCTCATCGATCACCGCGAGCAGTTGCTCCATTGGTGCGCCCTCGCGAATGACCCGCTCCGGGGTGATCGCGGCGATGCCGTTGGCGCGTCCGGCGGCACGGTCGAGCGCGGCTTCCGCGGCTTCCTGCGCCTCGGCTCGCATGATGTCGGCAACCCCCAGCCATTCCTGGCTCTGTTGCTCAGGCTCGATGATGCGCAGCATCACCACGCCGCCGCCGCCGCGGATCGCCCAGCGGCTGGCATAGTAGACCGCGCGATCCCATTCGGCGGTGTCGTCGACGATGACGAGGCATTTGGGCTTGTGACCCGGCTCGTAGCAAAGTCGCTTGCTGGTCATGCATGTCCCGGAATGTGCATGACCGGCATGCTGCCACACTCCCGCAAGCTTGGGGAGAGGAGATGCGGCCGGCGCTGGCGTAGGCCGCATCTCTCACGTTGTCAGCGCCGGCGGATGAAGCCGACGATGTCCTTGGAGAGCTTCATCGTCTCGTCGGCGATCGCCCGGGCGCGGTCGGATCCGTCGTTCAGGATCGCGTCGATGTGGCCGGGGTCGGCGACGAGGCGCTTCATCTCGCCGGCGATCGGCGCGAGCTTGGTCACGCACAGCTCGGCCAGCGCGTTCTTGAAGCTGGAGAACTGGCCGGCGCCGAATTCACGGAGCACGTCGGCCTTGGAGCGGCCGGAGAGCGCGGCGAAGATGCCGACGAGATTGTCGGCTTCGGGGCGCGCGTCCAGGCCCTTCTCTTCCGTCGGCAGCGGCTCCGGATCGGTCTTCGCCTTGCGGATTTTCTGCGCGATGGTGTCGGCGTCGTCGGTCAGATTGATGCGCGAATTGTCCGACGCTTCGGACTTCGACATCTTCTTGGTGCCGTCGCGCAAACTCATCACGCGCGTTGCCGGGCCCGTGATCAGCGGTTCCGGCAGCGGGAAGAACAGGCCGTCATTGGCGCCCTGAGCGCGGATGGATTCGCCGAAGTCGTTGTTGAACTTCTGCGCGATGTCGCGCGAGAGCTCGAGATGCTGCTTCTGGTCCTCGCCGACCGGCACGTGTGTGGCGCGGTACAGCAGGATGTCGGCGGCCATCAGCACGGGATAGTCGAACAGGCCGACGGAGGCGTTCTCGCGATCCTTGCCGGCCTTCTCCTTGAACTGGGTCATGCGGCCGAGCCAGCCCATGCGCGCGACGCAGTTGAAGATCCAGGCGAGCTCGGCATGGCCCGAGACCTGGCTCTGGTTGAACACGATGTGCTTCTTGGGATCGATGCCGGCGGCGATGAACGCGGCGGTCACCTCGCGGGTGTTGCGCGTGAGTTCGGCCGGTCCGCCCCAGACGTCGACGCCCTGCGTGATCGCGTGCATGTCGACGACGCAATAGATGCAGCTGTGGGTTTCCTGCATCTTCACGAAGTTGACGATGGCGCCGAGATAGTTGCCGAGGTGCAGATTGCCCGTCGGCTGGACGCCCGAAAAGACCCGTTCAACGAATGGCATGGTCAGCTTCCCATAGGTATTCGGCCGTCGTTTCCAACAGTGGCGCTGCCCCGTCAAGGGCAATTCGCAAGTCCAGCCAGTTCAGGCCGGTCGCTTCAAGGCGGCAGCCGCCTCGCGCCACGAGGCCGCGCCGAGGAGCTGCAGCAGCAGGCCATAGACCGTGATCCCGGCGGCGATCTGCAGGCCCAGCACGATGAATTTGACGAAGCCGTGAGCTTCCGCGGGTACAAGGCCCGCTGTCAGCCAGAGCAGGGCGCCCATCGCGGCAGCAGCGAGCACGATCCGCGGCAGCCGCTTGCGGGCGGCCGTATCGATCGAGAATCCGAATGCGCTCCTGCCTTTCCGGAGCAGCGAGAATGCGCTGCTCCAGGCGCCGGCCGCGATGCTGGCCGCGATCCCGCTGGCGCCGAAGACATGCCCGAGCAGCACGGCGAGGGCGATCGCGACCACAAAGCCTTTGGCCGTGGCGAGCAGCGGCGTCATCGTGTCGCTGCGGGCATAGAAGGCCGGCGACAGCGCCTTGATCAGCACATGCGCCGGCAGACCCAGCGCCAGCCACATCAGCGCCTGTGCCGTCGCCACGCTGTCGACGGCGCCGAAGGCGCCGTGCTCGAACAGCAGCCGCACGATCGGCTCGGCCAGCACGATCAGGCCGAGCGCGGCCGGCAGTGCCAGCCCGGCGGCAAGCTCCAGCGCGCGCGATTCCGCATGCGCCACCGCCGCGCGGTCGGAGCTGGCGACGGCGCGCGTCAGTTCCGGCACCAGCACCGTGCCCATGGCGACGCCGACAATGCCGAGCGGCAGCTCGATCAGGCGGTTGGCGAAATAGAGCCACGACACCGCGGACGGGGTCGCGGACGCAATGATCGCGCCGGCGACGATCAGCCATTGCGGCCCCGAGCTTGCGATCATGCCGGGAATCGCCTTGGCAAAGAAGCTGCGCATCTCCGTGTCGAAACTGACGCGCAGCGGTGTCGCGAGGCGCGCACCTCGCTGCGACAGCAACATCATGAGCTGCAGCAGCCCGGCGATGCCCACGGTCGCCGCCAGCATCCACGCCGCGAAAGCCGCATCGGCATGCGCGAGGATGAGCGCCGCAATCGCGGCGATCAGCGCGATGTTGAACAGCAGCGGCGAGAATGCCGTGAGCGCAAAGCGTCCCTGCGCGTTCAAAAGTCCCATCAGCACCGTGACGGGGCCGGCAAAGGCCAGATAAGGCAGCATCAGCCGCGCATTATGCACCGCGAGATCGAGCGTGGGGCTGCCGAGGAATCCGGGTGCGATGATCGTGATGATCAGCGGCATCGACAATGCGATCAGGATTGAGGCCGCGATCAGGACGACACTGACCGTGCCCAGCACGCGCCCTGAGAACGCCGCTGCGGTCGCATCGCCGGCGCGGTCCCTGACGCGCAGCCAGGCCGGGATCAGCGCCGCATTCAGTGCCCCTTCACTGAGCAGGCGCCGTACCACATTGACGAGCTGAAAGGCCGCCAGAAACGCATCCGCCACGACGCCGGTGCCGAGCAGCGCTGCGATCAGGGAATCCCGGGCAAAGCCCAGCAGCCGCGAGGCCAGCGTTCCCGTCGAGACGGTCAGGAAGGAGCGGATCATCGGCTCTTTATAATACCGTTGCTTGCCCGTGCAGGCCCGGTCGTGATAGGCCGCGAGCTTGAATTTCAGGCCGACAGGAAGCGGATTTCCGTAAGGTCCGCAATCCGCCAAACAGGATCAAGGTGAATGGCTGACGTGAAATATGACGTTCTTGGCATCGGCAACGCGCTGTTCGACGTGCTGGTCAGAACCGACGAGGCCTTTTTGGCCAGCCACGGCATGACCAAGGGCAGCATGTCCCTGATCGACGAGGCGCGGGCGGCGGCCATCTACAAGGACATGGGGCCGGCCACGGAAGTCTCGGGCGGCTCTGCCGCCAACACCATCGTCGGCATCGGCAGCCTGGGAGCCCGCGCCGCCTATGTCGGCAAGGTCAAGGACGACCAGATCGGCAAGCTCTACGTCCACGACATCCGCTCGGCCGGCGTCGCCTTCAACACGCCCGCCGCCAAGGACGGCCCTGCCACCGGATGCTCCTACATCCTGGTCACCGATGATGGCGAGCGCACCATGAACACCTATCTCGGCGCGGCGCAGGACCTGTCGCCCGCCGACATCGACCCGGCCGAGATCGCCTCTGCCGCCATCGTCTATCTCGAGGGTTATCTCTGGGACCCCAAAAACGCCAAGGACGCCTTCGTCAAGGCGGCCAAGATTGCCCATGACGCCAAGCGCAAGGTGGCGCTGACGCTGTCGGATTCGTTCTGCGTCGATCGCTATCGCGACGAATTCCTGGGGCTTATGCGCAACGGCACCGTCGACATCGTCTTCGCCAACGAGTCCGAGCTGCATTCGCTCTACATGACCTCGGACTTCGACACCGCGCTGAAGCAGCTGCGCAATGACGTCAATCTCGGTGTGGTCACCCGCAGCGAGAAGGGCTGCATGGTGATCTCGTCCGAAGACGCCGTCGCCGCGCCGGCGTTCCCGGTCGAGAAGGTGGTGGACACCACCGGCGCCGGCGATCTCTTCGCCGCAGGCTTCCTGTATGGCCTGGCGCGCAACCTTGCGTACAAGCAGTGCGGCGAGCTCGGCGCGCTCGCGGCCGCCGAAGTGATCCAGCACATCGGCGCCCGCCCGCTGGTGTCGCTGAAGGAGCTGGCTGGCCAGCGCGGGCTGACGGCGTAACGCGCGCGACTCTCTCCGCGTCATTGCGAGGAGCGCTTGCGACGAAGCAATCCAGAATCCCTCCGTGGAGGCAGACTGGATTGCTTCGCTGCGCTCGCAATGACGATTGTGTGGCGGCAGCGTGCGCCCCTCACGCCGTCTTCGCCGCCTTCAGCCCCAGGCGCTGCTCCACCGCATCCCGCATCACGAATTTCTGGATCTTGCCCGTCACGGTCATCGGAAACTCGTCGACGAACTCGACGTAGCGCGGAATCTTGTTGTGGGCGATCTGGCCGTCGCAGAAGCCGCGCACCTCCTCGACCGTCAGCGTCTCGCCCGGCCTGACGCGGATCCAGGCGCAGAGCTCCTCACCGTAGCGGGTGTCGGCGACGCCGAAGATCTGCACGTCCTGGATCTTGGGGTGGCGGTACAGGAATTCCTCGATCTCGCGCGGGTAGAGGTTCTCGCCGCCGCGGATCACCAGATCCTTGATGCGGCCGACGATGTTGCAATAACCCTCGTCGTCGATGGTGGCGAGGTCGCCGGTGTGCATCCAGCCATTGGCGTCGAGCACGTCGCCGGTCTTTTCCGTCTCCTCCCAATAGCCCAGCATGACGCTGTAGCCGCGGGTGCAGAGCTCACCGCGTTCGCCGCGCTTGACGATCCGCCCTTCGAGATCGACAACCTTCACCTCGACATGCGGGTGAATGCGGCCGACGGTGGAGACGCGCCGCTCGAGTGGATCGTCGGTCGCACTCTGGAAGCTGACCGGGCTGGTCTCGGTCATGCCATAGGCGATGGTGACCTCGCGCATGTTCATCTCGGTGTTGACGCGCTTCATCACCTCGATCGGGCAGGGCGCGCCCGCCATGATGCCGGTGCGCAGCGATTTCAAATTGAAATTCTTGAACTCGGGATGATCGAGCTCGGCGATGAACATGGTCGGCACGCCGTACAGCGCGGTGCATCTTTCCTGCTCGACCGCGCGCAGCGTCGCGAGCGGATCGAAGCCCTCACCGGGATAGACCATGGTGGTACCGAGCGTGACGGATGCAAGGTTGCCCATCACCATGCCGAAGCAATGATAGAGCGGCACGGGAATGCAGATCCGGTCCTGCTCGGTCAGCCGCATCGCGCGTCCGGTGAAATAGCCGTTGTTGAGGATGTTGTGGTGCGTCAGCGTCACGCCCTTCGGCGATCCCGTGGTGCCGCTGGTGAACTGGATGTTGACGGGATCGTCGAACTGAAGCGCGGCACCGAGCGCGGCCAGTTGCTCGCGGTGCTCCGCTCTGCCCATGCGCGCGACCTCCTCGAAAGGGATCGTGCCTGGGGCCCCAGGGCCGCCGATCTGGATCACCATCCGCAAGGCCGGCAGTCGCGCCGCCTGCAATTGTCCGGGCCTGGCGCCGGCCAGCTCCGGCAGCAGGGTGTTGAGCATCTCCATGTAATTGCTGGTCTTGAACGCGGTGGCGGTGACGATTGCCGCGCAGCCGACCTTCTTCAGCGCGAATTCGAGCTCGCTGAGCCGATAGGCGGGGTTGATCGTCACCAGGATGAGGCCGGCCTTGGCGGCGGCGAACTGGGTCAGCGTCCATTCCGGCCGGTTCAGCGACCAGATGCCGATCCGCATCCCGCGTTCGAGCCCGAGCGCGAGAAAGCCCGCGGCGAGCGCGTCGACCCGCTCGGCGAATTCTCTCCAGGTCCATCTGACGCCATGGCTGGGCGAGACCAGCGCCTCGCGTGTCCCCCAGCGCCGCACCGCGTGGTCGAGGCTGCTACCGATGGTGTCGCCGAGCAGCGGCGTATCCGAGATGCCGCAAACGTAGCTGTCCGCCTTGTCCGTCAGATCGCTCGCCAAGTTCGTCTCCTCAAAGGTGGTGCCTCGTGCCTGAAGCCGATGGCTTTGGGCACGAGGTTATCGATTGCGGTGATGGCGCGCGATGCAGCGCACCTCATACTAAGTGGCTAGGCCGCCTTCTGCCCGCTGCCCGCGTCGAGCCCGGCATAGACGCCGCGCTCGAAGCCGGCGAACGCTTTTAGGCATTTGCCGTCGGCGAAGGGCAGCAGCTGCATCAGGATCACGCCGGTGACGTCGCGCGCCGGATCAATCCAGTAATAGGTGTTGGCAAGGCCGGCCCAGGCCAGGCTGCCGGCGCTGCGGCCCTCGGCGGTCTTTTGCGTGTTGATCATGAAGCTGAGGCCCCATTTCTTCACCTGCTCCGGATAGAGATCGACGTCGTTGGTGTACATCGGCGCCGCCGTCGTCATCTTGGTCATGCTGAGATCGCCCATCTGGTTCTGGCTCATCATGGCGATCGTGTCGGCCTTCAGCACCTGGTTGCCGTTGCCGCGGCCCTTGTTCAGGATCATCTGGGTGAACTTGATGTAGTCGGCTGCGGTCGAGTAGAGGCCGCCGCCACCCATGTGGAACTCCGGCTCCTGCTCGAGCTCGAACGGGATCGCGGCGAGCTGACCGTCCTCGCCGCGCGCGTGCATGCCGACGAGGCGCTTGCGCATGCTGTCGGTGATCTTGAAGGCCGTGTCGCTCATGCCGAGCGGATTGAACAGATTGTCGCGCAAATAGGCGTCCAGCCGCTTGCCGCTGACGGCTTCCACCGCCTTGCCGACGAAATCGATGTTGGTGCCGTATTCCCAGCGCGTGCCGGGGTCGGTCATGACAGGCGTCTTCAGCGCCGCGTTCTGGCAGGTGGTGATCGCGGGAATGCCGTTCTTGTCCAGATAGACCGCCAGATCGCCGTTCCACATATTGTAGCAGAAGCCGGCGGTGTGGGTCATGAGCTGCCGCAGCGTGATCGGCCGCTTGGCCGGCCGCAGCTTTGCCTCGCCCTTGGCATCGAAGCCTTCGAGCACCTGCGGATTGGCGAGATCGGGCAGCACCTCGCCGATCGGCGCATCCAGCGACAGCTTGCCCTGCTCGACCAGCTGCATCGCGCCCGCCGATGTCACTGCCTTCGTCATCGAGGCGATCCAGAACACGCTGTCTTCAGTCATCGCATCGGGCTTCGACAGGTCGCGCTTGCCGAACGCGCCCTGATACAGCACGTCGTTACCGCTCGCGGCGATGGCGACGACGCCGGGGATCTCATTGGCCTCGCTCTTCTGACGCAGAATCTCGTCGATCTGGGCTTTGCTTTGCATGGCGTTTCCTCGGGTTTGATTATTGTTGGCAGCGATCGATTGTCCTCCCGCACGCCCCGCGCGGCAAGCGCGTCCAGATGCCCGCAACGGTCGCGATGTCGTGACTTGACGGTCTGCGCCCCACGCAGGACGACAGGCGGGCTGAACGGCAACACTCCGTCACAATCTGCGGTGGATGGCCGCATCTCGCCGTGACCTAGGATGGGCTCCGGCGATATGCTTCACGTGTTTGAAGCACTTGAAACATTTTGTGCGCTGCCGCGTTCAGCACTCGGCCCAATCGGCGGCCGACGTTAAGACTTGATGCAAATTTGGCGGCCCCGGGTGGCCGCGAGGGGACTCAGATGATTTCGACCTGGAGCGAATGGAAGCGCTATCCCCGTCCCGGACGGGGCGAGAACCTGGAGGCGCCGATTTCGCCCGGCATTTACGAAGTGCGTATCGCCGGCACCGGCGCGCTCTATTCCTTCGGGGCAGTCGACAATCTGGCGCAATCCCTGGCGCTGCTGCCGGTCGGTTCGAAGTCGTGGTTCGGACGTCGCAACGCCTCGGACGTGCCCGATCTCGAATACCGGACCTGCGCGACCTCCTCGAAGGCCGACGCCAAGGCGGCCGCCGAGCGCATGATCGGCCGGCGCGAAACCTATATGAGCGGCGCGGCCTAAGGCCGCTCTCTCTTTAGCTCCCATCAGATGTGCGTTGCGGGGCGGTGCATCGGGCACCACCTGCCCCTATATTGCGGGCCGATCCGATCGCCCCCAGGGAGTAACGCCATGACACCGACCGCCGCCGCACGCGCCCCGCAAGCCACCGCCACCCTGCGCGACCGGCTGAAGGACCCGTCGCTCCTGAAGGAGGCCTGCTACATCGACGGCGCCTGGGTCGGCACCCCGGTGTTCGCCGTCAACAATCCCGCCACCGGCGTCGAGCTCGCCAAGGTTCCGCAGCTCGGTGCGGCCGAGACGACCAAGGCGGTCGAGGCCGCCGAGCGTGCCTTCCCGGGCTGGGCCAAGCATACCGCCAAGCAGCGCTCCAACATCCTGCGCAAATGGTTCGAGCTGATCGTCGCCAATCGCGAGGACCTCGCGCTGATCCTCACCTCCGAGCAGGGCAAGCCGCTCACCGAGGCGCTCGGCGAGGTCGACATCGGCGCCGCCTATATCGAATTCTTCGCCGAAGAGGCCCGCCGCGTCTATGGCGAGACCATTCCCACCCAGCGGCCCGATGCGCGCCTGCTCGCGATCAAGCAGCCGATCGGCGTCTGCGGCGCGATCACGCCGTGGAATTTCCCGAACTCGATGATCACGCGAAAAGTCTCGCCGGCGCTCGCGGCCGGCTGCACGGTGGTGCTGAAGCCCGCCAACGAGACGCCGTTGTCGGCGCTGGCGCTGGCCGTGCTCGCCGAGAAGGCCGGCATTCCCAAGGGTGTGCTCAACATCATCACCGGTGACGCGCCGCCGATCGGCAAGGTGCTGTGCGAGCATCCGGCGGTGCGTTTCGTCGGCTTCACCGGCTCGACTGCGGTCGGCAAGATACTCTACCAGCAAGCCTCCGTCGGCGTGAAGCGGCTCGGCCTCGAGCTTGGCGGCAACGCACCCTTCGTGGTGTTCGACGACGCCGATATCGATGCTGCGGTCGAAGGCGCGATCGTCTCGAAGTATCGCAACATGGGCCAGACCTGCGTCTGCGCCAACCGCCTCTACGCCCAGGACAAGATCTACGACGAGTTCGTGAAGAAGCTGTCGGCCAAGGTCGCGGCGATGAAGATCGGCGACGGCACCGAGAGCGGCGTCACGCAGGGCCCGCTGATCAACATGAAGGCGGTCGACAAGGTCGAGCGCCACATCGCCGACGCCGTCAAGCGCGGCGCCAAGGTCGTGACTGGCGGCAAGCGCAGCGAGCTCGGCCGCTCCTTCTTCGAGCCCACCGTGCTCGCCGACGTCAAGGCGGACTCGCTGGTGTCGCAGGAAGAAACCTTCGGCCCGCTCGCGCCGGTGATCCGCTTCAAGGACGAGGCCGACGTCATCGCCATGTGCAACGCCTCGCCGTTCGGTCTTGCCTCGTACTTCTATTCCCGCGATCTCGGCCGCGTCTGGCGCGTCGCCGAGGCGCTGGAGTCCGGCATGGTCGGCGTCAACACCGGCCTCATCACCACGGAAGTCGCGCCGTTCGGCGGCGTCAAGGAAAGCGGCCTCGGCCGGGAAGGCTCCCGTCACGGCATGGAAGAATATGTCGAGATCAAATACGTGATGATGGCGGGGGTATAGCCGCCGGCGTCGCTTGACGCAGGTCAAAAGGCCTCGGGCAAGATCGCCTAACCTGACCCGCGCGGCATCATAGGGGTGGCGCGCGCGCAGGGTTGCGGCTCGCTCATGCTGACGAGGACCTCTTCCATTCCGGGCGAGATGCGGCTTCTTGGCCGTTTCTGGCAAAGTGCCTCGGGCTACTGGCGCGGACCGACGGCGTGGATGGCTTGGCTGCTGGTGATCGCCTTGATCATCGACGTCGTGCTGCAGCTCCTGACGCAATATGGCCTGAACTTCTGGAATCGGGACTTCTTCAACGCCATCGGCCGGAAGGATCAGGCCGAGCTGCTGGCCCTGGCCCTCCGGTTTCTGCCGCTGGCTGCGGCGAGCATCGCCTTGGTCGTGTTCTCGGTGTGGGCCCGCATGACCCTGCAGCGCTCCTGGCGCGAGTGGCTGAGCAATCGCCTCTATAGCGACTGGCTGGCGGATGCTGGTCCAGGGCGCGGCGCCATCGAAGGGCATCACGAGGCGCCGGAATATCGCATCGCCGAAGATGCCAGGATCGCGACGGACCTCCCGGTCGATCTGGCCAACGGCCTGCTGCAGTCGGTGCTCACGATTGCAACCTTCGTCGGCGTGCTTTGGTCGGTCGGGGGCAGCCTGACGGTCCAATTCGATGGCATCGCCTTTGCGATTCCCGGCTACCTCGTTCTCGCCGTGATCGCCTATTCCGCGCTGCTGGTGATCGGCATCTGGCTGACAGCCGGCCGTCTGACCCGGGTCATCGAGGAAAACAAGCGCATGGAGGCCGAGCTCCGTGCGATCGGAACCCATGTGCGCGAGATCGGCGAAGGCAAGGTGGTGCAGGAGGCCGGCATGAATAGCCGCCATGCCCTTGGCGCCGCCCTGAAAGCCGTGATTGCGATCTGGCGAATCTACTGCTGGCAATTGATGCGGATGACGCTGGTCACTTATTCGGGTCTTCTGGTGACGCCGGTGGTCGGCCTGCTGCTTTGCCTGCCCAAGTACCTTGACGACACCATGACTCTCGGCGAAGTGGTTCAGGCCTCGGCGGCGTTCGTCGTTGTTCAGACCGCCTTCAACTGGTTCACGGACAATTACACCAAGCTCGCGGATTGGACGGCGTCCGCCAATCGGGTTGCCGAACTGCTGTTTGCGTTGGATGCGGATCACGCGCCCAACGCTGAAGCCCGTCGTCGATCAATCCCTGCTTGACCCAGTGCGTCGCGATGGCAGGTGCAAGCTAGATCTTCAGCTCTTTCCCCGTCACCCGCCGATACGCTTCCAGATATCGCTTGCTCGTCGCATCCACCACGCTGGCCGGCAGCGGCGGAGGCGGGGCGTCGCCGTTCCAGCGGCCGGCGCGGCGCTCGACGTCGAGATAGTCGCGCAGGGGCTGCTTGTCGAAGCTCGCCTGCGGCTGGCCGGGCTTGTAGGCATCGACCGCCCAGAAGCGCGAGGAGTCCGGTGTCATCACTTCGTCGATCAGGATGATGCGGCCGTCCTTGTCGCGGCCGAACTCGAACTTGGTGTCGGCGATGATGATGCCCTGCTCGCGGGCGAGCTCCTCGCCGAGCGTGTAGATCGCGCGCGTCATGCTCTCGAGCGTATACGCCGTCTCGTCTCCGACCACTTCGCGCATCTTCGCGATCGTGATGTTCTCGTCATGGCCGGTCTCGGCCTTGGTCGCCGGGCTGAAGATCGCGGGCTCCAGCTTCTCGCTTTCGACGAGACCGGCCTTCAGCTTTTCGCCCGCGAGCGTGCCGCTGGCCGCATATTCCTTCCACGCCGAGCCCGAGAGATAGCCGCGGATCACGCATTCGATTGGGAACACGGTGGTGCGCTTGCACAGCATGGCGCGACCAAGGATCTCGGCGCGGTGCGATTTCAGCGTCGGCACGGCGGCGATGATCTCGTCGGTGTCGGCGCTGATCATGTGATGAGGCACCACGCCTTCGAGCTCATTGAACCAGAATGCGCTGATCTGCGTGAGTACCGCGCCCTTCATCGGGATGGTCTCGCCCATCACGACGTCGAAGGCGCTGATGCGGTCGGTGGTGAGCAGCAGCAGGCGGTCGTCGTCGACGGCGTAGATATCGCGCACCTTGCCGCGCCCGATCTTGGTCAGGGGCAGGTCGCTGGAGAGCATGGTGGTCATCGTCGGAGCTTTCAGGGCGTTCGCGCAGGAGATCCGGCCGCGCCTGATGGCGCGACCGGCAATCGGATTAGCCTATTCCGGCAGCGGAATGAACTCATGTTCCTGCGGAACTGCCGCGAAGCGGCCGGTTTTCCAGTCCTGCTTGGCCTGCTCGATCCGCTCCTTGCTGGAGGAGACGAAATTCCACCAGACGTGGCGCGGCCCTTCCAGCGCATCGCCGCCGAGAAACATCATCCGGGTCGCCTTCAGCGCCTTCACGGTGATGCGGTCGCCCGGTCGGAAGATCAGCAATCGCGGCGCCTCGTAACGCTCGTTCGCGATCTCCACCTCGCCATCGACGATGTAGATCGCGCGCTCCTCATGATCCGGGTCGAGCGGCACGGCCGCCCCGGCGGCCGCCGTGACCTCGGTGTAGAACCAGGGCGACACCATCGAGACGGGCGAGGTGATACCGAACGAGGATCCCGCGATCACCCGTGCGGTAAAATCGCGCTCGGAGATCATCGGCAGGTCGCCGGCGCCGTAGTGCTGGAACGACGGCGAAATTTCTTCCGATCCGGCCGGCAGGGCGATCCAGCTCTGGAGGCCCAGCATCTTCTGGCCCGAGGCGCGTTGTGCCTCCGGCGTGCGCTCGGAATGAGCGATGCCGCGCCCGGCCGTCATCAGATTCATCGCGCCGGGCGCGATCTCCTGGACGTTGCCCTCGCTGTCGCGATGCATGATGGCGCCGTCGAACAGATAGGTGACGGTGGCAAGCCCGATATGCGGATGCGGCCGCACGTCCATGCCCTTGCCGGAGACGAACTGCACCGGGCCGAAATGGTCGAAGAAAATGAAGGGCCCGACCATCTGCCGCTTGCCGTGGGGCAGCGCGCGCCGCACGGCAAATCCGTCGCCGAGGTCCCGCGTGCGCGGCACGATGACGAGATCGAGCGCATCGCAGGACATGGGATCGCCGAGCACGGGATCGTTCGAGGGTTGCCAGCTCATGGTGAACTCCTTTTGGCTTTATTGAGCAAGACGGTAGCAGGATTTTGCACCGCCGTCGCGGCAAAGGCCGGGTCGCACGCTCCGCTGTCATGCCCCGGCTTGACCGGGGCATCCAGTACGCCGCGGCCCGTCGATTCCATCACTGCCGTCTCGGAGTACTGGATCGCCCGGTCGAGCCGGCGATGACAGTTGTGAGTGCCGATGGTCCTTGAAAAAGCCGGCACAACGAACGATGTTCGTCCGACTTTAACCGCGACCGTCCGCCCATCCGATGACCCTTGCCGCAATCGAGCTTGCCTTTCGCGCTGCCAGCGTCGCACTGCTGCTGGTGCTGGCGGCGTCGTTGCTTGCCGACTTCCGCAGCGTGACTGCAGCCCGCCTCGGCGCGGCCTTTGCGCTGGGATCGGCTGCGCATGCGGCGAGCTACTCGGTGGATGTCACGTCGCGGATCCCGCTCTTGCATGCCCCGCTGGTCGCGTTGTCGACCGGCACCATCGTGGTGTTCTGGCTGTTCACCCGGTCCCTGTTCGACGACGAGTTTCGCCTGCGCTGGTGGCACGGATGGGTCTGGGGGCTGGTGACGGCCTTCAGCTTCGCAGGCTGCGTCTGGATTGCACCCAGCGGCCATGTGCGGTTCTCGGTGACGGCAGTCAATCTGATCGTGCTCGGTTTCATCGCGCTTGCTGTTGGGCAGATGATCGCCTCCTGGCCGACCGACCTGGTCGAGCGCCGCCGCCGTGTTCGTGTCTTCATCGTCTGCGCAACTGCACTCTATGGTGGACTGAGCGCGATGCTCCAGATCACGGCCGCCGGCAACCACGTCGGCGAGGTCGTCGAAACCATCAATGCCGCTGCGCTGGCCTGCACCGTCGCGGCGATCGTCTACGCCATGATGCGTGTCGATGGCGCGGATCTGTTTCAGGTCGCAGCTGAGCCCGTACCGGCGATTGCGCAGGGCCAGCCTGCGGTCGAGGATGCGGCCGACCAGAAACTCGTCGATGCCCTGATGCGGCTGATGGCGGACGAGCGGATCTATCGCCAGGAGAACATCACCATCGGCGTGCTCGCCGGCCGGCTGAAGATTCCCGAATACCGGCTGCGTCGCCTGATCAACCAGCGGCTCGGCTACCGCAACTTCAATGTATTCCTGAACAACCACCGGATCGAGGAAGCCAAGGCCGCGCTCGCCGATCCCGCCCAGGCCGAGGTGCCCGTCATCACAATCGCCATGGATGCCGGCTTCCAGTCGCTCGGCCCGTTCAACCGCGCCTTCAAGGCGGTCACCGGTGTGACGCCGTCGGAATATCGACGGCTCAAGGTGACTACGGCCTAGATTTTAAGCCACTGGAATCACTGCATGATTCCAGAATCGACCAGTACCTTCCGACTTCAACCAGACCATTTTCCAAATCCGGCGAGCGCTCCTCCGCCTGCTCCGGCTTCCTCGCCGCACACGCCCCCTGTGCCGGAGAAAGCCCGTGACCCGCCGCCGCAAGATCGTCCTCCTCACCACCACCATCGCCGCTGCCGGCCTCGTGCTCGGCGCGGCCCGGGCCCGCGACATGCCTAAGGTCGCCACCGGCTTCGTCGCCGACATCCTGTGCTCGGAGACGTTCGTCTCCGGCCTCGACCCAAGGCGCAACTTCACCGAGACCACCGACGCCATGCCCGGCACCGGCCTGATCACCTGGGCGATGGACACCCGGGTCGATCGCACGCGCAAGGATGTCACGGTGACGCTGTTTGGCATCGGCCGCAGCCACGCCGTCTATCGTGAGGGCCTTGGCTGCACGCTCGAGCATGAAGCGGGCATCGCCGACGTGACGGTGCCGCCTGACGACAAACAGCCCGCGCTGTTGCCGGAGATCGCCGGCTCCTCACTCGTGCCGCCGCAAAGCCCCGAACTGGCCGGTGCACTCGACCGCGCCTTCACCGAGCCGGCGCAACCGCCTTACCGCCGCACTCGCGCGATCGTGGTGATGAAAGCCGGGCGCGTCATCGCCGAGCGCTACGCCGACGGCATCGGACCCGAGACGCCACTGCTCGGCTTCTCCATGACGAAATCGGTGATCTCGGCCCTCACCGGAATCCTCGTGCGCCAGGGCAAGCTCAAGCTCGACGGACCAGCGCCGGTTGCCGCCTGGAAAGATCCCCATGATCCACACCATGCGATCACCGTCGATCAGCTTCTGCGCCACACCGCCGGCCTCGCGCTCGGCAGCTCGCTGCAGGCCTCGCTCGGCTCCGCCTTCGAGCCGGTCAACCGGATGAAGTTCGTGGAGACGGACATGGCGGCCTATGCCGAGACCATCCCGCTCGAGACCGCGCCCGGCACCGCCTGGAATTACCACGACGGCAACATCCTCATCCTCTCGCATCTGATCCGTGATGCGGCCGGCGGCACGCCGGAAGGCGCGCTCCGCTTCGCGCGCCGCGAATTGTTCGCGCCGCTCGGCATGCGCCACGTCACGCTCCAGCTCGATGGCTCGGGCACAATCGAAGGGTCGAGCGAGACGCTCGCATCCACGCGCGATTGGGCGCGCTTCGGCCAGCTCTATCTCAATGACGGCGTCGCCGGCGGCAAACGCATCTTGCCGGAAGGCTGGGTGAACTATTCGGCGACGGCCACGCCGAATGCCTGGGTCGGCATCGGCGCCGGCTTCTGGACAAACCAGGGCGACAGCTTCGGGGCGAAGTTTCGCGTGGAGCACGGCTGGCCGCGCGATGCCTTCTTCGCCAAGGGCACGATCGGGCAATACACCATCGTGATCCCGTCGGAGAAGCTGGTGATCGTGCGGCTCGGCCGCTCCCCGAACGCACCGCCGCAAGCGGATGGCGTGTTCGATCTCGTGCGCGATGTGGTGGCGGCAACGCGTGAGAAGGGAAAGCTGGCAGGGGCGGATTGAGGTCTTTCTTACCCTCCCCTGGAGGGGTCCGGGACGAGCGTAGCTCGCCCGTGGTCGATCGCG
>NZ_CAKZJO010000090.1 GCF_936943645.1 uncultured Bradyrhizobium sp. | reverse complement strand
TCCCGGCCATCCACGTCCTTTGCGTCAAATGCGATAGAAGATCGTGGATGCCCGGGACAAGCCCGGGCATGACGGGACTTAGAGCGCGCCCCGGCGCCCTGACCGACAGATCAGGGGATAACTCACCGCCCCGGCTTTGGCCCTTGCCCCCCCAGCCATCCGCGCCTATAGCTCTCGCTTTAATGACATCGAAATCGACCTTCGTCCTCGGCCACCGGCATTTGCTGGGCATCGAGGGCCTTTCCGCGGCCGACATCACCGGCCTCCTCGACCTGTCCGAAGAATATGTCGAGCTCAACCGCCAGGTTGACAAGAAGCGCACCGTCCTGCGGGGACGGACGCAGGTGAACCTCTTCTTCGAGGCCTCTACCCGGACCCAGTCCTCGTTCGAGCTCGCCGGCAAGCGCCTGGGAGCCGACGTCATGAACATGTCGGTGGCGTCCTCGTCGATCAAGAAGGGCGAGACGCTGATCGACACCGCGATGACGCTCAACGCGATGCATCCGGACATCCTGGTGATGCGCCATCACGCCTCCGGGGCGGTGGAACTGCTGGCGCGCAAGGTTGACGGTTCCGTGATCAATGCCGGCGACGGCGCCCACGAGCATCCGACCCAGGCGCTGCTCGATGCGCTCACCATCCGCCGCAACAAGGGCCGGATCGAGGGCCTCGTGGTCGCGATCTGCGGCGACGTGCTGCATTCGCGCGTTGCCCGCTCCAACATCATCCTGCTCAACACCATGGGCGCCCGCGTCCGCGTCGTCGGCCCCTCCACGCTGCTGCCACCAGGCATCGAGCGAATGGGCGTCGAGGTCGCGCGCGACATGCGCGAGGGATTGAACGGCGCCGACATCGTCATGATGCTGCGGCTCCAGCGCGAGCGCATGAACGGCTCCTTCGTGCCGTCGTCGAGCGAATACTTCCACTATTTCGGGCTCGACCAGAAGAAGCTCGCTTACGCCAAGCCGGACGCGCTCGTGATGCACCCCGGCCCCATGAACCGCGGCGTCGAGATCGACACGGCGGTTGCCGACGGTGCGCAATCCCTGATCCGCGAACAGGTGGAGATGGGCGTGGCCGTGCGCATGGCGGTGCTGGAAGCGCTCGCCCGTAACCTGCCGAACGCGTGATGCCCATGCTGACCGACCGCCGCCCGATCCTGCTCGCCAACGCCCGCGTCGTCGATCCCTCCCGGGATTTCGACGGGGTCGGCGACGTCCTCATCGCCGACGGCACCATCCGCGAGACCCGTCGCGGCATCGGGGCTGCCGGCGTCCCTGAAGGCACCGACATCGTCAACTGCGCCGGCAAGATCGTCGCGCCCGGCCTGATCGACATGCGCGCCTTCGTCGGCGAGCCCGGTTTCAGCCATCGCGAGACCTTTGCCACCGCCAGCCAGGCGGCCGCGACCGGCGGCATCACCACCATCATCTGCCAGCCCGACACCTCGCCGGTGATAGACAATTCGGCGACGGTCGACTTCGTGATGCGCCGCGCCCGCGACACTGCGATCGTCAACATCCAGCCGATGGCCGCCCTCACCAAGGGCATGCACGGCCAGGAGATGACCGAGTTCGGCCTGCTCAAGGCCGCCGGCGCGGTCGCCTTCAGCGATTGCGCCAGAAGCGTGACCAATGCCCAGGTGATGCGCCGCGCGCTGACCTACGCGCGCGACTTCGACGCGCTGATCGTGCACTACACCGAGGATCCCGATCTCGTCGGCGAAGGCGTGATGAACGAGGGCGAGTTCGCCTCGCGGCTCGGCCTGATGGGGATCCCGAACGCCGCCGAGGCCGTGATCCTCGAACGCGACATGCGCCTCGTGGCGCTGACCGGCGGCCGCTATCACGCGGCCTCGCTGACCTGCATCGACTCGCTTGAGATCCTCCAGCGTGCGCGCGATGCAGGGCTCGCCGTCAGCGCCTCGGTCTCGATCAACCATCTGGCGCTGAACGAGAACGACATCGGTCCTTACCGGTCATTCCTGAAACTGTCGCCGCCGCTGCGCACCGAGGACGACCGCCGTGCGCTGGTGGCCGCGATGGCCTCCGGCCTGCTCGACGTCGTCATGTCCGACCACAATCCGCAGGACGTCGAGGGCAAGCGCCTGCCGTTCGCGGAAGCCGCGCCCGGCGCCATCGGTCTGGAGACCATGCTGCCCGCCGGCCTGCGCCTCGTGCACAATGGCGAGATGGAACTGAAGACGCTGATCCGGGCGATGTCGACCCGACCGGCGGAGTTGCTCAACCTCCCTGGCGGAACCCTGCGCGCGGGCAGCCCTGCGGATGTCATCGTGATCGACCCCGACGTGCCCTGGGTGGTCGACCCGGCCGACCTCAAATCGCCCTGCAAGAACACCCCGTTCGACGAGGCCCGCTTTACAGGCCGCGTGGTCCGCACCATTGTCGGCGGCCGCACGGTATACGAGCATGTCTGACGCGAAATCCAGCCTTTGGAGCCGCCGCCATGGGGCTTGAAGCTTTTCTGCCGATGGCCTTCGTCATCGGCTACCTCTTCGGCTCGATTCCGTTCGGCCTGATCCTGACCAGGCTCGCCGGCACGCAGGACATCCGCTCGATCGGCTCCGGCAGCATCGGCGCCACCAATGTGCTGCGCACCGGGAGCAAGAAGCTTGCAGCGGGCACGCTGCTGTTCGACGCGCTCAAAGGCACGGCGGCCGTGATGATATCAGGCTACATCGCAGGACCCAACGCCGCCATGGTGGCCGGGCTCGGCGCCTTCCTCGGCCATCTCTTCCCGGTCTGGCTCAAGTTCAGGGGCGGCAAGGGCGTTGCGACCTATATCGGTGTCCTGCTCGGCCTGTTCTGGCCGGGCATGGTGGTGTTCTGCCTGCTGTGGGTGGCGACCGCCTTCACCACCCGCTACTCGTCGCTCTCGGCGCTGGTGGCCGCGTTCATCACGCCGATATTCCTGTGGTGGTTTGGGCATCTCGCGCTCGCAGCACTGTTCGCGGTGCTGACGCTGCTGATGTTCTACGCGCATCGCGAGAACATCAAGCGACTGCAAGCCGGCAGGGAAAGCCGCATCGGCGAGAAAGCGTAATCGCGTCGCGAACCTCGTCGCGCAAAGCGTCTAAAGCCAGGGCATCTACGGATACCGAAGCCCCCTCTCTGCATTATATGTCAAATCCTGTTCGCAACTGACGGCGCGTTCGCGGCCGGCAGTAGCGCAGCGGTTCCATGCCTGTCATCCTGACAGTCGAGATGGCGTTACGCGGTTGCTCGGAATGAGCGAGAAGATTGTCGACGCGCATGACGGGGTTGGTTCGCAGGGTGCTGTCCGCACCGCGGCAAGCCGGCTGCTCTCGACCACCGACATCTGGTCTGACGCGCCCTCGCCGCCCCCCACGCCAGATCCCATTCCGGTTCTGCCGCCAACACCGCCGCCCGCTGCGCAAGCGCCTGCGACGGTCGATGTCGTGACCAAAGCGGCGCCGGTCGCGTCCGCGCCGGCAAGCGCCGAGCAATGGCCGCCGCGGAGACTGTCGCTGGCGCTGCAGGGCGGCGGCACCTTTGCCGCCTTCACCTGGGGCGTGCTGGAGCGGCTGCTGGAAGAGCCGATCGAGATCGACACCATCAGCGGCGCCAGTGCCGGCGCGATCAATGCGCTGCTGCTTGCCTCCGGTCTTGCCGAAGGCGGCCGCGAAGCGGCGCGCAGCCGGCTCAGCCGGTTCTGGCTGCGCCTGCTGCACGAGGCCTCGTTCCGCTCGCTGATGCTGGTCGGCGGTTTTTCGCCGGCGGGAAGCTCGGTCGCATTCGGGCCGACGCTGCGCTCCGGCCAGTTCGATCCGGTCGACCTCGATCCGCTGCGGCAGGCGCTGGCGCGCGACATCGACTTTTCCGCGTTGCGCGGCGCGGCGTGCCCAAAGCTGCTGATTGCGGCGACGCGGATCCGCGACGGGCAGCAACAGATCTTCCGCAATGACGCCATCACGGCCGACGTCGCGCTGGCCTCGACCTGTCCGCCGCTGGTTCATTGCGCCGTCGAGATCGAGGGCGAAGCCTATTGGGACGGCGGCTTCGGCGGCAACCCGCCGCTGCTCCGGCTGGCGCAGGAGACGACGACGTCTGATGTCCTGCTCGTCCAGGTCACTCCGGCGCGCGACAGCTATGTGCCCATCACCCTCGCCGCCATCGACCGCCGGCTCGATCAGATCGCGGCCAACGCCGCGCTCAATGCCGAGATCGCGGCGATCGCATGGGCGCAGTCGCATGCCACGAATTCGCTGCGGCTCACCCGGATTGCGGCCGAAGACTCCGTCGACGGCCTGGCGCAGCGCTCATCGACCGATCTCGGCCGCGGCTTCATCCGCCTGCTGCACCGGAGCGGCCGCGCAGCCGCCGAGCGCTGGCTCGGGCAAGATGCGAAAGCAGGCGGGCCGCTCGCTGCGCCCGCCACCGTCGCGTTCGAACCCGCGCTAGCCTGACTTCGCCAGCGCCTGCTCGAGGAACCACGCCACCGCCAATGCGAGCGGATCATTGCCGAAGCGTGCGATCACCTGCACCCCAACGGGCAGGCCGCCCGACTTCAGCACGGGCACGTTGACACAAGGGTTGCCCATCAGCGTCCAGAGCCGGTTGTAACGGGGATCGCCTGTCGTCGCGAGCTCCTTGGCCGGCGGCGTTCCCGGCGCCGAATAGGTCAGGAGCACGTCGACGCCCTCGAACACTTCGCCGAGCTCGCGACGGCCGCGGCGGCTGATCCGGCGCGCCTCGTCATATTCCTTCGGCGTCAGGTGGGCGGTCGCATCGAGGCTGGCGCGCAGCATCGGCGCGATCTCGTCGTGACGCTCGGAAAACTCCCAGGCCAGCGCGCGATGCGCCTCGAAATCCTGGACGATCGGATGAATGCGCCAGGCCTCCTGCACCGCCTCAGGCAGATCGATCGTCTGCACGCTGGCACCGGCGCGCTCGGCCGCCTTGATCGCGGCCAGCAGCCCCTCTTCCGCGGCCGGCTCCACGTGACCTGCGAATTCCTGCCTGACCACGCCGATCCGCGGCGCCTTCGCCGGGGCGATGCCGGAAAACTCGGTGCGGCCCGTCATCGCGAGCAGCCCGCACGCGAGATCCTCCGCGCGCGCGCCGAACAGGCCGACCGTGTCGAGCGCCCACGAATAGCACTTCACGCCGACCGTCGGCAGCATGCGGAAGGACGGCTTGATCGCGGCGGTCCCGCAATAGGCGGCAGGCCGGATCACCGAGCCGCCGGTCTGGGTGCCCAGCGCCAGCGGGATCATGCCGGCGCCGACGGCTGCCGCCGAGCCCGAGGAGGAGCCGCCCGGCGTATGGCCCGTATTGTGCGGATTGAGCGTCGGCGTCGGATCGCGCGAGGCGAATGCCGTCGTCGTGGTCTTGCCGATGATGGTCGCGCCCGCCCGCTTCAGCATCATCACGACAGGCGCATCGGCGCGCGGCTGCCAGCCGCGGTAGATCTGCGAGCCCATCTCGGTCGGCATGTCAGCGGTGTCGATGATGTCCTTGATGCCGACGGCGATGCCGCGCAGCGGGCCGGCGGCTTGCGCCTTCGCGCTCCTGTCGTGGCGGACGAAGGCGCGCACGTCCTTCTCCTTGGCCTCGATCGCCGCGTGCGATTGCGCAATAGCGGCCTCGGGCGAAAGCTCCCCCGCTTCGATGCGGCGCTGGAGGTCGGCGAGTGAGATCATGGCAAAACCCTTCTTATTGCCATCGCTTTTAGCATCGGGGCGAGGCCGCGCAAGCGCACGTCGCTGTTGCGCAACGCCCTCGGGTTGTTCCATGCTGCGCCCACAAGGAGACGCCGTGGACGCCATCAATCCGAGCGTGGAGCTGACCGAGGCTGAGCGGATCGACCGCCTGCGGCTGATCCGCTCCGACAATGTGGGCCCGCGAACCTTCCGCTCGCTGGTCGATCATTACGGCAGCGCGCGTGCCGCGCTGGAGCGGTTGCCTGATCTGGCGCGCCGCGGCGGCGCGCAGCGATCGGGCCGCATCTGTAGTGCCGATGAGGCCAGGGCCGAGCTTGCCGCCAGCCGCAAGTTCGGCATCGCCTGGCGCGCACCGGGCGAAGACGGCTATCCCGCGCGGCTGGCGATGATCGACGATGCGCCGCCTTTGCTCGCGGTACGCGGCGACACCAAGACGCTGATGCGGCCGATGATTGCCATCGTCGGCTCGCGCAACGCTTCCGGCGCCGGGCTTAAGTTCGCCGGCCAGCTGGCGCGCGAGCTTGGCGAGGCCGGTTTCGTCGTCATCTCCGGGCTCGCGCGCGGTGTTGATCAGGCCGCGCATCGCACCAGTGTCGAGAGCGGCACGATCGCAGTGCTCGCCGGCGGCCATGATTGCATCTATCCGCCCGAGCATGGCGATCTGCTCGCGGCGATCCTCGATCACGACGGTGCTGCGATCTCCGAGATGCCGCTCGGCCACGAGCCGCGTGCCCGCGACTTTCCCCGCCGCAACCGGCTGATCTCGGGCGCCTCGCTCGGCGTCGTCGTGGTGGAAGCGGCGCACCGCTCGGGCTCGCTGATCACCGCGCGCATGGCGGCCGAACAGGGCCGCGAGGTGTTCGCGGTGCCCGGCTCGCCGCTCGATCCACGCGCTGCCGGCGCCAACGATCTCATCAAGCAGGGCGCCACCCTCGTCACCGAAGCTGCCGACATCGTCAACGCGGTGCAGCCGATCATGGAGCGGCCGCTGATGATCCCTGCGAGCGAGCCCGACAGCGAGCCCTTCGAGAGCGATCCGCAGGGCCACGACCGCGACCAGATCACCGGCCTGCTCGGCCCCGTGCCTGTCACGATCGACGATCTCGTGCGGATGTCCGGCGCATCGCCTGCGGTCGTGCGCACGGTGCTGCTGGAGCTCGAGCTCGCCGGGAAGCTCGAACGTCACGGCGGCGGATTGGTGTCGCTGATCTAAAGCGCAATGAGATTTGGATGAATCGTCATCGCGCTTTAGCTTGTTGTTTGCGCGTGATCTTTTCGGAAAACCGCTTCGCACTTTTCCGGATCATGCTCTAGCCGTCGTTGCGCTGATCGAAATGGGTTCGTGCCGCCTCGATCTGCGCCAGATGGTCGATCGCCCACTGCCCGAGCGCTTTCACCGGCTGTTGCAGCCCGCGGCCGAGATCGGTCAGCTCGTAGTCCACGCGCGGCGGAATGGTCGGGAAGATCGTGCGCGTGACGAGGCCGTCGCGCTCGAGGCCACGCAGCGTCAAGGTCAGCATCCGCTGCGAGATGCCGTTGATCATGCGCTTCAGCTCGTTGAAGCGCTTCGGCCCGTCGCTGAGCATCATGATCACGAACACGCTCCATTTGTCGCCGACGCGCGACAGCACGGAGGCGACGCCGCGGCAGTCCGAGTGGTTCGGATCCGGCATGGGATCCGGCCTCTGGGGTGGCCTCGGCGGAGCAGGCAAACCGGTGTTCTCAGGTTTCAATAATGTGCCCATGGCTCAAAAAAGTGCGTTCTTGCGGGGATTTCGATGGTCACTCATGTAGCGCTGGTTACAAACTTATACCAGGGTGACCCCAAATGAAACTGCTCCACATCGACTCCAGCGTGCTCGGCCCCCACTCCGTCTCCCGGCAGGTCTCCGCCGCCATCGTCGACCGGCTCCGCCAGGCGACGCCCGCGCTCGAAATCGTCTACCGCGATCTGACCCAGACGCCGCTTGCGCATCTCTCGGGGTCGCACCTCGCCGCTGCGCAAGGCGCGCCCGCACCCGCGGAACTCGCCCCGGACCTTGCCGCGAGCGCGGCCGTCCTGAACGAGTTCCTCGAGGCCGACACCGTCGTGATCGGCGCGCCCATGTACAATTTCACCATCCCGAGCCAGCTCAAGGCATGGATCGACCGTATCCTGGTGGCGGGAAAGACGTTCAGCTATGGGGCGAACGGACCGCAGGGCCTTGCCGGCGGCAAGCGCGTGATCGTGGCGATCTCGCGCGGCGGCTATTACGGCGCCGACATGCCGACGGCCGCTGGCGAGCATCTCGAAACCTATCTGCGCTGGGTGTTCGGCTTCATCGGCATCACCAATCCCGAATTCATCTCCGCAGACGGCATCCAGGTCGGGCCCGAGCACCGCGAAAAGGCGATCGCCGGCGCGCTTCAGTTGGCCACCAGCCTGCGCGCGGCCTGAGCCTCACGCTGACAACAGCCGCAGCCGGATTCCGGCGGCGGCTGACAGGTCGGTCAGGCTAAAACCAGGCGCCTTGAATACCGAGGATGACGGCGACCAGCGAAATGAACAGACCGATGCCGGCAAAAAGCGCCACCCCGACGAACTCGGACGCGTCGGAGCGTTTGGCGGGAATGGCGGAACGTTCGCTGTAAATACGCGGTGCTGAAATCGACGAAAAAATACGAGCTGCCTTTGGCATCACGGGCTCCCTGAAATGAGTCTTGTGACCCCCTGCCCGTAAAAATGTCTTTGCAGCACAAGCGAAGGTTCAACGCCTCACGCAAAGGTTCAGGAAATACGTCTCCGGAGATGAGGGAACCCGCCGGCGCAACCAACCTCGCCGCGCCGACCGATTCAATTTTCAGGTCAATTGATCAACCGCGATAGATCGGTGCGCCGCTCGGCGAGGCCACCGCGCCGCCGTCGACGAAGATCTCCTGGCCCTGCACATGTGCGGAATCGTCGGAGGCGAGAAACAGCACCGTCTTCGCGACGTGATCCGGTTCACCAAGCCGGCCGAGCGGCGTCATCAGCCCGATGCGCTTCTCGAACGCCTTCTCCGCTTCCGGCGTTGCGACCGCCGCGCCCCAGATCGGCGTGCGGATCGCACCGGGCGCCACCACGTTGACGCGGATGCCGCGCGGCGACAATTCAGAAGCCATGATCCGCGCCATCGCACGCACGCCGGCTTTCGCGGCACCGTAGGCGGAGTAGCCGGGAATGCCGAGCACGGAGATCACCGAGCCGTTCAGAATGATCGAGGCATTGTCGTTGAGATGAGGCAGCGCAGATTGCACCGTGAAGAACACGCCGGTGAGGTTGGTGCGGATAACCTTCTCGAAGGCCTCCAGCGTTGCCGAACCGAGCGGCGTGCCGCCGGCGCCAGCGATGCCAGCATTGGCGAACACGATGTCGAGCTTGCCGAATTTATCGGCGCCCTGCTTGATCGCGGCGTCGGTCGCGGCGATGTCGGTCGCATCTGCAACAAGCGCGAGCGCGTTGGGCCCGAGTTCCTTCGCGGCCGCCGCCAGCGTTTCCTTGTTGCGCCCGGTGATCACCACCCTGGCGCCCTCCGCCACGAACAGCTTTGCCGTCGCAAGCCCGATGCCGCTATTGCCGCCGGTGATCAGGGCCGTCTTGTTCGTCAGTCTCACGCTCGCCTCCAATAGTTGCATTATGAAACTAAGTTGCCATCTAGGCCATTTGGTTTTATGATGCAACCACACAAGCGCGTGATCGGCCCGGCCATCATGCGAATGCGACAGGACAGACGACGATGGTGAAACGAACGAGCTTCGAGGGCGACGCCTGCCCGATCGCGAGGTCGCTGGACGCGCTCGGCGACTGGTGGTCGCTGCTGATCATCCGCGAGGCGCTGTTTGGGCTGCGCCGCTTCGGCGAGTTTCAGAACAAGCTCGGCATGGCCAAGAACATTCTCGCCACGCGGTTGCGCGCGTTGGTCGATCACGGCATTCTGGCCACCGCCCCCGCCTCCGACGGCAGCGCCTATCAGGAATACGTGCTGACGCCGAAGGGCCGCGGCACCTTCCCGATCCTGGTCGCGCTGCGGCAATGGAGCGAGGAGTTCGACGATCGCCCCGAGGAGATCGCGACCATCTTGGTGGATCGCGAAAAAGGCCGCCCGGTGAAGAAGCTGGAGATGCGCGCCGAGGACGGGCGGCTGCTCACGCCGGCGGAGACGATGGTGAAGCCGCGGCCAGCGTCGCGCAAAAAGTCGGCCTAAGAGCCCCGCGCGAATGCCGCGTTCTCATCAGGACAGCGAACTCAATCTCTCACCGTCACCCTGAGAGCTTGTGAAGCTTTCGGGTTTCGCGGACGTTTTCATCTGCAGGC
>NZ_CAKZJO010000089.1 GCF_936943645.1 uncultured Bradyrhizobium sp. | reverse complement strand
CATGGCGCACGCGCGCCAGCAGGTTGAGCAGTTCGGCCAGCTCCACCGGCTTCATCAGGTAATCGAACACCTGGTGGCGCAGCGCTTCCACCGCCGTGCGCACGCTGCTGTGGCCGGTGACGACGACGAATTCGTGGGCCTGGCTGCGCGGCGTGTCGCGGATCAGGGAGAAGCCGCTGCCGTCCGGCAGGTCGAGGTCCACCAGCACCAGGTCGTAGACGGAAGTAGCCAGGATGCGGCCGGCGCTGGCCAGGTCGTGGGCGCAGTCCACGGCGTAACCCTCGCCCGCCAGGTAATCGGCAAGGCCCTGGATCAGCTCGTCGTCGTCGTCGACCCACAACACCCGCATCGAGTCGGCGTTTGCCTTCCGTGTCATCAGCTTGGATCCGTTTGCTGCGTGTCCATGGTCGTTCCGCGGCTGGCCTGAAGCGGCCCGCGGCAGCCCTTACACGATCCCCACCCCTTTTGCCGGTAATTTTTACACGGTTATCGCTTTCGTGCCTTACAGCGGGCTCGTCGCAAGCCTCGTTAAGCGTATTAACTAATTGATCGGAAACAAAAAAATAAAAATGACCCAGCCTCCGGAAAAGCTGGCACGAGGCTGGCAATACATCTGGCAGGGCAGGCGGATGCAAAGGATTGCACCGCCGGCCCGTCCGAACACCACGACCCGGAGGGAATCGACGTCATGTACAAGCTGATCTTCGCCTTCCTCTGCGGCTTCTTTGCTTACGGCGTGGCCAACCGCGTGCTGCCGGCCCCGGCCTCGGCGCAGGTGGCGACGGCGGCGGATGCGCATGGCGCCGCGCTCGCCGCTCCGCAGCTCAACGCCTCCCACGTCATGGACGGCGCCAGCGGCCACCTGCCGGTCTATGTGCCGTCGCAGGACGACGACGCCACCTGCGAATCGGCCGGCCGCACCTGCGCCTGGTCGATCTGAGTACGCCCCATGCTCTACTGGTCCGCCCTGTTCCTGCTGCTCGCCGTGACCGGCGGTGCCGCCGGCGTCGGCGGCATCGCCGGCAAGACCTTGACCTTCACCTCCTTCAACGGCGGCACGGCGGTCAACGTCACTTTCGGCGACGGCACCAACGGCACGGTCAAGACGCTCGATCAGCTCAACACCAAGCTGCAGGCCAACAACCTGTCGGCGACAATCGACGCCAACGGCCTGCTGACCATCACCGCGTCCAACGACTATGCGTCCTCGACACTCGGGTCGACGGCGGCGGGCGGTGCGATCGGCGGCACGCTGACCACGGCGCTGACCTTCTCGACGGCCTCCAACCCCGTCCAGGATGGCGTTGCCCAGACGGCGCGTGCCAATCTGGTGTCCCAGTACAACAACATCCTGAACCAGATCGACACCACCTCGCAGGACTCCTCGTTCAACGGTGTCAACCTGCTCAACGGCGACCAGCTCAAGCTGGTGTTCGATGAGACCGGCAAGTCCAGCCTGAACATCACCGGCGTGACCTATAACTCCAAGGGTCTGGGCCTCGCCGCGCTGACCGTCGGTGTCGACTTCATCGACAACGCCGCCGCCAACCGGGTGCTGACCAACCTCAACGCCGCGTCGAGCACGCTGCGCTCGGAAGCTTCGAGCCTCGGCTCGAACCTCTCGGTCGTGCAGATCCGTCAGGACTTCAACAAGAACCTGATCAACGTGCTGCAGACCGGCTCGTCCAACCTGACGCTGGCCGACACCAACGTCGAAGCCGCCAACAGCCAGGCGCTGTCGACCCGCCAGTCGATCGCGGTCTCCGCGCTGTCGCTGGCCAACACCTCGCAGCAGAGCGTGCTCCAGCTGCTTCGCTAATAAGCAGCTGAAATACCTAAGTAAAATCGGGCGGCGGGGCCATTTGCCCCGCCGCTCTTTTTTGCGCCTTGGGCGGGCAGGGGCGTTCACCGGCCATTAACCGTATCCCTTAAACCGGCGTTAACCATACTTTAAAGGACACCTCCTAAAACTGGACAAAAGCCCGCTTTCGAGACCGCGCGGCCGATTCGTATCCGGTTCAAGAGGAAGACTCGCCAATGTCCAACATCGTTCTCTCGGCGTCCGTTCGCCAGAACCTGTTGTCGCTGCAGTCGACGGCCGACTTGCTGGCCACGACGCAGGAGCGGCTGTCGACCGGCAAGAAGGTCAACACGGCGCTCGACAATCCCACCAACTTCTTCACGGCGCAGGGGCTGGACAACCGGGCGAGCGACATCAGCAACCTGCTCGACGGCATCAACAACGGTGTCCAGGTGCTGCAGGCGGCCAACACCGGCATCACCTCGCTGCAGAAGCTGATCGACAGCGCGAAATCGATCGCCAACCAGGCGCTGCAGACGACGGTGGGTTACTCCACCAAGTCGAACGTCTCCACCACCATTCCCGGCGCGACGCCGGCCGACCTGCGCGGCACGACCTCCTATGCCAGCGCGACCGCCAAGAGCAACGTGCTCTATACCGGTGCGGCCGGTGGCACGACCCCGGTCACCGGAACCGCCGCGCTTGGCGCCTCGCTCGGCTCCAGCGCGGGCACGACGCTCGGATTTGCGGCGACCGCGGCCGACGGCACCACCGTGCTCAGCGGCACCGCCACGCTGGTCGGCACCACCGCGTCCACCACCTTCGGCGCTCCGCCCGCCGACGGCGACACCATCACGGTGAACGGCAAGAGCATCACCTTCCGCACCGGCGCCGCTCCGGGCACGCAGCCGACCGGCTGGGGCCTCGATGCCAGCGGCCACATCGCCACCGACGGCAACGGCAATTCAATCGTCTACGAGGGAACGGCAGCGGCGCCGTTGGCGACCGTCAACGACGTCCTCACCGCGATCGACCTCGCCAGCGGCGTCAAGACGGCAACCATCAGTGCAAGCGCGGCGACCATCGCCGTCAGCGGCGCGGCCGGTCCGGTAGGCACGCTTCAGGTAGCGTCCTCTATCTCGGGCGGCGGCCAGATCACGCTGAAGAGCTCGACCGGCGCCGATCTGAGCCTGACCGGCAAGGCCGACTTCCTCAACAAGCTCGGCCTGACCTCCGCGACCGGCGCAGGCAATGCGAGCGTGACGGCGAATCGCTCGACCACCGCGGGTTCGCTCGGTACCCTCGTGCAGGACGGTTCGACGCTGAACATCGACGGCCACACCATCACCTTCAAGAACGCGCAGACGCCGCAATCGGCGGCGAGCGTGGCCACCGGCTACGGCGTCAGCGGCAACGTCGTCACCGACGGTAACGGCAATTCGACAGTCTATCTCCAGAGCGCGACGCTGACCGACCTGCTCAACGCGGTCGACCTCGCCACCGGCGTCAAGACGGCGAGCATCTTCAACGGCACGGCGGGGCTGTCGACCACCGCGGGCCAGATCCCGTCGTCGGTCAACAGCAGCGGCCAGCTTGCGCTCTCCACCGGCATCAACGCCGATCTCTCCATCACCGGCACCGGCAATGCGCTCAGCGCGTTCGGCCTCAGCGGCAACACCGGAACGGCGACCGCCTTCACCGCGGCGCGGACTTCCGGCGTCGGCGGTGTCAGCGGCAAGACGCTGACCTTCTCTTCCTTCAACGGCGGCACGCCGGTGAACGTCACCTTCGGCGACGGCACCAACGGCACCGTCAAGACGCTCGATCAGCTCAATGTGCAGCTGCAGGCCAACCACCTGACGGCGACGATCGATGCCAACGGCGTGCTGACGGTCACCACCGTCAACGAATACGCCTCCTCGACCCTCGGTTCGACGGCCGCGGGCGGCGCGGTCGGTGGTACGCTGACCGGCGTGCTCGCCTTTACCACCGCGCAGCCCCCGGTCCAGGACCCCGTCGCGCAGACGGCGCGTTCGAGCCTCGTCAGCCAGTTCAACAACATCCTGGCGCAGATCGACACGACGTCGCAGGACTCGTCCTTCAACGGCATCAACCTGCTCAACGGCGACACGCTGAAGCTGGTCTTCAACGAGACCGGCAGCTCCACGCTCGGCATCAACGGCGTCGTGTTCAACGCCGCCGGCCTTGGTCTCAGCAATCTCGTTCCCGGCACGGACTTCATCGACAACGGCGCAACCAACAAGGTGCTGGCGAGCCTGAATGCAGCGTCGAGCAGGCTGCGCTCGGAGGGCTCCTCGCTCGGCTCGAACCTCTCGATCGTGCAGGTACGTCAGGACTTCTCCAAGAACCTGATCAACGTGCTGCAGACCGGCTCGTCCAACCTGACGCTCGCCGACACCAACGAAGAGGCGGCGAACAGCCAGGCGCTGTCGACCCGCCAGTCGATCGCGGTGTCCGCGTTGTCGCTGGCGAAC
Source organism: uncultured Bradyrhizobium sp. (assembly GCF_936943645.1). Classification (GTDB taxonomy): domain Bacteria; phylum Pseudomonadota; class Alphaproteobacteria; order Rhizobiales; family Xanthobacteraceae; genus Bradyrhizobium. The sequence continues at coordinate 22,682 of NZ_CAKZJO010000089.1, read as the reverse complement.
CAGTCGCAGCAGAGCGTGCTGCAGCTGCTCCGCTAATTTAGAGAAAGCCAAGGTGGCACTTCGAGATTTCGCGGCGGGGCTAACGCCCCGCCGATCTTTTGAGGGAGATCGCTAAGACTGGATTAGCTGAGATCGGCGCGCATCACGCGAAGCGAGTTTACTTCGTGCATGCGTGGATCTAGCGTTGCGCTGACGAGAAGCTCCGTGACCCGTAATTATCCGGAGTGCCTCCAAGCACAACACGTAAGCAAATCTTAAGCGGTGCTGCCTAGGGTTGGGAAAGAAATCCTTAAGCGCGTACAACGCGCTAGGTAACCTCCAGGGTGTGATTGATGTCGAATTCCGCTGCCTCGGCTTATGCGCGTGTTGCAACCACCACCGCATCTCCTCGCGACATCGAGGCGCAGACCCTGCTGAAGGCCGCGAACAAGCTCCAGGATGCGGTGAACAACGCCGATCCGCTCAGCGAGCAGACCATGCAGGCCCTGATGTTCAACCGCAAGCTCTGGACCATTTTCCTGAGCGAAGCGATGCGCGACAACAATCCGCAGCCGATCGACGTCCGGCAGAAGATCGCCAACATCAGCGTGTTCGTGCTGAGCCAGACCGCCGCGCTGCAGATGAGCCCGCAGTTCGATCACTTCCGCCCGCTGATCGAGATCAACCGCAACATCGCCGCGGGCCTGTCCGGGCGGCCGTGACGGCAACTCGTGATGGTCGGCATCACGGGCTTCTTGGGCTTTTCGTCTTCGGAAATGCGAATTTCGCGCTGACCGGTGCCGGTCAGACGCGGGGCGTCGTCGCCGATCGCCCGATCGTCAGGCGCTGACGTCCGTGCTGAGCGGACGCGAGGGCTCCGACTTCATATCCAATGCATGGAAATAGGCTCGCCGGCGCAGCATCGCTTCGTCGGGGAACTGGTTGACCACCGCTTCGGTCTTGTCGTTGACGACCTGAAAGACCATGGATGCCGACGCCTGGTCGAATACGACCTGGCGCGAGATGTTCTCGTGGCTCGGCGGATCGTTGCGCACGGGTGCGCTCGTATCCGCCGCGGCGACCGTCTGGCTCACCGGAAGATCAGTCTGCACAGCCTCGTTCGCCGCCGTGTTGGACGTCGCTACGATCTGCACGGGGGCCGGGATCCCCACCGGCCTGATGCTGAAATCTGTACTCATGGCAGCCTCCTGGTTGCCTCACGTGAGTCAAATCCCAACCCCTCTCAATACGCAACCATGGAACACCAGGACTGAAGACCCGGTAAGGAAACGTGCCTAACCGCGCGACGAGATCGCCGCGCGGTTTTTCGTAAAATTGTCGCTTGTTCTTGCGTGCACTCAGAGCGAGCGGCTGACCGCGAGCGGCGTGATGTGGCGCGGTCCCGGAGCCGCGCGGCGCCCCGCGGCCGTATAGGTGTTCGGCACGTTGCGCTTCTGGATCTCGGCATTGACGCCCCGCACGACGCTTTCGGAGACCGCGTGGGCGGTTGCGAGCACGGTGAGGTTGACCTGGAGCATCGCGCGGAACGCGTCGTGGTGGCGATGCAGTGTCGAGAGCAGCTCCGGCGCGGACTTCGCGAGCTGAGGCTGGTTGGCCTTCAACTGGCTGACGGCAGCGACGTAGTTGCGCGACAGCTCCTGCTTCTTGCTCTCGAACGTCATCGCCTCGCGGACCTTGCCGGCGCGAACGAGCTCGGTCTCGCGCTCGATCAGTCCGAGCAGCGCGTTCATCGCATCCATCAGGTCTTCGGCGAGCTTGCGCGCCTCGGTGCTGCCGGGCGCAGTGGCCGGGCGCTGGGCCTGCATCGGCTGACGTGAGGCGCTGAACTGGTTCATCTCGTTGGACCTTATGCCGTACGAAGAGTGGTTTTTGCCTGCTGGATGATCAGGGTGCGATAGACGTCACGGGCCACGCCGACGCCGCCGGCATTGGCGAAGTTCTTGGAATATTGCTCGGTCAGCATCGAACGCCACACGCCGGTGCCCGGCGTGTCGCCGAACGGGCCTTCGCCCTTCAGGCCCGAGGTCATCTGCGAGAACATGCTGTTGAGGAACATCGCCTCGAAATCGGTGGCGGTCTTCTGCGCCTTGGCCTGCTGTTGCGGCGAGACCTTTTGCAGCGCGGCAGCGAGGTCGAAATCGGGCCGACCGTTGCGGCTCTCGACCGAGAAGGCCGAGGAGGTGGAGAGGCGCGGGGTGTTGATTGCGCTCGTCTGCATCACATCACCTCGATGTCGGCTTCGATCGCGCCGGCGGCCTTGATCGCCTGCAGGATGCTGATCATGTCGCGCGGGCCGATGCCGAGGCCGTTGAGGCCGTCGACGAGCTGCTGGAGCGAGACGCCGTCCTTGACGACGGCCAGCTTCTTGCCGTCCTCGGTGACGGTGACGCTGCTGCGCGGCGCGACCACGGTGCGGCCGCGCGACAGCGGATTGGGCTGGCTCACCTGCGGGCTCTCGGAGATCGTCACCGTGAGGTTGCCCTGCGCGACCGCGACGGTAGCGACGCGCACGTCGCGGCCCATTACGATGATGCCGCTGCGTTCGTCGATGATGATCTTGGCGGCGAGATCCGGGTCGACCTGGAGCTGCTCGATCTCGGTGAGAAAGGCGACGACGTTGCCCTTGAACTCCGGAGGGACTGACAGCTGCACCGTGGAGGGATCGATCGGCTCGGCGGTCTTGACGCCGAGATAGTCGTTGACGGCCGCCGCGATCCGCTTGGCGGTGGTGAAATCGGCGTTGCGCAGTGCGAGGCGGACGTTCGGCAGGCGGTTGAGCGCGAACTCGATCTCGCGCTCGATGATGGCGCCGTTGGCGATGCGCCCCACCGTCGGAACGCCGCGCACGATCTTCGCCGCTTCGCCCTCGGCCTGGAAGCCGGAGATCGCGAGCGATCCCTGCGCCACGGCGTAGACATTGCCGTCGGCACCGAGCAGCGGGGTGACGAGCAGGGTGCCGCCCTGGAGGTTCTTGGCATCGCCGAGCGCGGACACCGTGACGTCCATGCGCGTGCCTTGGGTGGCGAAGGCCGGCAGATTGCCTGTCACCATCACGGCGGCGACGTTGCCGGTGCGGATGGTGGCGCCGCGGATGTTGACGCCCATGCGCTCGAGCATCGCCTGCAGCGACTGCTTGGTGAAAGGGATGTTGTTGAGCGTGTCGCCGGTACCGTTGAGGCCGACGACGAGGCCGTAGCCGATGAGCTGGTTCTGCCGCACGCCTTCGATGTTGGCGAGGTCCTTGATGCGCGAGGTCGCGCCTGCGGACGCGACCGACAGCATCAGCGCTGACAGCGCTGCGCAGGCCACCCCGACAATTCTCACCCAACGAACGCCTGGCATCCTCTGCTCCCCAAGGATCCTGAAAAGGCTCCTCAAATCTCGGACCCATCTCAACACTCCCATGTCGAGCTGGTCCGGCGCTGTCCTTGCGAGGGCTGTGCCAACCCGGGGTGACGGGGGTAGGCCGCTGAATAGGTTGAATAAATCTGTTTCGACTGGCGTCAGCCGGCGTTCGCTTTGAGGAGCAAAACTGCCGCCTGCCGGCAGATTTTGCCGGGCTGTTTACGCCCCGTTAACCATAAGACGGCGAAGGTGACTGCATCGATCACCCGGATTCTTTCCGATGCGCATCTACGGACCGAATGGCACCACGCTTGGAACGCCGGCCAGCCAGGCCAGGCGGACCGGCTCCGGCACCTTCGTGCTGCCTGACACCTCGTCGGCGCAGGAGACGCGGAGCGCCGCCGCACCGAAGGCCGCCGCCAACATCGACGGGCTGCTTGCCCTGCAAGGCGTCGAAGAGGATCCGGTCGAGCGGCGCAAGCGCTCGGTCGCTCGCGGCAGGACGGCGCTCGACGTGCTCGACGATCTCAAGATGGGGCTGTTGTCCGGCAATCTCGACAAGTCGACCGTGTTGCGCCTGCGCGATGCTGCGGCGAACCTGAAATCGTCCTCGGGCGATCCCGGACTGGATTCCGTGCTCTCGGAGATCGAGCTGCGCGTCGAGGTCGAGCTGGCCAAGGCCGGGCAGGCTTAATCGTTATCCGTCACCCCTGAGTTATCCGTCACCCTGAGGTGCTCGCCTCTTCGGCGAGCCTCGAAGGGCGACGGCCCGGCTGTTCCTCGCATTATTCGCCCGTAGTTGCATCTCGGCCGTACATCCTTCGAGGCTCCTGGCGCGATGCTTTGCATCGCGCCACTCGCGCCTCAGGATGACGGGACGTCTATCGACTTCGCACTCGCCTACGCCGCTTCCTCCTTCTGCTGCGCGTCGTAGCGGCGCTGGGCAGAGAGAACGTCTTTCAGATTCTGCTCGGCCCAGTCGCGTAAGGGATCGACCGCGCCGGCGAGTGTCAGCCCGAGCTGGGTGATCGAATACTCCACCGTAACAGGCACGGTCGCGATGGCATGGCGCCTGATCAGGCCGTCGCGTTCGAGCGATTTGAGAACCTGGCTCAGCATCTTCTGCGAAATGCCTTCGATCGTGCGGCGCAACCGATTGAAGCGCATCGGCTCCTCGCGCAGCAGCAACAGGATCAGCACCGCCCATTTGTCGCCGACGCGGTCGAGGATCTGGCGGGTGGGGCAGTTCGCTGCATAGACATCGGGTTTCATGGTCGAGCCTCGGACTTCATTTTCGTCGCTTGCGATGCGCATGGGGTTACCCCTGTGTAATCAGGTAAGCACAAAGTGCTCTCTTAACACCAGCATTCTTTGCGATATCTAGTTTCTATTAGTTACCATAGAAGCAAAGGAAGCCATCCATGAAAATCGCAGTTACCGGCGCCTCGGGCCGGGCCGGGTCGGAGATCACCAAGGAACTGTCCCGCCGCGGCCACGCGGTCACCGCCATCGCCCGGAACCCCGAGAAGATCGCCGTCCTGCCGAACGTCACGCCGGCCAAGGGGGATGTGCTCGACCAGGCCGGCCTTGCCAAGCTGTGGGCCGGCCACGACGTCGCCGTGAGTTCCGTGCACTTCCTGGCCAGCGACGCGCGCAAGCTGATTGGCGCTGCGAAGGACGCCAAGGTTGGCCGTTACCTCGTCGTCGGCGGCGCCGGCAGCCTCGAGGTCGCCCCGGGCGTGAAGCTGGTCACAACTCCCAACTTTCCGGCCCAGTACAAGGCGGAAGCGGAGGCGGGGTCGGCCTTCCTCGACCTGTTGCGGCAGGAGAAGGAGCTGAACTGGACCTTCATTTCGCCGTCCGCGCTGTTCGTCGAGGGGGAGCGCACCGGCAAGTTCCGGCTCGGGACTGACCAGCTTCTCGCAGATGCGAACGGCAAGAGCTGGATCACCTTCGCCGACTACGCCATCGCGCTGGCCGACGAGATCGAGAAACCGGCCCATCAGAGGCAGCGTTTCACGGTCGGCTACTAGGGCCTGCGGCCGCTCCCGGGCCCCGCAGGATAAACCTTCCTGTGCAAGGGCTTGGGGGCGGTAACCGGACCCTCAGGGAAATATTGTCTGTCACAGGAGGCCACTATATAAGGCCCGGCTCAACGGACCCTGTTTCCGTTGCGAGTCGTTGCTTAGACAGATAGGCCGCCCTTGGAAAAGTTGAAAAACTACCGACCGACCGAAAAAGAGCCTTTCATGAACGACCGGCAGAAGGAGTACTTCCGTTTGAAGCTCCTTGCCTGGAAGGATGAGATCCTCAAAGAGTCCAAGCTCACCCTGCAGGCTCTGCAGGAGGAGAACGTGAACCACCCCGATCTCGCCGATCGGGCATCGTCCGAAACCGACCGCGCCATCGAACTCCGCGCCCGCGACCGCCAGCGCAAGTTGATCGCCAAGATCGACGCCGCGCTTCAGCGCATCGAGGACAACACCTACGGCTATTGCGAGGACACCGGCGAGCCGATCTCTCTGAAGCGGCTCGAAGCCCGGCCCATCGCGACGCTCTCGGTGGAAGCGCAGGAGCGCCACGAGAAACGCGAGAAGGTCTATCGCGACGAATAATGACGGAGCCGCCACGTGCGGCTCTTTTGTTTTGTGGCGTGGGGTGCACCGTTTCGCACCGCGCTCCGGATTTTGCCCGCGGCTTGAATGTCGCTTGTCCGGCGCGTAGATTCGCGCCGCCATGATGATTTGCACCCTCAACATCGCATCGGTCTTCTTCCTGGGCTGAGCGCAGGCGCCTCCGCAGCGGAGGCTTTGCGTCCCGCAAGCTGAATTTGCGGATTCCCGACCGATCGAGCCAGCCGGTCCGCAGCGAGCGGACGATGAGGGCTGGCGAGCAATTGAAAGATCATCATGACTGCTAGCCCGCGCGCGCTCGACGACGCGCAAATTGCCCAATTCATCCGCGACGGCTTTGTCCGGATCGACCATGCCTTCCCTCGTGAGCTCGCCGAGGCGGCGCGTGCCATCATGTGGCGCGATCTGCCGTGCAGCGAGCACGACCCTGCGACCTGGACCCGGCCCGTGGTGCGCTTGCCCTATTATGGCGACCCGCCGTTCCGCGATGCCATCAACACCGCGAGGCTCCATGCCGCCTTCGACCGGATCGTCGGGCCGGGCCGCTGGCGGCCGCGACGTGACGTCGGGACCTTTCCGGTGCGATTTCCCCATCCGGACGACCCCGGCGACGCCGGCTGGCATGTCGATCTCAGCTTTCCCGGCGAGGATTGGAACGCAGGCGAAGCGCAGGATCACTCGGCCTGGCGCGTCAACATCACCTCGCGGGGGCGGGCGCTGCTGCTGCTGTTCCTGTTCTCCGATGTCGGTGACGACGATGCGCCGACGCGGATCCGGGTCGGCTCGCACCTGCCGATGGCACGTTACCTGGCCCCCGCCGGCGATGCAGGGCGGGCGCATATGAGGCTCGAGCAGATGGGGGCCGACTGCCCGGTCGCGTTCGCGACCGGTGCGGCCGGCACCGTCTATCTCTGCCATCCCTTCCTGGTCCATGCCGCGCAGAAGCATCGGGGAACGCGACCGCGCTTCCTGGCGCAGCCGCCGCTGCATCTGGCCGAGCCGTACCGGCTGGAGCGGAGCGAGGGTGACTACTCGCCGGTCGAGATCGCCATTCGCAATGCGCTTGGACGCAATTGACGGACGCGATGGCTCTGCACCCGGCGTTGCGGCGGGCTCTTCTGCCGCAACATCGCCGTCGCGGCGATGCCGATTGCGGGGATCGTGAAAAATGAATCTCGATCAATGGGCTAGAGTCAAATCCTGCGTGCTCACGTGAGTTCACATGAGAAAAAGCCTTCACTTCAAGTGCGGAGAGTTTCGCGAGTCGCATCAACGAGATCGACTGGCATCTTGAGACGGCGACGCAGCGGCTTCGCGCATCGCTGCAATCGGGCGTCTCGTGCCGCGCAGGCGCGTGGGCCCTGGCGCGTGGCTCCATAAAGACCGGGCCAACTCAATTTTTCCTTAAGCGGTGGCAGCACCCCGTATTCGGCCCGGCATCGCGCCGTCCAGCGCTTGTCAGGCGCGAACGGGAATGCTGAACTGAGCCGCAATGTTGCGTAGCGTGGGAGGCGGCGCCGATGGACAAGATTCTCGAAGCCGCCAAGGCGATCGCGCTGGCGCGCCGCAACCATGCGCCGCTCGCAGCACTGGAACGCCCCCCTGCGGATGAGGCCGAGGGCTATCAGGTCCAGCGCGCGCTGCACGATCTGCTGCTGCCGCACGTCGGGCCGCTGGTCGGCTACAAGATCGGCTGCACCAGCCAGGTGATGCAGGACTATATCGGCATCCCCCACCCCTGTGGCGGCGGCGTGTTCCAGAAAGGCGTGCACGACAGCGGCGCCAGGCTGGCCGCGTCCAACTATGTCCGGGTCGGCGTCGAGTGCGAGATCGCGGTCCGGCTGAAGCGGGACCTCGCCGCCGGCGAGGCGCCGTTCACGGCCGAATGGGTCGGCGAGGCAGTGGAGGCCTATCACCCCGCGATCGAGATCGTCGACGACCGCTACGTGAAGTGGGAGACGATGGGGGCGCCGACGCTGATCGCCGACGATTTCTTCGCGGCCGGCTGCGTGCTGGGCCCCCAGGTTCCGCGCTCCTCGGTGCCCGACCTGAAGGCGGTCAAGGGCCGCGCCATCGTCAACGGCGAGGAGGCCGGCCACGGCACCGGCGCCGACGTGCTCGGCCATCCCCACAACGCGCTCGCCTGGCTCGCCAACCACCTCGCCGCCGAAGGCAAGAGCCTGCATGCCGGTCAGCTCGTTCTCACCGGCAGCCTGGTCAAGACGCTGTGGCTGAAGGCCGGCGACAAGGTGCGGATGGAGCTGGACGGGCTCGGCGTGGTGGAGATGGAGTTTACGTGAGGGCTGTGGTCTTGTGCCCCGGACGCAGCGCAGCGCCCCTTCGGCGGTGCGCTGCAGAGCCGGGGCTCATGCAGCAGCGTGGTGTGCAGCTTTCTGGGTCCCGGCTCTGCGCCGCACCGCTGACGCGCGGCGCCTTGTCCGGGACACGCGAGCGATGAACGAGCCGATGACGGAGTGTGAGAGCGGTGTCGCTTTTTCCATTGAGACCCACTCGCAGACGCGCCTTCACATTCTCGCGGCAGCTTTCGCCCGAGCTTTGCAATCGTCTTGCCCTCCTGAAGATCAGGAAGGCGCAGGGAAGGCCGGGCGCCGGCTGGCACCCGAAGTCCCGCGTGTGCTTCAGAAGCGCGCACGGGGTGGACGACAGGTGATGCCGGTCGCCCGGCCTTCCCTGCGCGATGGTTTTCACGGTGTCCTTCGTGCTCTCCTCGGGGAGCGTTGCACTATTGCCCCCGTCGCCTTGCGGTTTCAGATGCGCGCACCGGTTGGCCGCCACATCACCGCAAAACTTGACGCCAGAACCCCGGGCGTCAGGACCACACGACTTCTCCGTCCGCGCACATCCTCGCTGGGTTCTTCACGGCTGGCGTGCGCTCACCGTAAAGACCATGCGAAGACGCTGTCGGCGCCGTGTCGTATCGCGCCTGCCGCTGCTCACGGTTTCCCGCCCTGCAGTCACCATGCGCGCCGACGCCGTCGCGGCCACCGCATTCCATCCCGCGCTTCGTGACGATCGCGATACGCCCTCTTGTGGAATGGAACAGAACAGGAACATAATGAAGTGGCCGGAGTGTGTCAACATGAATTTCTAAAATCCGAAAATTCTGAAATTGAAAATTGGTAACGATTATGGTACCAAGGATTGAGATAGCGGAGTACCGCACCGACGGTCGCAGCCCATTTCGGGATTGGCACGACAGTCTCGACGCGCAGGCGGCCGCTGCCGTCTCCGTTGCAATCGGGCGGCTCGCCGATGGAAACACGTCGAACGTGAAACCGGTCGGCGAGGGCGCTGCCGAACTGAAGATCAATCGTGGCCCCGGTTATCGGGTCTACTTCGGTTGGGACGGCAACGTACTGGTCATCCTGCTGGGAGGCGGCACCAAGCAGAGGCAGCAGGCCGATATCAGTGTCGCGCTTCGCCGGTGGCGCGATTACAAGGCGCGCAAGGGCAATGAGGGATAGGCGGATGCCATTGACCCACAGTTTTCAAGAGACCATTCGCGCGCGGGCAGAGCGCGATCCCGTCTTTCGCGAGGCGCTTTTTCTAGAGGCAATGCAGGGCTTGCTGCAGGGAGATGTCGACTATGGCCGCACCGCGCTGCGGACCTACATCAATGCCACCATCGGTTTCGATCGGCTCAGCGAGGTGCTGGACCGTCCATCGAAAAGCCTGATGCGGATGTTCGGACCGCGCGGCAATCCGACGGCCGAGAACCTGATGGCGGTGATCCACGCGCTGCAGACGGAAACCGGCGTGCATCTGGAGATCCGCGCGGTCGCGCATGCGGCGTGAGAAACGCGGTCGCTCCGCCGTCATGGCGAGCGCAGCGACTTGTCCGCCGAAGCCTTGGCGAAGGCGGAAGCAATCCAGGATCTTTCCGCGGCGCCAGTCTGGATTGCTTCGTCGCGAAGAGCTCCTCGCAATGACGTGGATGGGGCGTCGCTCTCATCGGATCATCCGATGCGCAGCTGCTGTACCGCCATCCTCAAAATACATGCGGCCCTCGCCAGGGGAGCTAGCGAGGGCCGCGGAGTACATCGTCGTTCGCGCCTAGGTTCGCGAACACGATGTGGGAGCTCGGGAGATTGTTAGAAGGGCAGCAGCACGTCCATCACTTGCTGGCCGTAGCGCGGCTGCTGCACGTCCATGATCTGGCCGCGGCCGCCGTAGGCGATGCGGGCCTGCGCGATCTTGGTGGAATCGATGGTGTTGTCGCTCTGGATGTCTTCGGGGCGGACGATGCCGGCGACCACGAGCTCGCGGATCTCGTAGTTGACGCGGATCTCCTGCTTGCCCTCGACCACGAGGTTGCCGTTCGGCAGCACCTGGGTGACGACGGCGGCGACGTTGGTCTGCAGGGCTTCGGTGCGGTTGACTGAACCCTTGCCGTCGCTGGAGGCGGAGGAGTCGGCCGTGAGGATGCGGCCGGGCAGCACCTTCTGCGCCTGCGCGCCGAGGGTCTTGGCGCCGATGAAGTCGGTGATCCCCGAATCTTCCGAATTGGTGCGGCTGCGCTGGGTCTCGTTGGCGATGTTGGCCTTGTCCGTGATGTTCACGGTCACGGTCAGGAGGTCGCCGACCTGGCGGGCGCGCTGGTCCTTGAAGAAGGCGCGGCTGCCGTTGCGCCACAGCGAGTTCGGATTGTAGGAGGCGACTTCCGGCTTCGGCATCGGCATCTGCACCGGCTTGTAGCCGGGCTGCGTCGTCGGGTTGTCGATCGCCGACAGCTTCGGTTGCTCGCCGATCTGCGACAGGCGGTCGATCGAGGAGCAGCCACCCAGCGCGCAAGAGGCCAGCAGCAGTGCAGAGATGGCGATGCGACGAAGACGGTAAGCCGAACTGAAAGCGGACATGACGAACTCTTACTTGGCTTGAGCTTGCGAGACGCGAGCTTGCGGGATCTGGGCTTCTGCGATCTGGGCCGGCGAGGCGGGGGCCTGCACCAGGTTGCGGAGGAGAGCTGCGGTGTCGACGGGGGCGGGCGCCTCGTCGCGCTTGAGCGAGGAGGTCTGCTCGACCGCGGGCGCCATCGGCGCGGATTGGCTCGCGCCCTGGATCGTCACCTGGCCGCGGCCGGTGACGACGCCGGTCAGCGTGCGCTTGGACTGCAGATTGAGCACGCTGACGGTGTCGCCCTCAGCGCCGCTCTCGATCGCCTTGCCGCGCGTCGTGAGGTAGAGGCCGGGCGCCTGGAAGATGACGGTCACGGCCTGGTCGCGCACCACGAAGTCGGGCTTGACGATGTCGGCGGCGCGAAGCGGCGTGCCCGCGCGCATCGCGCGGCGCAGCTGCATGCCGATGCTGCGGTCGCGCGAGGCGGGCTCGCCGGTGACCTCGGCCTTCGGCCGGCGCTCCAGCGCGACGTCGGAAGCCTTCAGCGTATCGTTACGGTCGATGTCGCGCGTCAGCACGGCCACTTCCACCGTCTCGATCGCCGTGCCGGAGAAACGCAGCTTGGTCGGGCTCGGATTGTTGTCGTTGCTGATCTCGAAGGCGATGTCGAAACGGCCGCTGCGCGCGTCGTAGCGGGTTGCGACCGGCTGCAGCGCGCCGGTGTTGGAGGCGTCCAGCCGCATGTCGGTGATGCCGCGGTCGAAGGTGACGGTGATGTTGGCGGCATCCCCGAGGCCGAAGCGGCGCTCGAGCGCCGAAGCGACGGCGGTTTCGAGATCCTTGTTCGCCAGCGTGCGGGCGAGGCGGGTGACCTGGACTTCCTTGATGTCGCCGGTCATCACCCCGATCACCTGCTTGGCGCGGAGCACCGACAGCACCTGCCCGGTCGTCAGCGTGCCTGTCGTGCCGAGGTCGGGCGAGCGGTAGACCGGGATCAGCGCGGCCGATCCGGCATTGTCGATGAGATCGCCGACCCGCACCACGTCCGAGGTCACGGTGACGCTCGCGCGCAGTGTCGGCGAGGCGATGAAGTCGTCCGCCGCTGCTGCCGGTAAGGCCAGCGCGACAAGGGCGGAGATGGTGGCGAGGGCGGTGCGGATCATCGTCATTACCTCAGCGGAACAGCGCCGTGGTCGATTGCATCATCTGGTCGGCAGCGCTGATCACCTTGGCGTTCATCTCGTAGGCGCGCTGCGCGGCGATCAGGTCGCTCATTTCCGAGACGACGTCGACATTGGCCTGCTCGAGGCTGCCCTGGGTGATCTTGCCGTAGCCCTCGGAGTTCGCGGTGCCGTCCTGCGGCGGGCCGGACGAGGGGGTCTCGGTGAACTGGTTGCTGCCGACCGGCTGCAGGCCGGCCTTGTTGATGAAGCGGGTCACGCCGATCTGGCCGACGATCGAGGAGGTCGACGAGCCCGGCAATGTCACCGAGACCTGGCCCTGCTCGCTCACCGAGATGCCGGAGGCGTTGTTCGGGATCGTGATCGTCGGCTGCACCGGGTTGCCCTGGGCGGTGACGACGCGGCCCTGATTGTCCATCTGGAAGGTGCCGTCGCGGGTGTACTGGTAGGTGCCGTCGGGCATCAGGATCTTGAAGAAGCCTTCGCCGGACATCGCGAGGTCGAGATCGTTGCCGGTCTGCGACAGGGTGCCCTGCGTCATGCTGCGCGGCGTGCCGACGGTCTTGACGCCGCCGCCGATGTCGACGCCGACGGGCAGGATGGTGCCCTGGTCCGAGGCCTGCGCGCCGACGCGGCGCACATGCTCGTAGATCAGGTCCTGGAACGCCGCCGTCTGCTTCTTGAAGCCGGTGGTGCGCAGGTTCGCGATGTTGTTGGAGATCACCTGAACGTTGAGTTCCTGTGCCGCCATTCCGGTCGCTGCGGTGTGAAGCGCCTGCATGTCAGTTCTCTCCTAATCAGGCCGGAACGTCGGCGAGCTTCTCGATCGCCGATTTGTGGAGGTCGCTCTGCTGCTGGAGCAGGTTGGCGATGGCGGTGTAGCTGCGCATGACCTCGACCATGCGGGTCATCTCGCCGACCGAATTCACGTTCGACTTCTCGATATAGCCCTGCTGCACGGTGGACTTGGCGTCGGCCTGCTGGGTGGCGGAGCCGGCGCTGTAGAGATTGGCGCCGAGCTTGGTCAGCTTGGTCGGATCGTCGAACGAGGCCATGCGGATCTTGCCGCGGATCGAGTCGGTCTTGGCGGTGCCTTCGAGCACAGTGACGGTGCCGTCGGGCGCGACGTTGATGTCGTGGTCGGTCGGCTGGAAGGTGATCGGGCCGCCGGTGCCGAGCACCAGATTGCCGTCCGAGGTGACGAGCTGGCCGGTCGAGTTGAGCGAGAATTTGCCGTCGCGGGTGAACATCTCGCCGCCATTGGCCTGCACAGCGAAATAGGCGTTGCCGCTGATCGCCATGTCGAGCGGGTTCTTGGTCATCTCCATCGGCCCCTGGCCGATGTCGCGGTAGGTGCCGCGGTCCTGCACATAGGAGACCCGGCGGTCCGCGCCGATGAAATTGTCCTCACGCGCGTTCGAGTTGAGGTACTCCTCGAACAGCGAATGGTCGGCCTTGAAGCCGTTGGTGTTGGCATTGGCGACGTTGTTGGCGACGACATCCATCTGCCGTTCCAACGTCATCTGCCGTGACAAGCCGATCAGAAGCGCGTTCTGCATCGGGTGATCTCCCCTGAGTGGGACCTGCCATTTCGCTCTCCCAAGCGCCTCGGCCGACCCCGTGAACGAGACCGTCTGGTTCTCCCAAACCGTTCGGTCTCGGCCCTCTCTCAGCGAAAGCCGTGCCAACCTGAAAAATTCATTTACTTCAATGGATTATTGATTTTGCGGGGGTGCGGGAGGGCGGCAGAAAGGTTCTGTTAGCCATGTTTGCCCGGCAGATTTTTCCTAGCTGAGGCCCAATCGAAAGATTCCGTTAACCATTATTACCGTAGCGTTTGCCATGAAGAGGAGCGCATTGCGCCGGGGCATTCGTATCGCGTCACTGTCTTGAGGCTTCGCTCTTTCGACCCCTTTGAGAGATCCGGGCGCGGCGACCATGGCAGAGAATGAAGCAGAAGGCGGCGCAGCCGCCGAGGGCGCGGAAGCCGCTCCGCCGAAGAACAAGCTGAAGCTCATCATCATGGCCGTCGGCCTGCTCGCCATCCTCGGCGGCGGTGCTGCGACCTGGTTCTTCTTCTTCCGTCACGGCGACGACGAGCACCATGCCGAGGCCGCGCCTCCGCCGAAGCCGCCGGCCTTCGTCGACGTTCCCGACATGATGGTCAACCTCGCCGGTGCGCCCGGCGAACGCGTGCAATATCTGCGTCTGAAGATCGTGCTGGAGCTGAAGGAAGAGAAGCAGATCGAGGCGATCAAGCCGACGATGCCGCGCGTCACCGACATCTTCCAGACCTATGTGCGCGAGCTGCGTCCCTCCGACCTCAACGGTTCCGCCGGCATCTTCCGCCTCAAGGAGGAGCTGACCAAGCGCGTCAACGCGGCGGTCGCCCCGATCCAGGTCAGCGCGGTGCTGTTCAAGGAAGTCGTGATCCAGTGAAGACGCTGCGGAAGGGCACGGGCTAGCGTCATGGCCGGCAACGAGCAAATGGACCAGGATGCGATTGCCGCCCAATGGGAGGCGTCGCTCGATTCCGAGGATCCCGCGGAGGCCGCAAAGGCCGCTGCCGAAAACGAACTATCCGAGACCATGGCCCTGCAATGGGCGGCCATGGTCGAGGACGGCAGCCGCGATCTCGGCAGCGGCAAGAATTCCGGCGAGCGGGTGCTGTCGCAGGAGGAGATCGACAATCTCCTCGGCTTCACCGTCGGCGACGTCACGCTGGACGACCATTCCGGCATCCGCGCCATCATCGATTCGGCGATGGTCTCCTACGAGCGTCTGCCGATGCTCGAAATCGTCTTCGACCGCCTGGTGCGGCTGATGACGACCTCCCTGCGCAATTTCACCTCCGACAACGTCGAAGTCTCGCTCGACCGCATCACCTCGGTGCGTTTCGGCGACTACATGAACTCGATCCCGCTGCCCGCCGTCCTCACCGTCTTCAAGGCCGAGGAGTGGGAAAACTTCGGCATGGCGACGGTCGATTCCAACCTGATCTATTCGATGATCGACGTGCTGCTCGGCGGTCGCCGCGGCACCAGCCAGCTCCGCATCGAGGGCCGGCCCTACACCACGATCGAGACCGAGCTGGTCAAGCGGCTGGTCGAGGTGGTGCTGGCCGATGCCGAGCAGGCGTTCCGGCCGCTGTCGCCGGTGACCTTCACGATCGACCGGCTCGAGACCAATCCGCGTTTCGCCGCGATCAGCCGTCCCGCCAATGCCGCGATCCTGGTGCGCCTGCGCATCGACATGGAAGACCGCGGCGGCAATGTCGAGCTGCTGCTGCCCTATGCGACCATCGAGCCGATCCGGGGCGTCCTGCTCCAGATGTTCATGGGCGAAAAGTTCGGCCGTGATCCGGTCTGGGAAGGCCATTTCGCCACCGAGATCGTGCAGGCCGAGATCGCCGTCGACGCCGTGCTCTACGAGGCCGACATCCCGCTCAAGCAGCTGATGCGGCTCAAGGTCGGCGACACGCTGCCGCTGGACATGCGCGCGGATGCCAACGTCACCGTGCGCTGCGGCGACGTCACGCTGACCGAGGGGCGGATGGGCCGGGTCGGCGACCGCGTCGCGATCCGCGTGACGAAACCCTTGCGCAAGCCAAGTACGACACTTGCGATGTTCGAGAAGGTGGACGAGCAGAACAAGATGATGGAGGCCCCATGAACCACTCCCTGGGAATGGCGATCGAGACGCTGGTGGCTATCCTGCTGATGCTGACGATCGTCTATTGCGTCATGCTCAACAAGCGCCTGACGCGGCTGAAGGCGGACGAGCATTCGCTGAAGGCGGTGATCGGCGAGCTGATCACCGCAACCGAAATCGCCGAGCGCGCGATCGGCGGGCTGAAGCTCGCCGTGCGCGACGTCAACGAAAATCTCGGCAGCCAGCTTGCCGCGGCGACGCAGATGTCGGACCAGCTCTACAAGCAGCTCGGCGAAGCCGACAACGTGGTGCGGCGCCTGTCCAAGATCGCGATCGCTGCGCGCCCCGTCACCAATCCGGAACCGGTTGCCGCGCCCGCGCCGAAGCCCTCGACCGCGAAGGCGGTGGCGGCTGCGGCCGAAGCCTTCTCCGAGCGCCGACGATCCAACGGGCTTGCCGCATGAAGTTCTTGCCGCATGAAGTCAGGGTATGAAGTCCTTTCGTAACATCCGCGTCATCCCGGTCGTCCTGGTGGCCGTCGCGGGCCTTGCCACGCTGAAGGTGGCGGGCCTCGTGATCAATGGCGGCTATGTCTTCGACTACAAGCCGAACCAGACCAAGAAATCCTGGGCGCAGGAAAATCTGAACTTCCCGACCGGCCGCGAAGAGCCGGAGATCATCACCGGCTCGACCCATGGCGCGCCGAAGGAGGCGCCCAAGCCCGCCGCGCCCGAGACCAAGCCCGAGGGCGGCACCCCGGTCAAGATCGAGGAAGGCCAGCCGCAGGTCTCGGCCTCCGAGCGCGCGATCCTCGAGCGGTTGCAGGCGCGCCGCCAGGAGATCGAGGCCCGCCAGCGCGAGATCGACATCCGCGAGAGCCTGCTCAAATCGGCCGAGAAGCGCATCGAAGGCAAGGTCGAGGAGATGAAGGCGGTGGAAACCCGCATCACCGCCACGCAGGCCGAGCAGAAGGCCGCCGAAGCCCAGCGCATGAAGGGCCTCGTGACCATGTACGAGGGCATGAAGCCCAAGGACGCCGCACGGGTGTTCGACCGGCTCGAGATGGGCGTGCTGATCGAGATCGCCTCGGCGATCGCGCCACGCAAGATGTCGGACATCATGGGACTAATGTCGCCGGAAGCGGCCGAGAAGCTGACCGTCGAGATGGCCCGCCGTGCCAATGGCGGCGGCGATCAGTCGGCCTCGGCAGCCGATCTGCCCAAGATCGACGGCAAGCCGACGCAAAAGCCGAATTGAGGGCTCATACTTAAGAAGTCCTTAATTGGCAAAACCTTAAAGTCGAGGGCAGGGGCCGGTACCAGTGCCGGCGTAGACCCGTCGAAACGGAAGACATGCCGCCAATGGCGCTAGAGGCTGCCGATGGATTGTGGTCGCGAGCCCGCGCTTTGGCGCCGGGGCTGTCGCGTCATGTCCGCAGCGTAGGCGTGCTGGCGGTCTGCGCGCTGATCGGCCTCGGTGCACCCAGCCGGGCGGCTGATCCGGTCAGGGGTGAGGCGACGTTTTCGGCCGGCGGCGGCTTTGCCCGTCTTGTCATCAAGCTCGGCGAGGACGTGCCTTCCGAGGTGACGACCGCGGGCTCCATCCTCATCATCCGCTTCGACCGGCCCGTCGACGTTCCCGTCGACCGTGTGCCGGAAGGCGCGCCCGACTACGTCAATTCCGCGCGCCGCGATCCCGACGGCGGCGCCATCCGCCTGTCGCTGGCGCGGCGTGTCACCGTCAACACCATGAACGCCGGCGAACGCACCTTCGTCGACCTCCTGCCCGAGGGCTGGAAAGGTGCGCCGCCGAGCCTGCCCATGGACGTGGTCAAGGAGCTCGCCGAGCGCGCCCGTGTGGCCGAGCGCGCGCTGCGCGCCCAGCGCGCCGCGGCCGAGAGCAAGAAGCGTCCGCAGATCCGCGTGCGTGCCTCGGTGCAGCCGACCTTCGTGCGCTTCGTGTTCGAGATGCCCGACGGCGTCGGCGTGTCCTCGGTGCTGAACGAGCAGAAGCTCACGCTCGCCTTCAACGCCAATCTCAATTTCGATCTGGCGGACGCGGTCGTCGCCGCGCCGCCCAACGTCGCCTCGATCAAGCAGAAGGCGGACATCGACCAGACCAATGTCGAGATCGCGCTGATCGGCGATTCCGACGTGCATTCGTTCCGCGACGAGAAGAACTACGTCGTTGACGTCTCCTTCCAGCCCGACCGGGGCAAGGCCGCCGCGACGCCCGAGGCGGCGATCGCGCAGATGAAGCCCGGAGGTCACGGGCCGGCGCCGGCTCCCGAGAAGCCCGCGGCCGAGAAGCCGAAGGACGCCCATCGCGAGATCGCGCCGCCGACGTCCGAGACGATCGCGCGCGAAGCCAAGATCGAGGTGAAGCCTGACGCGAAGCCCGACGCCAAGCCTGACGCAAAGCCCGAGGTGAAGCCGGAAGCACCCGCCGCGATGCCGCAGGCGGAAGCGCCGAAGCCGGCGCCGGCGCCCGCGACTGAGGCTGCGCACGTTCCGGAAGCGCCCAAAGAAGCGCCCAAGGACGTTGCCAAGGACGTTGCCAAGGACGTTGCGAAGGAAGCTGCGAAGCCGGCGCCTGCCGAAGCTTCGGCTGCACCGGCCAAGCCCGCGCCTGCCGAAGAGGCCGCGAAGGAGCCGGTCAAGGAAGCCACCAAGGAAGCCACCAAGCCTGCGCCGCAGCCGACCATCGCCAGCGTCGATGCGCGCCGCGACAGCGACGGCTTGCGCGTGACGTTCCCGATTCCCGTCACAACGCCTGCGGCGTCGTTCCGCCGCGGTGATACGGTGTGGCTGGTGTTCGACACGCCGAAGCCGATCGACGTCGAGGCGATCCGCACCAGGGGCGGCGCAATGATCGGCGAGGTCGGCCGCATCCCGCTCGACAAGGGGCAGGCGGTGCGTATCCGTCTCACCCGCCCGCTGGTTTACTCGCTGGCGAGCGAGGAGGTCGGCAAGGAAACCAACTGGCTGCTGACGCTCGCCGACAAGATCCAGACGACGCCGCTGCCGTTGATGATGTCGCGCAACATCACCGACCCCGCGCTCGCCAACATCGCGATCCCCTTCGCCAATCCGGGCCAGCTGCACAAGCTCACCGACCCTGATGCCGGCGACACGCTCTATGTCGTCACCGCGCAGCGCCCGGTGCGCGGCTTCATCAAGCGGCAGGACCTAGTCGATCTCTCGCTGCTGGAATCCGCGCACGGCATCGCGATCCGGCCGAACTCCGACGATGTCGGCGTCGAGGTCGGCCTCGACAAGGTGATCCTCGGCAAGAAGGGCGGACTGACGCTGTCGCCGGTCGACATCTCGGCCGAGCGAGCGCCGACCGCGGTGCGCCCGGTGTTCAGCCCGGAAGGCTGGCGCAAGGGCCAATCGGAAAATTTCATGGTGCGTCAGAGTGATCTGATCACGGCCATCTCCAACGTCGAACCGGCGCTGCGCTCGCTGCCGCGGCTCGATCTCGCGCAGTTCTACATGTCGCGCGCGATGTATCACGAGGCCAAGGCCGTCACCGAATTGATGTTGAGCGATCCGCTCAACAAGGAGGAGAGCGGCGCGCTGATCATGCACGCGATCGCCAGCATCCTGATCGGCCGGCCGGCACAGGGCCTGAAGGACCTCGCCAATCCCGTGATCGGCAACAGCCACGATTCCCAGCTCTGGAAGGCGCTCGCCTATGCGCGCCAGGGCAAATGGGCGGACGCGCGCGAGAAGTTCAAGAACGTCGAATTCGCCATCGCCTCGCTGCCGCTCGACATCCAGCGCATCGTGACGATGGACGCGATGCGCGCCTCGCTCGAGGTGAAGGACTACGCCGGCGCCTCCAAGCGCCGCAGCGAGCTCGAAGTGGTCGGCGTCTCGCCGGAGGCCGCGCCCGGCTTCGCCGTGCTGCGCGGCCGGCTCGCCGAGGCGCTCGGCCACGACAAGGACGCGCTCGACGACTACAAGTTCGCAGCCGCTTCGGCCGATCGGCCGGCCGCGGCCGAGGCCAAGCAGCTGGAGGTCGCGCTGCGGCAGAAGCGCGACGAGATCGGCAAGGAAGACGCGCTGCGCGAGCTCGAGACCCTGTCCATGACCTGGCGCGGCGACTCCATCGAGGTCAAGACGCTTCAGATGCTGTCGCGGATGTATGCCGACAGCGGGCGCTACCGCGACGCGCTCACAGCGGCGCGCACCGCGACGCGGCTGCAGCCCAACGCGGAAGCCTCGCGTCAGGCGCAGGATCTCGCCTCCGAGCTGTTCACGCAGATTTTCCTGGGGCCGAAGGGCGACGAGCTGCCGCCGGTCGAGGCGCTCGGGATGTTCTACGAATTCCGCGAGCTGACGCCGATCGGTCGCCGCGGCGACGAGCTGATCCGCCGGCTCGCCGACCGTCTCGCCTCGATCGACCTGCTCGATCAGGCCGCCGAGCTCCTGCAATACCAGGTCGATCACCGCCTCGAGGGCGCTGCGCGTGCCCAGGTCGCCGCGCGCCTCTCCATGATCTATCTCGCCAACCGCAAGCCGGACATGGCGATCTCCGCGCTGCGCGCGAGCCGCATCAGCGACCTCTCCGGCGAGCTCAGGCAGCAGCGCCTGCTTCTGGAAGCGCGCGCGCAGAGCGACGTCGGCCGTCACGACCTCGCGCTCGACATCGTCTCCAACGTCTCCGGGCGCGAAGTGCTTCGCCTGCGCTCCGACATCTTCTGGGCGGCGCGGCGCTGGCGCGAGTCCGCCGAGCAGATCGAACTCTATTACGGCGAGCGCTTCCGCGACTTCAAGCCGCTCAACACGGTGGAGAAGAGCGACATCATCCGCGCCGCCGTCGGCTATGCGCTCGCCGACGATTCGATCGGCCTGTCGCGCTTCCGCGAGAAATACGCGCCGCTGATGAGCGAGAGCGCCGACCGTCTCGCCTTCGACATCGCCAGCAAGCCGGCCGCGGCCTCCAGCGCCGAATTCGCCGAGATCGCCAAGCTCGCCGCCAGCGTCGACACGCTCGACGGCTTCCTGCGCGAGATGAAGCAGCGCTTCCCCGACGCCACCGCCCGCGCGCCCGGCTCGCCGCAGGCCAAGGACGAAGCCGAGCACACCGGCTCGCTGCCGACGATCCCGGTCGTGCGGCAGATCAAGATGACGCGGTAGGGCCGACCGCCCCGCGGGGCGGCCCGTGATGCCGCCGCATTCTCCGTCATTGCGAGCGGAGCAAAGCAATCCAGAATCTTTCCGCGGCGGCAGTCTGGATTGCTTCGTCGCAAGGGCTCCTCGCAATGACGGGGAGAGAGCGGATATTTTCGCAATCACCGTTCTGGCAGCTCGCAACGATCGGCCGGTTGTGCTACGTATGAGCTCTCCTCAGCCGGGTACGATCATGAAGCAGCCATGCGTGTACATGTTCGCCAATCGCCGCAACGGGACGATCTACACCGGTGTCACATCCAATCCACCGCGTCGGGCCTTCGAGCATCGTGAAGGTCTGGTGAGGGGATTCTCGGCGAAATACGGGTGCAAGATTCTTGTCTGGTACGAACTGCACGACACCATGATCGACGCCATCACGCGTGAGAAGCAGATCAAGGGCGGCAGCCGGGCGGACAAGCTGACGCTGATCGAAAGCGTCAATCCGGATTGGAAGGATTTGTACGAGACACTGATCTAGCCGCGAGCTGTTGCCGGGGACGCGGATTGCGTTTTGAGAGGCGAGCTGCCGCTCCATCCCCGTCATTGCGAGCGCAGCGAAGCAATCCAGAATCTTTCCGCGGCGGCAGTCTGGATTGCTTCGTCGCATCTGCGCAAAATTGCTCCGCAATTTTGTCGCTGAGCTCCTCGCAATGACGGGGAGGGAGCGGAGACGATCGCGGAGGGCGGTGGGGATGCGGGCTCGAAGCCCTGCCTCAGCCTCCGTAACTCTGCACCAGGCTTCCCGCCACCAGCGACCAGCCGTCGACCAGCACGAAGAAGATCAGCTTGAACGGCAGCGAGATCGTTGCCGGTGGCAGCATCATCATGCCCATCGACATCAGCACGGAGGCGACGACGAGGTCGATGATCAGGAAGGGCAGGAACAACAGGAAGCCGATCTCGAAGGCGCGTTTCAGCTCCGAGATCATGAAGGAGGGCACGAGGATGCGGAGCGCGAGGTCGTCGGGGGTGGCCGGCGGCGGCTCGCCCGAGAGATCCAGGAACAGCTTGAGATCCTTCTCACGCACGTTCTTCTGCATGAAGCCGCGCAGGGGGACCGAAGCGCGCTGCAACGCGTCCTCGACGCTGATCTGGTTGGCGACGAGCGGGCGGATGCCGTCGTCGTAGGATTTCTGCAGCACCGGTCCCATCACGAAGAAGGTGAGGAACATGGCGAGCGCGATGATCACCGAGTTCGGCGGCGCGGTCGCCGTGCCCATCGCGGTGCGCAGCAGCGACAGCACGACGACGATGCGCGTGAACGACGTCATCATGATCAGGATCGACGGCGCGATCGACAGCACGGTGAGCAGTGCGATGAGCTGGATCGCGCGCTCGGTGACGCCGCCGCCGCCGGCGCCGCCGCCCCCCAAGGTGTCGGTGGTGACCCTCAAGGCGCAGCCGGTGCCGATCGCAACCGAGCTGCCGGGCCGCGTCAGCGCCTACCGCGTGGCCGAGGTGCGTCCGCAGGTCAACGGCATCATCCTCAAGCGCCTGTTCACCGAGGGCGGCGAAGTCAAGGCCGGCCAGCAGCTGTACCAGATCGACCCGGCGCCGTACCAGGCCGCCTACGACAGCGCCGCCGCCCAGGCCGCCTCGGCCAAGGCCCAGGCCGAGCGCTACAAGCCGCTGGCCGAGGCCAAGGGCGAAGTCGCCTATGCCGCAGCGTTCCTCGAATGGTTTGCCGAAGAGGCGCGGCGCGTGCGCGGCGAAGTGCTGACCCCGCACATGGCCGACCGGCGCCTGGTCGTCACGCGTCAGCCGGTTGGCGTGGTTGGCGCGATCACGCCATGGAACTTCCCGCTGGCGATGATCACGCGCAAGGCCGGCCCGGC
>NZ_CAKZJO010000088.1 GCF_936943645.1 uncultured Bradyrhizobium sp. | reverse complement strand
ACCCCGCTCGCGCTACGCGCGATCGACCCTCCCCCTCCAGGGGAGGGTAAGAGGAGCGGCCGGTTGACACTTACGCCCCGAACACCTTTGCCAAACCCGCTTGGGCCTCTTCCTGGATCCGCTTCAAATGCTCGGTGCTGCGGAAACTTTCGGCGTAGATCTTGTAGACGTCTTCGGTGCCGGACGGCCGCGCCGCGAACCAGCCGAAATCGGTCTCGACCTTGATGCCGCCGAACGGCTGGCCGTTGCCCGGCGCCTTGCTGAGTGTTGAGCGGACCGGGTCGCCGGCGAGCTCCTTGAGGCCGAGCTGCTCGGGCGTGACGGATTTCAGGATGTTCTTCTGCGGCCCGGTCGCGGCGACGTCGATGCGGGCGTAATGCGGCATACCAAACTCGGCGGTGAGCTCGCCGAACAGCTGGCTGGGATCGCGGCCGGTCTTGGCCATGATCTCTGCGGCGAGCAGGCCGAGGATGACGCCGTCCTTGTCGGTCGTCCACACCGTGCCGTTGCGGCGCAGGAACGAGGCCCCTGCACTCTCCTCGCCGCCGAAGCCGAAACCGCCGGTGAGGAGGCCATCGACGAACCATTTGAAGCCGACCGGCGTCTCCACCAGCTTGCGGCCGAGCTTCCTGGCGACGCGATCGATGATCGAGCTCGACACCACGGTCTTGCCGATCGCGGCATCCTTGCTCCAGCTCGGACGATGCGCGAACAGATAGGAGATCGCGGTCGCCAGATAATGGTTCGGATTCATCAGGCCGCCGGACCGCGTCACGATGCCATGGCGGTCGGCGTCGGTGTCGTTGGCAAAGGCGACGTCGAAGCGGTCGCGCATCCCGATCAGGCTCGCCATCGCATAAGGCGAGGAACAGTCCATGCGGATCTTGCCGTCCCAATCCACCGTCATGAAGCGGAAGGTCGGGTCGATCGCCTCGTTCACGACCGTCGCCTTCAGGCCGTAACGGTCGATGATCGGATGCCAATAGTGCACGGCGGCGCCGCCGAGCGGATCGATGCCGATGTTGATGCCGGCGGATTTGACCAGATCGAGATCGACGACGTCGCCGAGATCGGCGACGTAGGGCGTGACGAAGTCATAGGCGTGGACGTTCGAAGACTTGCGCGCCTTCGCATAGTCGATGCGCTTCACGCCCTTGAGATTGTCGGCGAGGTAGGCATTGGCGCGCTTCTCGACGACGCCCGTGACGTCGGTGTCGGCCGGGCCGCCATGCGGCGGATTGTACTTGTAGCCGCCGTCCTCGGGGGGATTGTGCGAGGGCGTGATGACGACGCCGTCGGCAAGGCCGCTGCTGCGGCCCTTGTTGTGGGTGAGGATTGCGTGCGAGATGACGGGCGTCGGCGTGTAGCCGCCGTCCTTGTCGATCATGATGTCGACGCCATTGGCGGCGAACACCTCGACCGCGCTCGCGAGCGCCGGCTCGGCCAAGGCGTGGGTGTCGATGCCGATGAAGAGCGGGCCTGTGAGCCCCTTTTCCTGTCGATAATCGCAGATCGCCTGCGTGGTCGCGAGGATGTGGCCCTCGTTGAAGGTGTTCTTGAACGAGGTGCCGCGATGGCCGGAGGTGCCGAACGCCACCCGCTGCGCGGGATCGGCGACATCGGGCTTGCCCGCGAAATAGGCCGTCACCAGCCGCGGAATATTGGTGAGCGCGTCCGGCGAAGCCTGCTTGCCCGCCGCGGGATGAACATCAGCCACTGGACTATCCTCGTCATTGTCAAATTGAGGCCCTGCCGCACCATAGCATTGGGCTTGCACACGCCAACTCAAAAGCCATCGGCCGACGCCGGCAACAAATGGCCGCATTTGGGTCCATGAATGGGGACATGACCATTCTCGCAACGGCCCTGCTGCTCGCCAGTTCCTTGGTGCTGTCGTCTCCCGGATACGTCGAGCAAAGCGGCGTCGAACGCAATCCGATGCTGCGCAACGCAGCCGTCGATCATGACCTCGCCAAGATGAGGCGCCGGTTCGAGCGGGAGCTTCGTAGCGACAGCACGGACAGTGCTGTCGGGCGGACAAAGGCGCACTTGCGCCGTGCCCACGATCTCCCTCCATAAGCAACAAATGCGTGGGCACGCTTGCGCTTTGCCCACCCGAGATCTGGATTGCTTCGTCGCCAGCGCCCCTCGCAATGACTGCGTATGAGGCGACGGTCCGCTTCTCCAAGCGGCGCTGTCATGCCCCGGCTCGACCGGTTGAATCCGCCCAGTATGCCGCGCCCTCTCGGTTCAATCACTGCGGCCTCTGGAATACTGGATCGCCCGATCCTAGTCGCAATCGCGCACAAGGCGGGCGATGACACCGAATGTGTGGTGATAGACATGGCCTCGCAGCCTCGCGGCGCGTTTCGCCCGAGCTTTGCTTTGTCTCGCGACCCTCTAAAATCCAAGAGCAACTGGGAGGGAAGTAGACCTGCGATCAGACGGGCTCAAGGCTGGTGCTTACGCACCCCCGCCTTCGGCGGCTGACGGCCTTGACCCCGTCTGATCGCCGGTCTTTGGGCTTGGCATGCGCTCGGCCGAGTTCCGAGCGCATGATAGAGGCGCTCGTCAGGCCACCTTGTATCGTTTCGGATCCCACTTCTCGTCGCGAGCGATCATGGTGTTGAGGATGATGATCAGCTTGCGCATGCAGGCAACGAGTGCGACCTTTGGCGGCTTGCCTTTGGCAATCAGGCGTTCATAGAAGGCCTTGAACACCGGATTGTTCAGCGTCGCGGCGCCAACGCAGGGCATGTAGAGAGCATTTCGTACCCAGCGGCGTCCACCCTTGATGCAGCGTTCGCCACGACGTTTGCCGCTATCGTCGTCATAAGGAGCAACGCCCACTAACGCGGCGGCGATTTCGTCGCTCACCTGCCCTAGCTCCGGCACTCCTCCAAGCAGCGCCATTGCAGTCCCCTCTGCAAAGCCTGGTACGCTCTGGATGATTTCGGCGCGCCGGGCAAAATCCGGCGTTGCCTCGATCGTCGCAGCAATCGCGGTCTCGACCACCGCGATTTCCTCAGCCAGCTTCTTAAGAAGACGCGCACGAGCCTTCCGAACAAGGGCCGGCGCCTCATGCTCCTTCTGCATTTCCAGACGAGCTCTGACGTCAATCAAGCTCTGACGTCCCTTCACCAGTGCCTTCATCTCCTCTTGGGCGGGATCGTCGACCTGGCTGGGAGCCTCGCTAAATGTCTCGGCGAACCAGGCGATCATCTCCGCGTCGATCTTGTCATTTTTCGCAAGGCGTCCCGCCGATTCCGCGAAGTGACGAACCCGTTTGGGATCGACGATCCGCACTTCCAGACCTGCTTGGCGCAACGCCTTGGTCCAGACACGCTCGTAGCCACCGCTGGCCTCCATCACCGCCTTGCCGACCCGATGCTTGCGAAGCCATGCAATCAAACTCCGTCGCCCCGGCGCGGTCGCTGGACAAGTCTTCCGCTCCGTTACGGACCGAATGCACGCATCAATCTTATCCTTGGCGACATCGATGCCGACGACAACCAGATCGCTTTGTGTCATCATCCACTCCCTTCCTTGCCTGGTACGGGCTCGCAGCCCTTGCAACTGTTCGGGTTGAGGAAGACACCGGAGCTGTCCCTTGCTCTTTTGCAGGCTCTGTCGCCTTTGGGCGCAACGGGCTCAGTTCCGGCAACGGGCGGTTCTGATCCAACCGCCCGTTGCCACATTCTGACAGATTTCGAGGACACAAGGGCGCAGGGAAGGCCGGGTGCCGACAGGCACCCGCGGTCCGCTGCGCGAAAGCACACGCAGAGAAAACCGCACAGCAGCATACAGGTGGTGCCGATCACTCGACCTTCCCTGCGCGGTGGTCGGACGGCTTATGCCGTGCTCTCCCGGGAGCCGAACCTTCCTTCTGGCCTCCCTCGCCCTCGCGGAATTCACCGACACCCGCGCCGGTTGGCGCGATATGCCGCTTCCGCAAGAGCTTGACCGTGGCAACGACGGTCAGGACCACACGGTTTTGCCGTACGCACGGCCCGCCATTTCGCCGCAGTTTTCCCGAGCCCCGTCGACGAAGCCGGAAACTTACAGACGAGACGAACCTAGCAGCGTCGTTCGTCCGCGCGCGGTTTCGAGCTCACCGGGGACTACCCTCCCTGCCCGCACCTTTCGCGCCCGACACTGCCGCGTCCACCGCAAACCCGGCTCGCGAACAAGACGACGACGTGATCGCCCCTCAAGATGAGCCGGGATAAGGGGGATATACGACATTTCCGAATTTCGGTAAAGTGGAATATTTTTGCGCGAGCGAATTGACAACGGGCCGACACAGCATGATTGCGCAGCCCGGCATCAAAAAAGGGGCGGCGCAAAGCACCGCCCCTTTCGGACAACCCATTCCGGGCAGCGTGGAAAACAGCCGCTCAGTAGCCCGGATCGTAATAGAAGGGGCTACCGCCGCCGTAATAGCCGCCGCCACCGTAATAGCCGGGACCGCCGTAATAGGGCCGCGGGCCGTAATAATAGCGGTTCTCGTAATAGTCGCGGCGCCGCTGCTCGGCGATCACCCCGCCGATGATACCCGCGGCAGCGCCCATGAAGGCAAGGCCTGCGGCGTTCGGCCCGCGCCGGTAATAGCGACGCCGGGCGGCGCTGAAATCGGTGACGTCGGAGGAAGCCTGGCTTGCTGCTGCAGCCTTTGCCGCCACCGCCGACCCCTGGGATGCCGCAGCCGAGGGCGACACCGAGGCTGCGAGCAGCGCCACGCTTGCGAACGCGGCCAGGACCGCGCTGCGGCCGGCTGCGGATTTCATCGGTCCATCACTCATCTTGATCTTCCTCTGTTCTCGCCCAAGAATTAAATAAGCAAACAGTCCGTAACGCGCAAACCATTGAGATGGTTTCATGTTCGCGGCAATCTGCCACGCTTTGAACGATTGTAAACCGAACGGCCACGTCCCAGCTTGCACCAGCCAACCTGAGCGGATAATGAACAGCCGCGCCGTTTTCCGGCTGCCGTAAGCGTTTTACGTGAACCAACGCATCAACCGACGCCGTCGGGATCGATGCCATTTTAAGGGTTCAACGTGATCGACGCGTCCTTTCCCAAGAGAAACCAGATGATTGTGGTTCGCAAACTGCCGGCGCGCTATGCGCCGATCGTAATGCCGTTCGTGCTGTCCATCCTCATGACCGCCGTAGTCTCGGTCATTTCCACGCTCCGGAGCCTCGGCCCAACCCCGGCGTTCCTGGCGACCTGGCCTGGTGCCTGGGGGCTGTCGTGGCTCGTCGCCTTCCCGACGCTGCTCCTGGTGCTGCCGCTGGTCCGCCGGATTGTGGCCTGCCTCGTCGCGGCTCCGCCTCAACCGGGCCGGTAGACGGCCAGCGCGTTACGACAGCGCGCCCAGCACGCCCCTCGTCGCCTTGTCGATCTCCTCGACATAGCGGCGGCGGGCGAAGTTTTCGGTGAGGAAGCCGACCACCTTGCGGCTGTCGGTGGAATCCACCACCGCCAGCATCTCGGCCTCGGCTTCGTCGAACACCGCCATCGCCGACTTCACGTTCATTTCGGGGATCAAGACGATGTCGATCAGGCGGGCGAGCTCGATCACCTGGATGTCGTCGGCGATGGTATCGAGGTCGCTGGAGAACAGGTCGGGCAGCAGGACGAGGCCGACATATTCGTCGGCATTGTTGACGATGACGACGCCCGGCCGCGAGCCCAGCACGAATTCGCGGCGCACGGCCGCGATCGTGGTAGTCGAGGGCACCTTGCCGACGTCGGAGCGCATCAGGCGCTCGACGGTGAGGTTGCGCAGCCAGCCGACGTCGTTGGCGCTACGGATGGTCTCGCCGCGCAAATGCAGGCGCCAGGTCGAGAAGGAATGGCCGAACATGAAGCGGACGCAGATCGAGGTGACGATGCAGCCGGCCAGCACCACGGCGGTGACGTCGACGTTGCGCGTCATCTCGAGCACGAGGAACGACATGGTCAGGGGCCCGCCGACGATGGCGACGCCGAGCGTCGCCATGCCCGTCAGCATCGCGACCAGCGGATCGATCACGAAGTTCGGGCTGATCAGGAGCAGCACCGCCGCGAAGAACTTACCGATCAGGCTGCCGACGAACAGCGAAGCGAAGAACAGGCCGCCGCGGAAGCCCGAGGCGAGCGAGATCAGACACGCCGTCACCTTCAGGGCGATGATCAGCGCGATGGTGCCGATCGCCATCTCGTGAAACAGATCGAGCACCATGGCGCCGTGGCCGGCCGCCAGCACCTGCGGCGTGACGATGGCGAAGCCACCGACGATGAGGCCGCCGAACACCGGTCGCAGCCAGACCGGCAGCCAGGCGAACAGGCGCTCGAAGTTCGGCGAGGATCGCATC
Organism: uncultured Bradyrhizobium sp.; assembly: GCF_936943645.1. Taxonomy (GTDB): domain Bacteria; phylum Pseudomonadota; class Alphaproteobacteria; order Rhizobiales; family Xanthobacteraceae; genus Bradyrhizobium. Next base: position 122,051 of record NZ_CAKZJO010000088.1, on the reverse strand, counting down.
ACGGCGATACCGACGCCGCTGGTGACGAGAGCGAGCCCGATCAGCGCCAGATATTGCTCGACGCCGACGGCGCTGACCTTGGGGATCTCCAGCGAGTACGGCGCACCGCCCAGCCATTGCGCGGTCAGCGCGCCCGCAAGCGAGGCGGCCAGGATCGGCGCCGCGCTGCCGACCGAATAGACGCCGACGATCAGCTCGCAGGCATAGAAGGCACCGGTGATCGGGGCGCCGAACGCCGCCGCAATCGCCGCGGCGGCTCCGCAACCGACCATCAGGCGAAGATCGTTGCGGCGCAGGTTGAAGAACTTGCCGAACAGCGAGGCGATGCCCGAGCCGATCTGGGTGTAGCCGGCCTCGAGCCCGACCGAAGCGCCGCAGCCGTTGGAAATCAGCGTCTGGCTCGACACCACCACGCTGTCGCGCATCGACAGATTGCCCCCGCGCAGCGCGTTCGCCTCGATCGGGTCGACCGCGCTCGAGATCTTCATCCGCCGCCGCGACCATTCCATGATGCCGAGCGCGAGCCCGCCGAGCGCAGGGGCGATCAGCGCGGCGAAGGGACTGACATAGGCGTTGGACGAGAGGCGCACGTCGATGGGGATGCCGTAGATCACCACATGTGCGATCTGCGCGATCTCGGCCATCAGCGTCACGATCGCCCCGGCGAGCGTGCCGATCACCAGCGACAGCGGGATCAGGTAGAACTCGTTGCTGCGCAAGAGGGCGCGCAGCCGAACCATGGTGCGGTTCGTTCCCTTGCGATCGACGAGATGCCTGATCCGCACGAACACTTTATGCCCTGCCCTAACCTTCGGACAGGCCGTAGCCGGCCATGCGCTGGCGGACCCGCTCGATCTCGTCGCTCGGAAGCAATGGCGGCTTCCCGATCTGGAGGCAGCCGTGATACTGCCGCGCCAGCGTCTCGACCTCGACGCCCAGCCACATCGCCTTGTCCAGCGTCTTGCCGATCGCGATCATGCCGTGGTGGTCGAGCAGGCAGGCGAGCCGGCCCTCCAGGGCCCGCACCGCATGGTCGGACAGCTCGACGGTTCCGAAGGTCGCATAGGGTGCGCAGCGGATGCTGTCGCCGCCAGCCGCCGCAATCATGTAGTGCACCGGCGGAATCTCCATGCCCATGATGGCGAGGATGGTGCAATAGGTCGGATGGGCGTGCACAACGGCGTTGACGTCGGGTCGCGACTTCAGGATGTCGCGATGAAAGCGCCATTCGCTCGACGGCTTCTGATCCGGCGCGTGGGTGCCGTCCATGGTCATGAAGACGATCTGCTCCGGCGTCATGGCTTCATAGGGCACGCTGGTCGGCGTGACCAGGAGCCCGTCCACATGCCGGACAGAGATGTTGCCGGAGGTGCCCTGGTTGATGCCGAGCGCGTTCATGCGCAGGCAGGCGTCGATGATGGCCTGTCTCTTGGCGAGCTCGTCCGCTGTCATCGACATCCCGATTTCCCGACGATCGACTTGTTAGAACGGAAGTACGTCAAAGCAACATGGCAGTGCAAGCGAAAGCGACCCGGATCCGGCGCCGGACTGGCGACGCTCCTGCCAAACCCCAAAATGGAAGGCAAAATCAATGGATTCACCTGATATCGCAGCCCTATGACAGGCTGGTCCGGACAGCCGCAATCCCGTTGATCACGAACTGAACGGAATAGGCCGCGAGCAGCATGCCGAGGACGCGCGAGATCACGGCATTGCCGGTGCGCCCCAGGGTGCGCGCGATCAGGTGGGCCGAGACGAAGCACAGCATGCAGATCAGGCAGACCGAGACGACGACCGCGATGATGATCGCGAGCTTCGTCCCGTAGCCAGCATCGCCCGACAGCAGCAGCGTGGTCGCGATCGCGCCGGGGCCGGCCATCATCGGGATGGCCAGGGGAAACACCGCAACGTCGGAGGCGTGCTCGGAGGTCGCCTTGTCGGCCTCGCGGGCCTCGCGATGCGGGCGATCGCCGAAGATCATCTGGTAGGATACGCCGAACAGCAGCAGCCCGCCGGCGATCTGGAAGGCAGGGATGCCGATCCCGAGCTGGCGCAGCAGCCAGTTTCCGACCAGCGCGATCACCACCAGGATCGAGGCCGCGATCAGCGGCGCGCGCAGCGCGATCGTGCGCTTGACCTTGTCGGGCATGCCGCCAGTGGCGGCGAGAAACGCCGGCGCGAGGCCGACCGGGTCAACCACCAGCAGCAGCGTCACGAAGGCGGATAAAGCGAAGTCGAGCATGGTCGGCGTGGTCCTTGGACGCAGGAACGATGGCGGCCGGGCTGACTTAGCCCAGCAAAGCGGCTTTGGAAATCACGGGAGATGACAATGGGCGACAGTGGAATTGGAATGCTCCTCGGTCACGCCTCGGCCCAGATGCTTTGGCTCTGGTTCATCGGGGCCTTCGTGCTCGGCGGAGTCCTGGTCTACGGCGTGATGAAGGCCGGCCACTTGCGCCGCGGCGAGCGGGCGCAGCTCGATCGCAACACCGAGGCACGGCAGCGCCAGGAAGACCCCCAGAAGCGTCCGACCTGAGCAGTCGCCGCGCGCGCCGGCGGCGTTTGGAACTTTCGTTGTTCAAGGAGCTTTGATGGCCTGAGGATTGAGGAAGGAAGTGCCTTCCCGTGTGACCTCATGAGGAGGACGTATGGCTAAACGAGCAAAGAAACGCACGACGAAGAAGACCGCGGTCCGCCGCCCGCGTCAGGCGCCGAAGATGCTGAGCGATCTGTTTCTGGAGACGCTGAAGGACATCTATTTCGCCGAGAACAAGATCATCAAGACCCTGCCGAAGATGGCCAAGGCCGCGCAATCGAAGGACCTGGCGGCGGCCTTCAACAAGCACCTGCGCGAGACCCAGGGCCAGGTCAGACGGCTCGACCAGATCTTCAAGATGCTGGGCAAGCCGGCGCGCGGCAAGCCCTGCGAGGCCATCAACGGCATCACCGACGAGGGCGCCGAGATCATGAAGGACTTCAAGGGCGCGCCGGCGCTCGACGCGGGACTGCTCGCGGCGGCTCAAGCTGTCGAGCACTACGAGATCTCCCGCTACGGCACCTTGCGCACCTGGGCCGAGGAGCTCGGCATGCAGGACGCGGCAAGGCTGCTTCAGGAGACGCTGGACGAGGAAGAGGCGACAGACCATACGCTGACCGAGCTCGCGACGTCCGTGATCAACCTCGAGGCGGAAGAAGAATACCGCGCCGCGGCCTGACCTCTGCGCGTTGACGATGACGAAACGCCGCGGCCATGCCGCGGCGTTGCTGTTTGGACCGGTAGCGCGAGGTTTGTTTTTGGATCGCACGACGGCGCATGGCACGCCAGCGCCAGCGCACTGGATTTCCCGGGAACCGGCACCATATGCAGGCTTTCCCACCCCCGAGCCCCAACATGCAACCCAAAAATCCCCTCGACTGGATGCTGTCCGAAGCCCTGGACCAGCTGACCCGCGCCGAACGGCTGCGGCAGCAGTTCGGCCGCCAGGAAGCCTGCTGGGAGCCGCCGATCGACGTGCTGGAAACCGAGCACGAGCTCCTGATCCTGGTCGCGCTTCCCGGCGTCAACCCGGACAATGTCGAGACGGTCATTCATGACGGCGTGCTCGTCATCTCGGGCCAGCGCACCCTCCCGCCGGAGCTCCGCAACGCCCGCATCCACCGGCTCGAGCTGCCGCAGGGGCGTTTCGAGCGCCGCATTGCCTTGCCCCTTGGCCGCTACGCCATCAGCCGCTTCGTCATGGACGGCTGCGTCGCTCTGCGCCTCGCCAAATCCTGAGGTCGATCATGGCCACCGAACAGATGAACAACGAACAGACCAATAACGACGTGAAGATCCCCGACGACGCACTGATCATCATCCCCGTGCGCGAGATGGTGCTGTTCCCCGGCGCCATCGCGCCGATCACGATCGGCCGGGCGAAGTCCATCGCCGCCGCGCAGCAGGCGCTGCGCGAGCAGCGGCCGGTCGGCATCGTCCTGCAGCGCAGCCCCGAGACCGAGGAGCCCGGACCGGACGACCTCTACCGGGTCGCGACCATCGCCAACATCGTGCGCTACATCACCGCGCCCGACGGCACCCATCACATCGTCTGCCAGGGCGTGCAGCGCGCGCGCATCCTCGACTTCCTGCCGGGGACGCCGTTCCCCGTTGCGCGCTTCCAGCAGATCCCGGAACCGACCACGACCTCGCCGGAGATCGAGGCGCGGGCGCTGAACCTGCAGCGCCAGGCCATCGAGGCGATCGAGCTGCTGCCGCAGGCCCCGCCCGAGCTGGTCACGATGTTCCAGGGCACCTCGGCGCCCGGCGCGCTGGCGGATCTGGCGACCTCGTTCATGGACATCAGGCCGCAGGACAAGCAGGAGGTCCTGGAGACCATCGACCTCGCCTTGCGCGTCGAGAAGGCGTCGAAGCACCTGGCCGAGCGGCTGGAGGTGCTGCGCATCAGTAACGAAATCGGCCAGAAGACCAAGGCCTCCTTCGACGAGCGGCAGCGCGAGGCGATCCTGCGCGAGCAGATGGCGACCATCCAGCGCCAGCTCGGCGAAGGCGACGGCAAGGCGGCCGAAGTCGCGGAGCTGACGGCTGCGATCGCCAAGGCCAACATGCCGCCGGAGGCGGACGCGCACGCCAGGAAGGAGCTGCGCCGCTACGAGCGCATGCCCGAGGCTGCCGGTGAAGCCGGCATGGTCCGCACTTATCTGGACTGGCTGATCGAGCTGCCCTGGGCCCTGCCCGCGGAGAAGCCGATCGACATCAAGGAGGCACGAGCCATCCTGGATGCCGACCATTTCGGCCTGGAGAAGATCAAGAGCCGGATCATCGAATATCTGGCGGTGCGCAAGCTGGCGCCGCAGGGCAAGGCCCCGATCCTGTGCTTCGTCGGTCCGCCCGGCGTCGGCAAGACCTCGCTGGGCCAATCCATCGCCCGCGCGATGGATCGCCCTTTCGTGCGCGTCAGCTTAGGGGGCGTGCACGACGAGGCCGAGATCCGCGGCCACCGCCGCACCTATATCGGTGCCCTGCCCGGCAACATCATCCAGGGCATCAAGAAGGCGGGCTCGCGCAACTGCGTCATGATGCTGGACGAGATCGACAAGATGGGCCGTGGCGTGCAGGGCGATCCGTCGGCCGCCATGCTGGAGGTCCTCGACCCCGAGCAGAACGGGACGTTCCGGGACAATTACCTGGGCGTGCCCTTCGACCTGTCGCGGGTGGTGTTCATCGCGACCGCCAACATGCTGGACCAGATCCCGGGTCCGCTGCTGGACCGCATGGAGCTGATCAGCCTCGCCGGCTACACCGAGGACGAGAAGCTGGAGATCGCGAAGCGCTATCTGGTGCGGCGGCAGCTCGAGGCCAACGGCCTTTCGGCCGAGCAGGCCGAGATCGAGCCGGAGGCCTTGAAGCTGGTCGTCAAGGGTTACACCCGCGAGGCCGGCGTGCGTAACCTCGAGCGCGAGATCGGCAAGCTGTTCCGCCACGCCGCGGTGCAGGTCGCCGAGGGCTCGGCTGCCAAGGTCGTGGTGACGGCGAAGGACATCGCCACCGTGCTGGGCCAGCCGCGCTTCGAGGGCGAGATCGCGCAGCGCACCAGCATTCCGGGCGTCGCCACCGGCCTTGCCTGGACGCCTGTCGGCGGCGACATCCTGTTCATCGAGGCCTCAAAGGTGCCCGGCAAGGGCGGGATGATCCTGACCGGCCAGCTCGGCGATGTCATGCGCGAGAGCGTGCAGGCTGCGATGACGCTGGTGAAGAGCAAGGCCGCGCAGCTCGGCATCGATCCGCAAGCGTTCGAGAAGAGCGACATCCACGTTCACGTGCCGGCGGGGGCGACCCCGAAGGACGGGCCGAGCGCGGGCGTCGCGATGTTCACGGCGCTGACGTCCCTGCTCACCAACCGCACGGTGCGCAGCGACACCGCGATGACCGGCGAGATCTCGCTGCGCGGCCTGGTGCTGCCGGTTGGCGGCATCAAGGAGAAGGTGGTGGCTGCGGCCGCCGCCGGCCTGAAGCGGGTGATGCTGCCGGCGCGCAACAAGCGGGACTACGACGACATCCCGAAGAGCGCGCGGGACAACCTCGAATTCATCTGGCTGGAGCGCGTCGACGAAGCCATCGCCGCGGCGCTCGAGCCCCAAGTCGATGCGAAGGTCGAAGCGGCGGAGTAAATGCGATGAAGAAACTGCTGGAAGAAGCGAAGCGGTCGCGGACAACGCAGCGGCTGCGCCAGCTGCTCGGTCGCACCATTGACCGGGTGCGCGATGCGCTGGCAGGACCCGAGCCGCGGCTTCAGCCTGTCCCGGTCCGGGTGAAGCGCCGCAAGGGTTGAGCCCTCCGTCTCAAGCCCTCGCGGCTGCCCCAAACAAAAGGCCCCCTCCAACCCGAGGGGGCCTTTGCGTTGTTAGCCCACGGCGTCCTTGGCCGCCTTGACCGGGCGGGCGCGGACGATCTTGCGGGCCGGCTTGGCCTTGAACATCATCTCTTCGCCCGTGAACGGATTGGTGCCCTTGCGAGCCTTGGTCGCGGGCTTCTTGATGACGACGAACTTGGCGAAGCCCGGCACCAGGAACAGGCCGTTCTTCTTGAGCTCCTTGTGACCGACGTCGGTCAGCGTCTCCATGACGTTCTTGACGTCGCGCTTGGAAAGCTCAGTGGCGGTCGCAATCTTTTCGATCAACTGCGATTTGGACATTTGGGTGGCCATCGTGTCTCCTCTGATTCGTGACGGCTGCATATTAGACCAACCGGCGAAGGCCTATAGCCTTCTGCACAGTTTTGTCGCGGTTTTACGGGCTTTTTTGCCCTCATCCGACAAAAAACCCTGCGTTTTAGCTGCTTCCAGAGCGGAAGAAGCCTCGAGCAGCGGATTTTGCCTTGTTTCAAAGGCCCGCACGACATCTTGCTAAAACTGATTCGCCGCTTTTCACAAGCGACGACCGGCCCTTTTGTGAAAGGCCGGTCGCGATTCACCCTGAAAAATAAGGTTCGGAGCGCATGTCGCGGTCTTTCTCCCCGTAAAAACAGGGAGAAAGCGACAGGCGATCGGCTAGACGCGCTCGATGATGATGGCCGGCGCCATGCCGCCGGCAGCGCACATGGTGACGAGGCCGCGCTTGAGGTCGCGCCGCTCGAGCTCGTCGAGCACGGTGCCGATCAGGATCGAGCCGGTGGCGCCGATGGGATGACCGAGCGCGATGGAGCCGCCGTTGACGTTGACCTTGGCGCGATCGAGCTTGAGGTCGCGGATATATTTTTCCGCCACCACCGCAAAGGCCTCGTTGATCTCGAACAGGTCGATGTCGTCGATACTCAGGCCCGCCTTCGCCAGCACCTTCTTCGTCGCCGGCACCGGCGCGTTCAGCATCAGGGTCGGCGAGTCCCCCATGTTAGCCATCGCCACCACGCGGGCGCGGGCTTTGAGGCCGTGCGCCCTCGCATAAGCGGGCGAGGCCAGCAGGATCGCAGCGGCGCCGTCGACGACGCCGGAGGAATTGCCGGCGTGGTGCACGAAGTCGATCTCGAGATCGGGATATTTCTGCAGGATCAGGCCGCGATAGGTCGTGCCCTTGTCGTCGAGCGCATAGTCGGCGATCGCCGGGAATGCCGGCTTCAGGCTGCTGAGCCCCTCCATCGTGGTCTGCGGCCGCGGATACTCCTCGTGGTCGAGCGCAAGGCTGCCGTCTTCGCGGTGAACAGGCACGAGGCTCTTCTTGAAGTACCCGTTCGCCATCGCATGCGCGGCCCGCTTCTGGCTCTCAAGCCCGAGCGCGTCGACATCGCTCCGCGTGATGCCCTCCATGGTCGCGATCGCGTCCGCGCAGACGCCCTGATGCGACTGCGGGTGCCTGGCGCGCAGATGAAGATTGCCGTTGTCCATCATCATCGGGCCCGAGCCGCGGCGCCCTTCCATCGACATCATCTCGCAGCCGCCGGCGATGACGAGATCTTCCGCGCCCGCCATGATCGAGGAGGCCGCCATGTTGACGCTGGTGATGCCGGAACCGCAGAAACGATCCAGCGTCACCGCGCTGGCGCGCACGTCATAGCCGGCATCGAGCGCCGACATTCGCCCGAGATCGCCGCCTTGGGTCGCGACCTGCGCGCTGCAACCCCAGACGATGTCGTCGACGTCGGCGGTATCGATTCCCGTGCGCTCGGCAAGCGCGCGCAGCACGGTGGCGCCGAGTTGCTGCGGGTGAATGCCCGAGAGCGCTCCCTTGCCGGCCTTGCCGACGCCGCGCGGGGTGCGGCAGGCATCGATGATCAGTGCGTCAGCCATGGGCGTCGTCCTCTTGTTGTGGGTTATTGAGGACGGTTCTGAATCAGGGAGAGAAGGGAGTCAATGTGGGACGCCGTCTTCGCCTCTCCCCGCGTGCGGGGAAAGGTCGGATTTTACGCGCAGCGGAAAATCCGGGTGAGGGGGAGCTTCAGCAAACTCAGTGGCAGATGGACTCGCGGAGAGTCCCCCTCACCCGGAATTTGATGTGGCACATTCCGGCTTCTCTCCGCACGCGGGGAGAGGCGAAGGCACCGAGACCTCAGTCACGCCCCCGCCGCGTTCCTCGCGATCACGTTACGGTAGAAGCTCGCACTGAGCTTCGGCGTGCGCACCTGCGTGTCGAAATTGACGTGGTACAGCCCGAAACGCTTGTTCAAGCCATACACCCACTCGAAATTGTCCATCAGGCTCCAGAGGAAATAGCCGCGCACCGGCACGCCCTCGGCGGTGGCGCGCTGAAGCTGGGCGAGGTAGTTACGCAGATACATGATGCGGTCGGTGTCGTAGATCTTGCCGTCCGGCGTCACGACGTCGTCGCCGGATGCACCGTTCTCGCTGATGTAGATCGCATCCGTCTTCCAGATCTTGGCTGCCAGCTTCGGCACCCAATAGAGCGTCTCGGGCCCGACGCGCAGCCAGTCCGAATTCATGTGCGGGAACGATTTCGGGATCGGCAGCGGCATGAAGCCCGCGCCCTGATCGGACGCCACCACGTAGTTCTGCGGCGCGTAGATATTGAGGCCGAGGAAGTCGACCGGCGAGGAGATGATCTTGAGCTCCGCCTCGATGAATTTCGGCGCGTTGGGCCCCGCGTATTTCAGGAAGGCGTCGGTGTAATGGCCCGTCATGATGACGTTGAGATAGCCTGCATTCATCTCGCGCAGCGCGATCTCGGCGGCCCGCACGTTCTCCGGCGTGTCGATTGCCGGCAGGCAGGCATCGACGTTTTCGGCCGGGCCCACTCTGGTGCCGCGCCTGCCATGGGCCCGCACCGCCTGCACCGCGAGCCCATGCGCCAACGCGCTGTTGTGCCTGATCTGGTTGACCTCGGCCTGCGGCAGCGTCAGCCCGGGCGCGTCGATGCCGATGCCGTAGCCGAAATAGACGAAGCGACCGCTCTCGTTCAGCGTGAACACGTTCCTGACGCGATCGGTCAGATGCTCGGCGACATAGGCGGCATAGTCGCCGAAGATCTTGCAGGTCTCGGTCGAGCGCCAGCCGCCGAAGCGATCCTGAAGCGATTGCGGCAGGTCCCAATGATAGAGCGTCAGCCACGGCTCGATGCCATGCTTCAGGAGCTCGTCGATCAGACGGTTGTAGAAGTCGAGCCCTTTCGGGTTGGGCTTGCCGTCGCCGTCTGGAAACACCCGCGGCCAGGCCACCGAGAAACGATAGGCCTTGCAGCCGAGCGCCTTGATGAGCGCGATGTCGTCCTTGTAGCGGTGATAATGCTCGTTGGCGCGGTCACCGGTGGTGCCGTCCTCGATCTTGCCGGGGATGCGCACGAACTTGTCCCAGATCGAGGCCCCTCGCCCGTCCTCGTTGACCGCACCCTCGACCTGATAGGACGAGGTCGCCGTGCCCCAGAGAAAGCCGGCCGGAAAGCCGTTCGTATAGCGCGACGACGCGGCCGGCCTGGCCTCTGCGACATCCCGCGGACTTGCCAGACCGGCAGCAGACAGCCCCGCGAGTTTCGCAAATCGGCGACGCGAAACCTTGTCCGACATTGATGCAGCTCCACTTCCGACCTCTTGCGGGCGCACAATGGCGAGTTCAGGGCGGTTTGAGAAGCGGGCGGGCCGAGGGCTGAGCGTGCAGAATTGCCGGACGTGGCAAATTGCCCTCGCCTCTGAGTGATCGCTTCGGCCCTTCCCTAGGGCGCGCGGCGGATCTTGTAGAGAACGAAGCGCCCGGACCTGTCCAATTCCTGCAGCAGGCCTGGCAGCGGGTTCGCGATGGCAGGGCCGACCAGATAGAGATAGTCGTAATCCCGATACCAGGTGCGGACGGCGGCGATGTCTTCGGGCTCGGCCGTTCTTCCTGCGGCGACGGCACGGAGCAGGCGTATCGGTACGGGCCCCCCATTGGGGACGCCGAGGCGGCGAACTTCGCGGCGCACCTGAATCGGCTGCTTGCCGGTCTCGGTGAACAGGTTCGACACAAAGGCTTTCGCGTAGTGCACGGCGAGCGTCGGCGCGTAGTACACCGGGAACTGGGTAAGATCCTGGAACGGTGGATCCTCACTCTCTGCGCTGGTCCCGATCAAGATCTTCGAACCACGATCGATATGCTGAAAGGACTCGATGACGGCCGAATATTCCGGACGGTAAGAGAGCCAGACATTGAGTACCAGGCCGAGATTTGCGAGCGTGATGCCACCGACAATGGCAAGCGCGGCCATCGTCCATCGTCGACTTGGCAGCGACAGCGAGCAGAAGGCTGGAAGGATCAAGGCGACTGCAGGCAGAACCCGTATATCCGCAAACGCCGTGTCGAACAGCCGCGGCGGAATCGCAAGATAGAGCAGCACGAAGCCCGTTGCGATCCAGAGCCCGGCAGGCGCCAGCGTCAGCATGCTGCATCTGGCGGCGACGTATAATGCTGCCATAAGCGCGATCGCACTCGCCCCCGAGACGGCCATGCTGTAGCCATTCATGATGAAGAACGGCCAGAGCAGCTTGTGGTCAAGGCTCCAAAAGGTACCCTCGCTCCCGACGGTTCCGGCGCTCAACCGCATGATGACCAACGACGCAACGGCCGGTGTTGCGAGCGTCACGAACCGAAGTGCGACGTCTCGCGCAGGACATTTTCGGTCGAAGGCGCGCCACAGCTCATGGAATCCGAGCGTCGCGCCATAGACCCCCAAGGCGAAGAGATGCGCCGCAAGCAGCAGCACGACGAAAGCTGCGTTGACAACGAAACGCACGGGCGCGCGTTGACCGCCAACGGCCAGATAGGCGGCGATGCCGCAAAGGGCGATGCCGAGGCCGCATTCGAAATTGATGAACCCCCAGGAGAATGGAAGGCAGTAGAGCAACATGAGCGCCGCAAAGCCGGCGAGATGAACGCGCCGCTTCACGACCCATTCGAGTGCAAGCGCGCCGCCGACGACGAGGATCTGGCTGACGAGAAGAAACAGCCGGGTGGCGGTCTCAGCACCGAACAGCCGCGCCATCCGTGGGACCACCAGATCCATCGCCAGGTTGGGATAGAGAGCCCACGCCGCCTGGTAATATGGATTGGCATCGGCGGCGCCCATCTCGCTCAGAAGATACATGCGGGCGAGATGATTGACGTAATCCCCCATCGCCGGAATGGGAGCAAGCAGCGTCGGGAGAAGCGAGGCGACGGCGAGCAGGGCGAACACGACGGTCGCGACCGATCGATCCGAGCGAGCGCCGCGCGCGACGAAGTCTTCTGCGGTCAGGGGAACCGGTACATTCACGCAAATGCTCCGGGTAATTGAACCCGGCAGGGTTGTTGTTATCCTTCAGGACTATTTTCAATAGAGTCCTCTAACGCGGCGTTAATCGGTTGTGCAGCCGAGCGAGATCTACCCGAAGAAGAGCATCGGGGCTGATGGCAATTCGAACTCGGAGTTCCAGGGGCGAACACAAGGCACTTCCGTGCGAGGGTTCGCCGCAAGCGCTAGAATGCATGTCGGCGCTCGAAACCTGCCTGGTCCCTGCATCTGCGCATGAGACCGACCATGGTCTTGCCGGGCTCAACGCGAGCAAGGCGGTGAGCGCGAGGCGGCAGCGGAGCGGGGGAGCTCACGGGTCGCGGGCGGGGTTCGTCGCCGGCTGGACGTCAGTTCAAGACGATCCTGCGCCTGGCGCCATTCCCCCGGTCAGCGCGAGCGCTTCGGCAACTTCGGCAGCTTGCCGGGGGTGAACGGCGGACGCGGCTCGACGCGTGCCGGCGATTGCTGCTCGGCGAGAATGAGCGTTCCCTGGAGAATCATTCCCGGCACTTGTTGTGCCGTCGCGGTGTAGGTCGCGATCTTGCCGGGGCAGTTGCCCTCGATGTCCAGGGTGAGCTCGTCTTCCACGCCGAACACCGTTGCGCGTCCGTCGGTATGGCGCTTCGTCGACACCGTGGCGGTGAAGCGATCGCCATCGACCTGACACGAGCCGTGATAGGTCATCAGGCTGTCACGGCCCCAGATCTGTCCGTCTGCGACGTGGACGATGCCGGTCCCCTGATCGAGCGGCGTCTGGTACCACGCCGCATATGTCCCGTCCTTCAACATGGGAGCAGTCTCCCCTGGCATTCCCGCGCGATCATCCGCACGATTAGCGCTAACAAAGCGTTAATCGCGCAGCCCGTGCCAATGCGGACTATCCTTGCGCAGTTCGGCTTCAAGTTCCTCGACGATGCTGTGAAGCAAACCTGCGGCGAGCGGATCCGTCACTTCCCGCTCCAAATGCCGATAACGCGCGAGCTGGCATTCCTGCTCTCTCAATTGGCGCTCTGTCATCAGATGAACCCTCCGACAAACTGACGCAGAGAGCGGCGGGCAGTTTCGTTAAACTTTTCAGATCATTTGCGATGGTTGCTGGTTGGTAAACTTTCGAGGAGCGTCACCCGCCTCCCCTCTAGGCGGACAGGCGCAGCCAGATATCCTTGCTTGCCAGCGTGCCATTCGGCGTGGCGATCTCCATGTCGATGACGTGCAGGGAGCCAGGCTCGTCTCCGTAGACGTATTTGAGGTGCCACATCAGGCCGAGATCGGGCGAAATGACGAAGTCGTCGAGCCCGTCGGTGATGGCCCTGATGGCATCGCGGTGCGCCAGGGGGCCGGAAGACATCGCATCGATCAGGTTGGCGAGGCTCATGCCCTCGATGAGCATGAGGCGCGCGACCTCGTCGCCATAAACATGTCGGAGCGCGGCAACGATTGCGGCGACGGCATCCGGATTTTTCAACGACACGGCAAAGCGAGCCTCCGGCGGCATGATGCCGGAAGCGGGATATTCTACGCAAGCGATCCGCCGGGGTGTTGCGGAACCCTCCGCCCCGGCATCAGGAGCTGCGCCTCGACAGCTAGAACGTCACCCGCATCCCCGCATAGAACGCACGGGGCCTTGCCGGGCTCAGCGAGCGCGGATCGGTGAAGTCGTTGCCGCCATTGGTGAAGTTGGGCAAGGCCTCGCGGTCGAAGAACTGGCCATAGGTTGCGTAGCGCTTGTCGAAGATGTTGTCGACGCGGCCATAGAGCTGGATGTTCTTCGCCACCTGATAGGAGGTATGGAGGTTGAAGACGGTGTAGGACGGCAGCTTCGCGTATTGGTTCGACTCGTCGCCGACCAGGTACTGGCTGGAGACGAACAGCGCGTTGCCGCCAACCTTCCAGACGTCGGTCACGGCATAGTCGATACCGACCTTGACACGATGGCGGGGGATTGCGGGGAGCTGGTTGCCGGGAGAAACGTGAATTGTGTCGGTCGCCGGGTCGGCAAAGGGGCTTTCCGAGCCGAGCTCGAGCGGGTCAAGGTAGCGCGCATCGACAAAGGCGTAGCTCGCCTGGAACTGGAGTGTCGGCGACTTGATGTTGACCTCGGCTTCGAGGCCCTGCCGGCGCGTCCGCCCGACATTGGAGAAATAGCCGAAGCCGGTCCGGCCGACCACGGGCACCGCGACGATGTCGTCGTAATTAGTGGCGCGGAAGCCGCCGATCTTCCAGCCGAGCGTGCCGATGTTCAACTCCTTGGTGCCGCGGAAGCCCGCCTCCATGGTCTTCGACACCACTTGTTTGAGCGGCGGGTCGGAGACCAGAAACGCCGCGATCAGGCAGGGCCTGGCGGGATCGGAGCAGCCTAGCTCGAGCGGCGTCGGCACCCGGTTGGCCTCGGAATAGCCGGCATAGGCGGTCAACCCCGGCGTGATCTTGTAGGTGCCGCCGATCACCGGATTGAAGCGCGTGAAGGTGTGATCGCCATTGAGATCGGTCCCGAGCTGATCCTCCAGCGTGATACGCGCCACGTTGAAGCGGCCGCCGCCGGTGACGGCGAACGCATCCGTGACGTTGAACGTGTCCATCGCATAGAGGCCGTTATACTGGTTGACGGTCCGCAGCGAGACGGGGCCTGCAACGGGATCGGCCACGGGCGTCGCGCCGAGAAAGACACCGCTGCCGCTGACGACGTAGTTTTCTCCCATCGAGCCGATCTCGGCGGTCGCATTGTAGCGCGTGACGCTGGCGTCGTAGCTCGAGCCCACCACGAAGCGGTTTTCATGCCCGAACAGCTGGTCGGTGTTGGTGGCCTGGCCCGACACGCCGAAGGTGGTCGAACGGATCGTGCTGCGGTCGATCTCGCCGAGGATGGTGCCCGGCGCAAAGGGATTGGCGAGCTGCACGCCACCCGCGCCGTTGGCGGGCGTGGCGTCGTCGCCGAAACACAGCAGCGCCGGATCGATGGCACACTCCTGCGCGTCGGTCGGATTGCCGTCGACGAGCTTCTGCTCGTACCTGCGCACATGGGCGGTGCCTTCGAGCGTCCAGGTCGGCGTCGCATCGGCCTTGCCGGTCAGGTTCAGATAGCCGACGCGGTTCGACGTGGTCTGCGGTGTGGTGTAGGTCGCGCCCCAATATTTGTCGAGCAGCTCGGCCGGGACCGTGGCGCTGGCGCCGAAATCGTTCTTGGCGACACCCATATTGGCGTGGAATTCGCTATCGCCGGCCTTGTAGCCGACATCGCCATAGAAGCGCCGCACGGTCGATTGCGAGAAGTTGCGGAAACCGTTGTCGCGCAGGCCTTCGAGCGCGGCGTAGACGCCAAAATTCTTGTCGACCTGCTTGCCCCATTGCGCCGAGCCCTGGACGCGGCCGAACGAGCCGCCCATCACGTCGATCTCGGCGCCCTGATAGGTGAAGCCGTCCTTCATTTGCAGGTTGATGGCGCCGCCGAGCGCGTTGAGGCCGAAGGCGGGATTGTTAGTCACCAGCGTCACCGATCTGATCGCGGCGGTCGGGATCAGGTCCCAGTTGACCGCGTCCGAGAAGGCTTCGTTGATGCGGACGCCGTTCTGATACACCGCAAGGCCCTGCGGCGTGCCCGTCACGGGCGAAGCCACGAAGCCGCGGAATTCGACATCCGGCTGGAACGGATTGCCGGTGACTTCGGTGATGTTGACGCCGGCGATGTTGTCGCGCAGGGCGTCGGTGACGTTCAGCGAGCCGGTGCGCTTGATCTGATTGGCATCGACGGCGTTGATCGACGAGGCGACCTTGTCGACATCGAGACCCCGTCCGGTGCCGGGCGCAGTCGGGTAGACATAAAGCCGTGTCTTCGGTGCGGCGGACGACGCGGCCCCGATACGCGCGACCGGCCGCGTCGGCGCGGTACGCCTCGCCACCGACTGCGGCGCTGCCACTTCGACGGGCGGCAGATTCTGGACGTTGGTCTCCTCGTCTTGCGCGGCCCCGGCAGGACTCACGAAGACCACGCCTGACACCAGGCCTGATGACACCGAGGCCATCAACAGACCACGCCTGAACGAAAGAACCCTGCCCATCCCCGCCTTCCCATCCGTGACCACCGGCTGTTTTGATCTTCGCCGATTGGTTGAGGCGAGTGTATTCGGCCGCGATCGGTGCGCCAGCCACAAAAGGTCGGGCAATATCCGCTCCCGTTTTCCCGATCAAATCAGGAATTTTTCCCGATCATTTCGGGTGCGATCAGGCCGCGGCCATCGGAACCAGCGCTTCGACGGTCAAGCCGCCGGCTCCGGAGACGACGTTGAGCGTGCCGCCCAGCGCCAGAATTCGCTCACGCATGCCGACAAGGCCGAAGCCGAGCTTCTGATCCGGCTCCATGCCGCGGCCATTGTCGCTGACCCGCACGCGGGCGCAGAAGCGGCCGTCATGAGCCATCTGCTCCGCCGGCTCGATCACGACATTGACGGAGGTCGCGCCGGCGTGGCGGAACACATTGGTGAGCGCCTCCTGCACGATGCGGTAGATCGTCAGATCGGCGGTCTCGCCGGTGACCCCAAGCGACGGCGAGATCACGGTCTCGATCGCAACGTCTGGATGGGATTCCCGCCACAGCCGCGACAGCGATTCCAGCGCCTGACGCAGGCCGAGCTCGGCGAGGCCGACGGGGCGCAGACGCTCCAGCACGCGGCGGTTGAACTGCTGCAGCGCGTTGATCTGCTCCAGCATGGCGTTGCCATGTTTGCGCACGGCCTCGGCGCTCGGAACGCGTCCGTCCGCCTGCTTCGCCAATGCGGCGGCGTGCGCGCGCAGCGAGAACAGATATGGCCCGAATTCGTCATGAAGCTCGCGCGCAATCTCCTTGCGCTCGATGTCCTGGAGCGACACCGCACGTTCGGCAAGCTTCCGCTTGTCCTCGACGGCCTCGCCCAGGGTCGCTGCAAGATGGTTGAGCTTGGTGCAGATCACGGCGAGCTCGGGTGCGCCGCCCGGTGCGACGCGGGCGTCGTAATGCCCGCCCTCGAGCCTCCCCATGGCCTCCGCCAGAGATTGCAGCGGGGCCAGCGCCCGGCCAACCACATTCATCATCAGGAAAAACAGCGCCAGCGCGATCATCGAGCCGACCTCGAGCTGGGTCACGATGCCGTCCCAGATCTCGGCGATCTCGTCGTCCGGATGCGAAGTGATCAGGAGCGAGCCGGGCTTGCCGTGGATCGACACCGGAACGCTCACCGCGGTCTGCTCGGGATGAACAAGGCTGACGAACCAGGCTGGCGGCCCGTGCGTGTCAGCCTCGGTGTCGAGCCGGGGCGGCGTCTGAGGATTGCCGCCGGTATCCCGGAGCGTGATGCTGACATGGCGCAGACGGCTGAGGTCGCGCGCGATCTGGTTCAATTTGGCATCCGGATCGGGGGCCTCGCTGAGATCGGCCACGATCATCTCGATGAATTCGCGCGCGAGGCGGATCACGCTCTGGTCCTCGGCCTGCACGCGGGGCCCCGCCTCCGCGACCTGGCGGCCGATATTGACGGCGAGCCCCAGCGCCAGCAGCAGCGCCAGCAGCAGGTTGATGCGCCCGCGCAAGGATAGATTTTGCCACATGGGTGTCGCTCGTGCCTCGCGAAGCTTTGCCGGCCACTGTCCGATGGCGTTGACAGGGGCGAAGCGGCGGATATCTAATCGGAAGCGTACAGCAATCCCGGCCGGGCGCGAAACAGGTCGGCGCTGTCACAAGGAAACGCCTATGCGCATTCTGATCGTCGACGATCATCCCATTGTCGCCTCCGGCTGCCGTGCCGTGCTGGCCGACGAGGGCGAGATCGAGATTTTGGAGGCCGCCGACGCCGAGGATGGCGAGTGCATCTTCATCGTCGAGCGTCCGGACCTCTGCATCATCGACATCAATCTGCCGACCGTCTCCGGCTTCGAGCTCGCACGCCGTATCCTCGAGCGTGCGCCCGAGGCCCGCATCATCATGTTCAGCATGAACGACGACCCCGCCTTCGCCGCGCGGGCGATCGAGTGCGGCGCCAAGGGCTACGTCTCGAAGACCGGCGACCCCGACGACCTCGTCGAGGCGATCCGCGCCGTCGGCGGCGGCGGCACATACTTGCCAAGCGCGATCGCGCGCAGCATCGCCTTCGCGGGACCGACGCTGGCGCAAAGCCCGCTGTCCAAGCTGAACGCGCGGGAGATGGAGATCCTGCGGCTGCTCAGCGCCGGAAAGAGCCTGTCAGAGATCGCCTGGCTGGTGCAATCGTCGTACAAGACGGTCGCCAACACCTCGTCCATCATGCGCCAGAAGCTCGGGGTGAAGACCTCGGTCGAGCTGGTGCGGCTGGCGATCGACAGCGGTGTCGCCTGACGACGCCGCAAATTTCGGTCACATAAGCGTTGCAATCTTGATGTGGTGAGATGCCAGGGAGCTCCAAGGCATGACGATACAGACTGTTTCGACCAATAAATCCTATGGCGGCGTGCAGGGCGTCTATCGCCATGCCAGCCAGGCGACCGGAACCGACATGGTGTTCTCGGTCTATGTTCCCCCGCATGCCGACGGCGCCAAGCTGCCCGTGGTCTGGTATCTCTCCGGCCTCACCTGCACCCATGCCAACGTCACCGAGAAGGGCGAATTCCGAAAGGCCTGCGCCGAGCTCGGGCTGATCTTCGTCGCGCCCGACACCTCGCCGCGCGGGCCCGACGTGCCGGGCGATGCCAACAATGCCTATGATTTCGGCCTCGGGGCCGGCTTCTATGTCGATGCCACGCAGGAGCCGTTTGCACGCAATTATCGCATGTGGAGCTATGTCACCGACGAACTGCCCAAGCTCGTGGCGGGAAATTTTCCCGTCGACGCCAAACGACAGTCGATCATGGGCCATTCGATGGGCGGCCATGGCGCGCTGACGGTGGCGCTGCGCAACCCGCACCGCTTTCGCGCGGCGAGCGCGTTCGCGCCGATCGTGGCGCCTTCGCTGGTGCCCTGGGGCACCAAGGCGCTGACCGGCTATCTCGGACCGAACAAGGACGCCTGGCGCGGCCACGACACGGTGGCACTGATCGAGGACGGCGCGAAGTTTTCCAGCTTCCTGGTCGACGTCGGTGAGGCCGACAATTTCCTCAAGGAGCAGTTGAAGCCCGAACTGCTCGAAGCCGCCTGCAGCAAGGCAGGCATCCCGCTGACGCTCCGGCGTCAGGCGGGCTACGACCACAGTTACTACTTCATCTCCACCTTCATGGGCGACCACCTGCACTGGCATGCGGAGAAGCTGAAGGGGTGATTGCTTGCTTACCCTCCCCTGGAGGGCCCGCAGGGGGAGGGTCGCTACGCATCGAGCGAAGCGAAATGCGTGGCGGGGTGGGGTGATCTCTCCACACGGGCAGCGTCTCAATGGAGAGACTGTCACCCCACCCCGCTCGCGCTTCGCGCGATCGACCCTCCGCCTCCAGGGGAGGGTAGAGAGCCCTACTCCCGCTTGCCGTAATTCGGCGCCAGCAGGCGGTTGCGGATCAGATAGCTCATCGTGCGCGTCCAGGCTTCATCGGTGTTGCCGCGCATGTCGGCGCTGGCGGCCGTGATCATCGCGCCGGTCTTCACGTCGCGCAGATAGATGTTGAGGTTGATGATCAGGTTCGAGACCTTCTGCACCATGCCGGTGATCTCCAGCTCGGCGCCGAGCTGCTCGGCGAGCTTGAGATCGCACCCCCCGCAGGCCTGCAAATTAGCGTGACGGGCCGCGTCCCTGACCGGCGCGATGTCGAGCACCTGGAACTTGCCGGACTGCATCAGTTCCTTACGCAACTGCTCGCTGATGAGCAGAAGCCGCGCCTCTTCAGGCCGGGAGCCGTAGAACTCGCCCGGCAGGCTGGTATCGATCAGCTCGAAATCGAACACGGCGAGCTTCGGCGGATCGGCGCGCGCGACCGACGGCGTCAACAGCAAAGCGGCAATCACCATCAATGCTCGCATGATCGTGATTCCGCCTCTCGCGCGCGCGGGGACGAAATGCGGGGTTGCATGCCCTGACAAATTGGTCATGCTTGAAGCAGAGACAATTCTCCACCTGCGGTCAAGCCGGGGGGATCGTTCGGAGGAAACATGATCCGATGGTTGGCCGGTCTGATCGGCTTTGGTCTTGCCGCGACGAGCGCGCTTGCGGCGGAGCCTGTCCTGATCGGCATCGGCTATCTCGGTGTCGCCGGGCCCCGATCGACGCTGTCGCTGGTCGAGCAACCGGCCGAGAATGACGGCGTCGCCGGCGCCCGCCTCGCCATCGAGGACAACAACACCACCGGAAAATTCCTGGGCCAGCGTTTCACGCTGGAGGAGCGCCGCATCAAGGAGGGCGAGGACCCGGTCCAGGCCGCGACGGCTCTTGCCGACAAGAACGGCTTCATCATCGCTGACCTGCCCGCCGATGCGCTGCTGAAAGTCTCGGACGCCCTGCGCGAGCGCGGCACGCTGCTGTTCAATGCGGGGGCGATCGACGAACGGCTGCGCGAGGCCGACTGCCGCGCCAACGTCATCCACACCGCACCGGCGCGGGCGATGCTGGCCGATGCGCTCGGGCAATATCTGGTCTGGAAGAAATGGTCGCGCTGGCTGCTCGTGGTCGGCTCGCATGACGAGGACAAGCTGTTTGCGGATGCGCTCCGGCGCACCGCCGCGCGGTTCGGCGCCAAGATCGTGCAGGAGAAGACTTTCGAGGACAAGGGCGGCGCGCGCCGTACCGATAGCGGCGTGACGCTGATCCAGCGTCAGATGCCGGTGTTCACGCAAGGCGCGCCGGCTTACGACGTGCTGGTCGCCGCCGACGAGAGCGAGGTGTTCGGCGCCTACCTGCCCTATCGCACCTGGGATCCCCGGCCCGTCGCGGGCTCGGCCGGACTGGTGCCGCGCAGCTGGGACCCGGCGCAGGACCAATGGGGCGCGATCCAGATGCAGAACCGCTTCATGAAACTCAATTCACGGCGCATGACCGCGCTCGACATGCAGGCATGGACCGCCGCGCGCATGATCGGCGAAGCCACCTCGCGCACCAATTCCGGCGACGTCAAGAAGGTGACGGACTACATCAAGGGCCCGGACTTTTCGATCGCCGCTTTCAAGGGCACGCGACTGACCCTGCGCGACTGGAACCTCCAGCTCCGCCAGCCGATCCTCCTGGTCGACGGCCGCATGGTGGTGTCGGTGTCGCCACAGGAAGGGTTTCTGCATCAGGTCTCCGAGCTCGACACGCTCGGCTATGATCGTCCGGAGAGCAAATGCAAGCTGAAGTGAGGATTCAGATGTCGCGCATGTGGCGTATTGGCCTTCTCTCCGGACTGGCGCTGGCGGCGGCGCCCGCGCATGCCTTCATCGCCTATGTCTCGAACGAGAAGAGCAACACGGTCTCGGTGATCGACACCGAGACCTGGACCGTGACCAAGACGATCAAGGTCGGCCAGCGCCCGCGCGGCATCGACTTCACGCGCGACGGCAAGTTCGTGATGGTCGCGGTCGGCGATGACGACACCATCCAGATGATCGACGCCAAGACGCAAGCCGTGGTGGACAGCCTGCCCTCGGGCCCCGACCCCGAGCTGTTCGCCCAGGATGCGGCGGGAAAAATTCTCTATGTCGCCAACGAGAACGACAATACGGTCACCGTGATCGACCTGGAGAAGCGGGCCCGGCTCGGCGACATCCAGGTCGGCGTCGAGCCCGAGGGCATGACCATCAGCCCCGACGGCAAGACCCTGATCAACACGTCGGAAACGACCAACATGGCGCATTTCATCGACACGTCGTCGCGCCAGATCGTCGCCAACGTGCTGGTCGACGCCCGGCCGCGCTTCGCCGAGTTCAAGCACGATTCGTCGGAAGTGTGGGTCTCCTCGGAGATCGGCGGCACCGTCTCGATCGTCGATCCCAAAAAGCACGAAGTCATCGGCAAGGTCACGTTCGAGATTCCGGGCCTGCGGAAAGAGGCGATCCAGCCAGTCGGCATCGGCATGACCAAGGACGACAAGACCGCCTTCGTCGCGCTCGGGCCGGCCAACCGCATTGCCGTGGTCGATGTCGCCTCGCGCAAGGTGACGAAATATCTGCTGGTCGGGCAGCGGGTGTGGCACATGGCGTTCACGCCCGATGAAAAATATCTGCTCACCACCAACGGGGTCTCGAACGACGTCTCGGTCATCGACGTCGCCGCACAGAAGGTGATCAAGACCATTCAGGTGGGCGAATTGCCCTGGGGCATCGCGATCGCGCCATGACCAGTCCTGCTCCGATCTCCGACCCGCGCGAGGTGCCGAGACTCGATCCGGCCGCGGTGCCGGCGCTGTCGATCGACGGCGTCAGTCATGCCTACGGGCCGCGCCGGGCGTTGATCGACGTCTCCTTCAACGTGCAGCCGGCAAGCTTCACGGCCCTGCTCGGTCTCAACGGCGCCGGCAAGAGCACGCTGTTCTCGCTCATCACGCGCCTGTTCGGAATCCAGTCCGGCGGTGTCTCGATCTTCGGCCATGACATCAGCAAAAGCCCCGGCGAGGCGCTGCGGCTGCTCGGTGTCGTGTTCCAGCCGCGCACGCTCGATCTCGATTTGTCGCTGACGCAGAACCTGCTGTATCACGCCGCTCTGCACGGCATCAGCCGCCGTGAGGCCGCTACGCGCAGCGCCGAGCTGCTCAACCGTATCGGGCTTTCCGACCGCGCCGGCAGCAAGGTGCGCGATCTCTCCGGCGGGCAGATGCGGCGGCTGGAGATCGCCCGCGCGCTGCTGCACCGGCCGCGTCTGCTGTTGCTCGACGAGCCGACCGTCGGCCTCGACGTCAAGGCGCGCGCCGACATCATCAGCCAGGTCCGCCAGCTCGTGACCGAGCAAGGCATCGGCGTGCTCTGGGCCACGCATCTGTTCGACGAGATCATGCCCAGCGACGACCTCGTGGTGCTGCATCAGGGCAAGGTGCTGGCGCAGGGACCGATGAGCCGCGTCGTCACCGAGGCCGGCGCGCAGGACGTCAACACCGCCTTCATGCGCCTGACCGGCGCGCAAACCATGCCGGGAGGCGGCGCATGAGCAGCATCACCACGCGCGACACCCCGCGCGGCTTCTCGTTTGCCGAATACATGACCTGCCTCGCCGGCATCGTCTGGCGCGAGGGATTGCGCTTCCTGCATCAGCGCGAGCGGTTCGTCTCGGCGCTGGTGCGGCCGCTGGTCTGGCTGTTCATCTTCGCCGCCGGCTTCCGCCAGGTGCTCGGCATCTCCATCATCCCACCTTACGAGACCTACATTCTCTACGAGGTCTATATCGCGCCCGGGCTGATGGCGATGATCCAGCTGTTCAACGGCATGCAATCCTCGCTCTCGATGGTCTACGACCGCGAGATGGGCAACATGCGCACGCTGCTGGTGAGCCCGCTGCCGCGCGGCTTCCTGCTGTTCTGCAAGCTGCTGGCGGGCACCGCGGTATCGCTGCTCCAGGTCTATGCATTCCTCCTGATCGCCTGGTTCTGGGACATCACCCCGCCGTCCCAGGGCTATCTCACCGTGCTGCCGGCCTTGATCCTCTCCGGGCTGATGCTGGGCTCGCTCGGCATGTTGATCTCCTCCGGCATCAAGCAGCTGGAAAACTTCGCCGGCGTGATGAATTTCGTCATCTTCCCGATGTTCTTCGCCTCCTCCGCGCTCTATCCGCTCTGGCGGGTACAGGAGGGCAGCCCTTATCTGTATTATCTCTGCGAGGCCAATCCGTTCACCCACGCGGTCGAGCTGATCCGCTTTGCATTGTACGGGCAAATCAACTGGATCTCGCTGGCGGTGGTAGCAAGCTGCACAATCGTCTTCATGATCGGCGCGATTTGGGCCTATGATCCCTCGCGTGGGCTGGCGCGACGGGGGCCGGCAGGAGGCGAAGGATGAAGGTTCTGGCGATGGCTGTACTCGTGCTCGCGCTGTCGGGCACGGCCGCCCGCGCGGCCGATCCGCGCTATCCCAACTGGCCCTGCACGCAAGCCAAGGTGCCGGAGATCTCGCTCGCCGCAGTGTGGGCTGGTCCCGCGCTCGACGACGCCGAGACCAAATGGAAGGACGACACCAAAGTCACCGCGCTGGTCGCAAAATTGTCGGCGCGCAAGACGTCGATGGACGAGGCCGAAAAGTCGGTGAAAGACTTCCTGGCCGCCTCCTCCACCGACAAGACCACCAACGCAAAGCTGCTGTTCGCCGGTCTGTTCGACACGCTCAACGCCCAGCGTTCGCAGGTCATGAACGGGCTCGAACGCGTCAGCCGCAAGCAGCGCGAAGCCGCCGACAAGATTCGCGAGGAGACCATTCAGCTCCAGGCGCTTCAGGGCGCGACGCCCCGCGACGAGGCCAAGGTCGAGGCGCTTGGCAACGAGCTGATCTGGAAGACCCGCATTTTCGAGGACCGCAACAAGGTGGTGCGGTTCGTCTGCGAGGTTCCCACCACGATCGACCAGCGCCTGTTCGCGCTCGGCCGCGTGATACAGCAGGAGATGGAATAGCGTCCGCCCGCCGATGGCTCCCCGCAGGTTCCCGGATCGGCCCGGTTAACCTTTGCCCCGCTATCTGCTGGAACCAAATCGATCTACTATGGCTTGTCGAAGTGAACTCCAAGACGTCGGGAGGCCTCGATGGGAACCACCAGATTCATCTTTGCGGGCGCTGCAGCCCTCGGCATGCTCGCGACCAGCGCTCTTGCTGACGACCTGACTGGCATGGTCATGCGGATCGACCGGCTCAACGGCACCATCTCGATCCAGCAGATACAGAAAGGCACTGTCGGCGCCAGTTCGGGCAGCGCCGGCGCCCTCCAGGAATACAAGACCAAGGACGCCGCGATGCTGGATGCCGTGCATGCCGGCGACAGGGTGAACTATTCTGCGACCGAGACGAACGGCACCGGCACGCTGACGAAACTGCAGAAGCGGTAGTTTCTGCCCTCCGCTTGCACCGCCGTCATGGCCGGGCTTGTCTCGGCCATCCACGCCTAACCGCACGGCACGAAGAACGTGGATGCCCGGGACGAGCCCCGGGCATGACGACCTTTGTTCACTGCTCCGGCCTCACCTCCGGCTGGGATTCCGCGGTGGGCAGCTTGGCGCGCTCCCAGCCGTCGGTGCCGTCGGGGTACCAGGCGATGTTGGAATAGCCATAGGCGAGCGCGCGCTTGGCGGCGTTCCAGGACATCCAGCAATCGGCGAGGCAATAGATCACCAGCAGCGCGGCCTTGTCGCCGCCCGAGACACGGGCGAGCCCGCGCTGGAAATAATCCTCCATGGCCGGCGGCAGAGTGGCGTAACCGGTATCCGGCAGCCAGATACTGCCCGGGATGTTCCTGCGCGGCGCATCGCGCCACACCGTGCCTGCGGGCAGGTTCTTCGGCTTCGGCGGGCGCGGCAGCACATCGACGAAGGCGCCGCTCTTCGCGCGCCAGATCGCTTCGGCTTCCGCCGTCGACAGCACGCGCGCGCCGGCGAGCGTCGCCGGCACCGGCGCGCGGTAATTGTCGGTGCGATACCCCTCGGGCTCGAACGGCTCCTGCTGCTGCGCGAATGCCGGCACCGCGAAGGCGGCAGCGACGAGCGCAGCGGCAAGGCGCCGTCTCATGGCGACTTCTTGGCCGTCTCCGCGCCGAGCGGCTTATCGCTCTCGTCGAGCAGCGGGACGCCGAAGTCGAGCAGGATCTTGTTGATCTCGCCCTGGTTCTCCTGAATCAGCTTGTTGAGCTGCCGCTTCCAGTTCTGGTCGGCGGGACGCACGCCCATGCCGATGCGATAGACCAGCTTCGGCCCTGAGGTTTCCTTCACCAGCGGCGTGACGTGCAGCGAGCCGGCTTTCTTGGCATAGAACCCGGCCATCGGACCCCACAGCACGCCGGCGTCGATCTTGCCGGCTGTGAGATCGTCGATCATGGCCTGCGCCGAATTGTCGTAGCGGGTGTCGATCATGAGCGGATAGGGCTTTGCGTTGCCCATCAGGCCGGCCAACGCCATGTTCGTCGCCGGCGGGGTGCCGGCGACGATGCCGACATGCTTGCCCTTCAGCTTCGAATCTTCGAGCGTGTCGACTTCCTCAAGCCCGCTGCCGGCTTTCGCCACCAACGCATAGCTCGTGCGGTAATAGGGATTGGTGCCCTGCACGAGATCGTCGCCTTGCGGGAAACCCATGATGACGTCGCAGCGATGCGCACCGAGCGTCATGCGCACGAAGCCGGTGGCTTGCGGGAAGAAGACGTAATCGAGCTTCTTCTTGAGCTTGTCGGCAAAGAACTCGGCGAGCTTGTTCTCGAAGCCCTCGCCCTTCTCGTTCGAGAACGGCAGATTGCGCGGATCGGCGCAGACGCGCAGCACGTTCGGATCGACCAGCTCGAACGAGAGGTCGCCGCTGTCCTTGGTCTGCGCCATGGCGACATCGCCAAGCGCGCAGGACGCAACCAAGACCCACATAGAAATCAACCAGCGACGATGTCGCCCGGCCTCCGTCATCGCGCTTCCTCCTCGTTTTGTTTGAATGCTATCCATGCAACGCATGACGCGCCATGTCTTGCATGTCTGGTATTGCAGGCCTTGTCTTGCCTGACTTTGGCTGGCTTCGCTTTGTTGCAGTGCAATGCAGGCAATCCTTTGAACTGAGGCGGAAAAGTGTCTCGCATCGCTCGAGTGATCGCAGCTTTGTCCCTGCTGGGGACCGCAACGCTAGCACGGGCCGGCGCAGCCGAATTGCCTGTGAGCGAAGTCGCACCGGGTATCTTCGTGCACTCCGGGACCATTGCGCTGATGACCCGCGAGAATGAGGGCGACATTGCCAATGTCGGCTTCATCGTCGGCGATGAGGCCGTGGCCATCATCGACACCGGCGGCAGCCTGCGCGAGGGCGAGGCCCTGCTGGCGGCCGTGCGAGCCCACACCACGAAGCCGATCCGCTATGTCGTCAACACCCACGGCCACCCCGACCATGTCTTCGGCAATGCGGCCTTTGCCGCAACGGACACCACCTTCGTCGGCCACAGCAGGCTGCCGCAGGCGCTCGCGACGCGCGGCCCCTATTATCTCGACAATTTCCGCCGCATCATGGGCAGCGCGTTGATCGATCCGGTGAAGATCATACCTCCGACCCTGCTGGTTTCGGACACGATGACGCTTGATCTCGGGTCCCGTCGCCTCGTCCTGCGGGCGTGGCGAACCGGGCATAGCGACAACGATCTCACCGCGTTCGACGAGACGACCAAAACCCTGTTCGCGGGCGACCTGGTTTTTCTCCGCCACATTCCGGTCATGGACGGCAGCATTCGCGGCTGGCTCGACACGTTGAAGGAATTGCAGACCATCCCGGCGCAACGCGTCGTGCCCGGTCACGGTCCCGTGAGCGACTGGCCGGCCGCGCTGGCCGACGAACGGCGTTACCTGTCAACGCTGCTGTCCGACGTGCGCGCGCTGAACAAGAAGGGCGAGCCGATCCGGGCCGCTGCCGACAAGGCAGCCGCAGAAGAACGGCCACGCTGGGAACTGTTCGGCGATTACAATGCCCGGAACGCAACTGCAGCATTCTCGGAAATTGAATGGGAGTAGCGGGCACGCTATCATCTGCACGAGATCAGCTACGCCGACTCGGAGATCAGCTTCGCTGACTCGGAGATCAGCTCCGCTGACTCAGGGAGCCATGACCATGACGGGATGGACACGCCGACTGCCCTTGATCGCCGCACTGCTCGGCATCGCTTTCGCCGTGCCCGCGCAGGCTGAAGAGGCTTACGATCCCTGGCCGGGCCTTAAGCAGGACATCTTCAATAATCGTCCGATGAATGACGGCGGCGCCGTCATCGGCATCGAGATGCCATATCGCGCAGAGGATGCGGCGATCGTGCCGGTGACCCTGCGCAGCAAGCTGTCACCCGCAGACAGCCGCCGGATCCGCTCGATCACGCTCGTGATCGACCGCAACCCGGCACCGATGGCGGCGAAGTTCGAGCTCGGTCCCGACGCCAACGTCACCGAGATCTCGACGCGCGTCCGCGTCAACAATTACACCGACGTTCATGCGGTGGCCGAGCTCAGCGATGGTCAGCTCTATGTCTCGAAAGTCTACGTGAAGGCCTCGGGCGGCTGCTCGGCGCCGGCGGGCAAGAACGCCGAGGAGGCCAACAACCGCCTCGGCCAGATGCGCTACCGGCAGTTCGCGCGCGAGGAAGCGCCGGCGAGCCGCATCCGCGAAGCGCAGATCATGATCGGCCATCCCAACAATTCCGGCCTGCAGATGGACCAGGTCACGCAGCTCTACATTCCCGCCTTCTTCGTCAACCAGCTGAAGCTCACTCAGGACGACAGCCCCGTGCTGTCGATGGAAGGCGGCATCTCGATCTCGGAAGATCCCAATCTGCGCTTCACCTACGTGTCCAACGGCGCCAGGCGTTTCCGTGCGGAAGCCAGGGATACGGAAGGACACGTGTTCCGCAATGAGTGGGACGTGGAGAAGCCGGGGACTTAGGCAGAACACCCTCTCCTGGAGGGGGAGGGTCGGCTCACATGGAGCGCCGCGAAATGTGAGACGGGGTGGGGTGACGGTCTCTCCACAGCCAACAGTGCCCGAGTGGAGAGATCACCCCACCCCGCTCGCGCTACGCGCGATCGACCCTCCCCCTCCGGGGGAGGGTAAGTGAGTCACATCCGCTGCATCGACACCGAGACCTTCGGGCCGTTCTTGATGGTCTGGTAGACCACGCAATAACGCTCGGTGAGTTTCAGCAGCAGATCGAGCTTGTCTTGCGGCGCGTCGGTGTCGACCTCGAAGCGCAGACGGATCTCGGCAAAGCCGACTGGCGTCTCCTTGTCGATGCCGAGCGTGCCACGGAAATCGAGATCGCCCTCGGCATAGACGTTCCCGGTCTTGAGCGGCACCTCGATCGCGGTCGCGACAGATTTCAGCGTGACACCGGCGCAGGCGACCAAGGCTTCCAGGAGCATATCGCCCGAACAGAGCTCGAGGCCGGAGCCGCCCGTCGCCGGATGCAGGCCCGCCATCGCAATGGCGCGGCCCGTCTCGACCTTGCAGGCGATGCCTTCGCTATCGGTGGAGCCCTTGGCCTTCAGGGTGATCAGTGCGGTCTTGGGATCGGTCTTGTAGCGCTCCTTGATCGGAGCCTGCATCTGGCGCAGTTGGGCGGCGTCCATCTTGTTCTCTCCCGGGGAAATCGCGTCTGATGATCGGTATAGAAGGCGATCCGTTTCGTGTCAGCCCATGATCAATGGAAGCTGCCATGACGGTCCCGAGTGAAATCCCGAAAATCCAGTGATTTCATTACGTTACACACGGTCGTCAAGCCCGGTCCCGAGCCAGTGCCATCCGTGCGATCGGCATCATCTGCGACCCTCTCGCGAATGTCTCGTGACAGCGCCTGTCACCTCTTATATCCGGTGAGACATGGACAGCGTCACAACTGAGCACAAGTCTGAGGTGGACGATCGTTTCGACACGGCGCGGATCACCGCCGCAGTCGATGCGCTTGCCGAGAAGCACCAGGGACGCGAGGACACGTTCCGCACGGCCATGGCGCAATTGCTCAAGGCCGAGCTGATCGCGGCGCGCGCCGCGGCGCAGGAGATCCTCTTGAAGGACCGCCACGGCCGCCGCTGCGCCGAGCGGCTGTGCCATGTCCAGGACGAGATCATCCGCATTCTCTATTCGGCGGCGACCCGCCATCTCTACCGCTCGCCGATCCCGAGCGGCGCCGAGCGCATGGCGGTGGTGGCGACCGGCGGCTATGGCCGCGGCCTGATGGCTCCCGAATCCGACATCGATCTGCTCTTCATCCTGCCCTACAAGCAGACCGCCTGGGGCGAACAGGTGGCCGAGGCCATCCTCTATTGCCTCTGGGACATGGGGCTGAAGGTCGGCCACGCCACGCGATCGGTGGACGAATCGATCCGGCAGGCGCGCGGCGACATGACCATCCGCACCGCGATCCTGGAGACGCGCTTCCTGACCGGCGACAGGCCGCTCTATGACGAGCTGGTCGCACGCTTCGACAAGGAGGTGGTGCAGGGCACCGCCTCGGAATTCGTCACCGCCAAGCTCGCCGAGCGCGAGGAGCGGCATCGCCGCGGCGGTCAGTCGCGCTATCTGGTCGAGCCCAACGTCAAGGACGGCAAGGGCGCGCTGCGCGACCTGCACACGCTGTTCTGGATCGCCAAATACGTCTATCGCGTGCGCGACACCGGCGAGCTGGTCGAGCGCGGCGTGTTCGACGCGCAGGAATATCGCAGCTTCCGCCGCTGCGCCGATTTCCTCTGGTCGGTGCGCTGCAATCTGCATTTCTATTCCGGCCGCGCCGAAGAGCGCCTCTCCTTCGACCTCCAGCGCGAGATCGCGGTGCGGCTCGGCTACACCTCGCATCCCGGCATGCAGGACGTCGAGCGCTTCATGAAGCACTACTTCCTGGTCGCCAAGGAGGTCGGAAACCTCACCGCCATCCTGTGCGCCAAGCTCGAGGACCAGCAGGCCAAGCCTGCCCCGGTGCTGAGCCGGATGATGGCGCGGCTGCGCCCGACCGCTGCGAAGCGGCGCGTCCCCGACAGCGACGACTTCATCGTCGACAACAACCGCATCAACGTCGCCGCGCCCGACGTCTTCAAGCACGATCCGGTCAATCTGATCCGCATCTTCCGCCTCGCGCAGAAGAACAACCTCGCCTTCCATCCGGATGCGATGCGCGACGTGACGCGCTCGCTCGGCCTCATCAACGCGCAGATGCGCGAGAATCCCGAGGCCAACCGGCTGTTCATGGAAATCCTGACCTCCGACAACGCCGAGATCGTGCTGCGGCGGATGAACGAGACCGGCGTGCTCGGCCATTTCATCCGCGCCTTCGGCAAGATCGTCTCGATGATGCAGTTCAACATGTATCATCACTACACCGTCGACGAGCACCTGATCCGCTGCGTCGGCTTTCTGCAGGACATCGAGCGCGGCGGCATCGAGGAATTCGCGCTGGCCAGCGATTTGATGCGCAAGACCCGGCCCGAGCATCGCGCGGTGATCTACATCACGACACTGCTGCACGATATCGCCAAGGGGCGGCCGGAGGATCACTCGATCGCCGGCGCCAAGGTTGCGCGCCGGCTCTGCCCGCGGCTCGGCTTCAGCCCGGCCGACACCGAGCTCATCGCCTGGCTGATCGAGGAGCATCTGACGATGTCGACAGTGGCGCAGTCGCGCGACCTGTCCGACCGCAAGACTATCGAGAATTTCGCCGCCGTCGTGCAGTCGGTCGAGCAGATGAAGCTGCTGACGATCCTGACCACCGCCGATATCCGCGGCGTCGGTCCCGGCGTGTGGAACGGCTGGAAGGCGCAGCTGTTGCGCTCGCTGTACTATGAGACAGAACCGGTGCTCACCGGCGGCTTCTCGGAAGTCGATCGCGGCAAGCGCCTCACGGCCGCCTATGCCGAGTTCCGCAACGCCTTTGCGGAATGGCCGGCCGAGGAGCTCGATGCCTATATCGGCCGGCATTATCCGGCCTATTGGCTCAAGGTCGAGCTGCCGCGCAAGATCCGCCACGCGCGCTTCGTGCGCTCCAGCGAGCAGGCCGGCCACAAGCTCGCGATCAATGTCGGCTTCGACGAGGTGCGCGGCGTCACCGAGCTGACGATCTTCGCGGCCGACCATCCCTGGCTGCTCTCGATCATCGCGGGCGCCTGCGCCTCGGCCGGCGCCAACATCGTCGACGCCCAGATCTACACCACGACCGACGGCCGCGCGCTCGACACGATCTCGATCTCCCGGGAATACGACCGCGACGAAGACGAGGGACGGCGCGCCACGCGCATCGGCGAGATGATCGAGGACGTGCTGGAAGGCAAGCTGCGCCTGCCCGAAGTGGTGGCGCGGCGCACGGTGCGCAGCAAGGCACGGCCTTTCGTGATCGAGCCGGAAGTGACCATCAACAACCAATGGTCCGACCGCTACACCGTGATCGAGGTCTCCGGCCTCGACCGCCCCGGCCTGCTCTACGAGCTGACCACCGCGATCTCGAAGCTCAACCTCAACATCGCCTCAGCCCACGTCGCGACCTTCGGCGAGCGTGCCCGCGACGTGTTCTACGTCACCGATCTCCTGGGCGCGCAGATCAACGCGCCGACCCGTCAGGCCGCGATCAAGAGCGCGCTGACCCATGTGATGGCCGGCGACAAGGCGGTCCAGCCGGCGGCGTGAAACGTTCGCGCGACGCACAAAAAGGGCATTTGGAGGACAGATTCGGCACGGCCCACTTCGTGCTTGGAGACAACCAGAGCCCGTCGGGATCAAGTGGCCTAGATCTTGAGTTCGTGCCTTTCCTCCAGATATCGAACTAATTTTTCGAGCGCACGCATGATGTGCAGCTCGTTCGCCCCCATCACATAACGTCCTGTCATCTGCACATTGACCGGCAGATCGGCATATGGCGACCTGCGTTTGATTTTCTGACCTGCTTCATCTGTGAAACTCAACGGGTATCTAAAATCTCGTCCTTCACCGAGAAAAGTGCCATCCGATCCATAGTTCTGGATCTTGCTGTTGAATGTCTCGCACCCGACGATCTGTTCAAGTTCTAGAAGTATGGCAGCACGCTTTTTTGAGATTCTCACGACTTCCTCTTCGGCGATGCCATTCCCATTCTGCAGATAGTGCATTTATCGACATCACGCGCGTCCCGCACGGCGTCGCCTCCGAGGCTGATCAAAATCTACGGCCTTGAAGACGTGCTTATAGCCCTCCACAGACATGTCGAAGAATTCTAGGCGTAGTCCATCAAGTTCCCGGAGAATCTGCGAACGGTATTCGGAATTTATGCGAGAGCCAAAGTATATCCCGGTCACAACTCTTTCATCGTCATAGCTGTTCTCGCCAACGCGACCCATAACACGCCATTCTCGCTCATACGCCCAGTTTGCTTTCTTATGCGAAAGGATCTTAATAGCGGCATTCCTGCTATTGAGTGCATCTTCCGGACCAATTGGTGGCGGAGCATCACCGTAAGCAACCCTCGCAACACGAACATCTAGCGGCAATCCATCGATCAGCGCCTGCGTCTCATATCGAACGCATATGCCAGCGTAGTTATCAGCATAGTGTGCCCACATCAGCTCATTCGCGTTCGTCTCACTGAAGCAGGCAATGCCGTGATCACTCTTTGCGTCATAGATGCGATGAACGACTCTCTTGAAATCCTCCGTCCCACGCAATCCATCCGTGGGATCGTAAAATCCCTCCATAGCATCGTTCATACGTTCGAAGTTGGGGCAATAGAGATAGGCTTCTCGGATCGAGAGGATCTCCTGAATTAGACTCTCTTCTCTGCGCGATAGTGACCGATAGCGGTACAGGTGCGGCGGCAGCACTGGAGGCTCAACGCGGGCCATTGAAAACCCTAAAGTGAGTGAACAATAGCGCGATTACAACCCGACGGCCTGCGTATCGTCAATAGACCCACCAGTTGGTACTGCGGCTGAACCGCTTATTCCCCTCTTAGCTTGGGCATGAGTCGGTGTAGGACGTCCAGAATAACGACAGACTGAGCCCTAAACCTCCACCCCCTCATGCCGCAGCAGCCAGCGCTTGCGCGCGAGCCCGCCGCCGTATTTCACCAGCGAGCCGTCGGCGCCAATGAGCCGATGACACGGCAGCACGACGCTGATCGGATTGGAGCCATTGGCATGACCGACGGCGCGAATGGCCTCGGGCGTTTCGATCTTCGCGGCGAGCGCTCCGTAGCTCATCGTGGTCCCCGCCGGGATTTGCGCGAGCGCGGTCCAGACCTTCTGCTGGAACGGCGTGCCCGCTATGCGCCACGTGATGTTCGAGAGCCGACCGAGATCGCCCTCGAAATATGCGGACAGCGCCGTCCGCATGGACGCGGGCGCAGGATGGTCACTGAGATCGACCGCACCGTAGTGCAGGCGCAACAGCTCGCGCATGCGATGCTCATAGTCTTCCCAGTCCAGCGCGCGCAACGCTCCCTCGGCATCGGTGACGAGCAAGGCGATCCCGATCGGCGTCGCCAGACGATCGAGGCCGAAGCTTACAGATGGTTTGATTGATCGCGCGGGCATGGCGGCACCATTGCATCGAAACATGCCATCGCGTTTGACACGCCGGCCATGCTAACGTCCACCCGAAAGCTGACGCTTTGGGGGAGCTCACCTTGAACTTGATCGCCAATGTCCTGGTGGCGCTGGTCGCCGCGCTGCACGCTTACTTTCTGATCCTGGAGATGTTTCTCTGGGACAAGCCGCTGGGCTTGAAGACATTCCGCAACACGCCCGAGAAGGCAGAGATCACGAAGGTGCTGGCTGCCAATCAGGGTCTCTACAACGGCTTTCTCGCCGCCGGCCTGGTCTGGGGACTCGTCCATGGCAATCCGGCCTTCGCATTCCAGATCAAGGCGTTCTTCCTGCTCTGCGTGATCGTGGCCGGAGCGTATGGCGCCGCAACCGTCAGCACGCGGATCCTGATGGTGCAGGCGCTGCCGGCGGCGATCGCGCTGGTTGCATTGATCCTGGCCTGAGCGGCCGACCTCAGACTGCCACGCCTGAGACGCTAAAGCGCAGCGCTGCGATCCTTGCGCGGCGGCGTACCTTCCTCCACAATCTTCGGCAGCGATGGCGACCGTTGCAATCAACGGGAAAAGACCGTCGACCGGAAATTCCGTCAGGAGGAACAACCAAGATGAACAATCGCAGAGCCTTCATAGCTGCCACGGCGACGCTCGCCTTCGCGTTCTCCGCAAGCCAGGCGCTTGCCCAGAAGAAATACGACACCGGCGCAACCGACACCGAGATCAAGATCGGCCAGACCGTGCCGTTCTCCGGCGCCTACTCCGTCTATGCCAATATCGGCAAGACCCAGGCCGCCTATTTCAAGATGATCAACGATCAGGGCGGCATCAACGGCCGCAAGATCAATCTGATCCAGTATGACGACGCCTACTCGCCGCCGAAGACGGTCGAGCAGGTGCGCAAGCTCGTCGAAGGCGACGAGGTGCTGTTCACCTTCCAGCTGATCGGCACCGCGGCCAACGCGGCCGTGCAAAAATATCTCAACGGCAAGAAGGTGCCGCAGCTGCTGGCCTCCACCGGCGCGGCGCGCTTCAACGATCCCCAGAACTATCCCTGGACCATCGCCTACAATCCCAACTACGTGTCCGAGGGCAGGATCTACGCCAAATACATTCTCAAGGAGCATCCCAACGCCAAGATCGGCGTGCTCTACCAGAACGACGACATGGGCCGCGACTATCTCGCGGGCCTGAAGAGCGGCCTCGGCGACAAGGCCGCCAGCATGGTCGTCGGCGAGGTCTCCTACGAGGTCACCGACCCCACCGTCGACTCCCAGGTGGTCAAGCTGAAGTCGATGGGCGTCGACGTGTTCTTCGACGCCTCGACGCCGAAATTCGCGGCACAGGCGATCAAGAAGCTGGCTGATCTCGGTTGGACGCCGGTGCACATCCTCGACATCAATGCGAGCCCGATCTCGGCGACGCTGAAGCCGGCCGGCCTCGACATCTCCAAGGGCATCATCTCGACCCAATACGGCAAGGAGCCCAGCGATCCCCAGTGGAAGGACGATCCCGGCGTGAAGGCCTTCTTCGCCTTCATGGACAAGTATTTCCCCGAAGGCGACAAGCTCAACACCGTCAACACCTATGCCTATTCGGTGGCGGAGCTGCTGGTGCAGGTGCTGAAGCAATGCGGCGACGACCTGACGCGTGAGAACATCATGAAGCAGGTCGCCAACATCAAGGACTTCACACCGAGCTTCGCCCTGCCCGGCATCAAGATCAACACCGGGCCGAACGACTTCCGCGTCAACAAGCAGATGCAGATGATGAAGTTCAACGGCGAACGCTGGGAGCTGTTCGGACCGATCATCGAGGACTCCGGGCCCGCGGGTTAGGGACGACGCAGGGTGGGTTCCGCCAGCGGACTGCACTTCGTGCAGGCGGGCGGTTAACCCACCCTACGAACTGCGTGCCTCCCCCGTCTTGCATCGCAACAATCGTTCCTCCACACTCGCCCTCAGCGGTGGCATCGGACGCGCAAGCGTGCGCCGAGAGATCATCGGCAAAAACAGACTGAGGGAATTGCGAATGAGGAATGGAAAGCTGCATCTGGCCACGGCGCTTGCTCTGGCGCTGTCGATTTCAGCGGCCAATGCCCAGAAAAAATACGATCCAGGCGCCAGCGACACCGAGATCAAGATCGGTCAGACCATGCCGTTCTCGGGACCGGCGTCGGCCTATTCGTCGATCGGTAAGACGCAGGCCGCCTATTTCAAGATGATCAACGACCAGGGCGGCATCAACGGCCGCAAGATCAACCTGATCCAGTATGACGACGCCTATTCGCCGCCGAAAGCCGTGGAGCAGATCCGCAAGCTGGTCGAGAGCGACGAGGTGCTGCTGACCTTCCAGATCATCGGCACGCCCGTGAACGCGGCCGTGCAGAAATATCTCAACGCCAAGAAGGTGCCGCAGCTGTTCGCGGCGACTGGTGCCTCCAGGTTCACGGACCCGAAGAACTTTCCGTGGACCATGGGCTTCAATCCCAACTATTTCGTCGAGGGCCGCATCTACGGCCAGTACATCCTGAAGGAGCATCCGAACGCCAAGATCGGCGTGCTCTACCAGAACGACGACCTCGGCAAGGACTACCTGAACGGCATCAAGGCCGGCCTCGGCGACAAGGCCGCCAAGATGATCGTGACCGAAGCCTCCTACGAGGTGTCCGATCCCACCGTCGATTCGCAGATCCTCAAGATCAAGGATGCCGGCGCCGACCTGTTCTTCAGTGCGAGCACGCCGAAGCAGGCCGCGCAGGCGATCAAGAAGATCGCCGAGATGGGCTGGCATCCGGTGCAGATCGTCGACATCAACGCCACCTCGGTCGGCGCGGTGCTGAAGCCCGCAGGCCTTGACGCCGCCAAGGGCCTGA
This sequence comes from uncultured Bradyrhizobium sp., assembly GCF_936943645.1. GTDB lineage: Bacteria > Pseudomonadota > Alphaproteobacteria > Rhizobiales > Xanthobacteraceae > Bradyrhizobium. The sequence continues at coordinate 85,361 of NZ_CAKZJO010000088.1, read as the reverse complement.
TCAGCGTCAATTACGGCAAGGAGCCGCTCGATCCGACCTGGAAGGACGATGCCGGCCTGAAGAAGTATTTCGACTTCATGGCGAAGTACTATCCCGATGGCGACAAGGACTCGAACTTCAACACCTACGGCTACAGCACGGCGCAGTTGCTGGTGCATGTGCTGAAACAGTGCGGCGACGACCTGACCCGCGAAAACGTCATGAAGCAGGCGGCCTCGGTGAAGGACTTCGCCACCGACACCGCGCTGCCCGGCATCAAGGTCAACACCTCGCCGACCGACTACCGCGTCAACAAGCAGCTTCAGATGATGAAGTTCAACGGCGAGCGTTGGGAGCTGTTCGGCCCGATCCTGGAGGATACGGGTTCGGCGGGTTAGTGGCTGAATTCCGGAATGCAATCGGCGGCCTGCGGGCCGCCGATTTTTTTTGGGGGGCGGGCCCAATCCATCACCGTCACCCTGAGGTGGCCGCCCCTTGGCGGCCCTCGAAGGGCGACGGCCCGGCTGGCAGCCACGCGGAAGCATCGGGGCCGTGCATCCTTCGAGGCTCCCGGCGCGATGCTTTGCATCGCGCCACTCGCGCCTCAGGATGACGGGGTGAGACCTACGCGATTGATCTAAGTCGGCACTTCCCCAAAGTTCTTTCCCACCGGCAACACGGCATGCCGGATCAGCCGCGAATCCTCGACCGCCGCCTGCCTGTGCTTCACGGCCTCGCGATAGACGGGATCGCGGATCATCTCGACGAAGGCGGCAACGCTTGGATATTCCGCGATGAAGCAATGGTCCCAGCGCTCCTCCTGCGGACCGATCAGCATCAGCTCGAACTTGCCCTGCCAGACGATGCGACCGCCGAGGCGCTCGAACACCGGACCGCTCTCGCGGCCATAGGCGGCATAGGCTTCCGCGCCGCTCGCCTTGCGGCCGTCCGGATAGGCCGCGTCCTTGCGCAGCCTCACCAGGTTGAGCATGTGGATCGGGCCGGGACGGTCGTTCTCCCGGAACTGCGCGAAGATCTCCTTGGTCGGATCGATGTGGCCCATATATGGGTTTCCTCTGCGTGCTTCATCGTGTTTTGCGCCCGCGATCCTAGCTCCGGCGCCGAGAGAGCGGAACTGCGGGGTGCGAATGCCCCACCTCCTAATCACGCGTTAACGCCGGGGTAACCGGGCCTTAAACAGCGACCGCTAGCGTGCGGCGGGGCGGGCTGACCGGGCGTTTGCATATGGCGTGGGGAAAGAAAAAGGGTGGGCGGAAGGAGCCGCTGTTCGGCTTGCCCGCGGCGCTCGCCGATCTGCGCCTGACCCCGGCCGACCGCATTCCCGGCGGCGGCGACGACAAGCCGAAGAAATCAGGCAAATCATCAGGCAAACGCAAGAGCGAGGATGCCGGCGACGAGCCGCCGCGCGAGCGCAAGGCACCGGCCAGCCGCAGCGGCGCCAAGCGCCGGGCGAAGTCGCGGGGCGGGTTCAGTCTCGGTCGCCTGGTCTATTGGGGCGCGGTGCTGAGCCTGTGGGGTGTGATCGCCGTGATCGGCGTCGTGATCTATGTCGGCGCCCACCTGCCGCCGATCCAGTCGCTGGAGATTCCCAAGCGACCGCCGACGATCCAGATCGTGGGCATCGACGGCAGCGTGCTGGCGCAGCGCGGCGAGATGGCTGGCGCCAATATCGCGCTGAAGGACCTGCCGCCCTATTTACCGAAGGCGTTCATCGCCATCGAGGACCGCCGCTTCTATTCGCATTTCGGCATCGACCCCGTCGGCATCCTGCGCGCGCTCGTCACCAACGTCATGCATCGCGGCGTGTCGCAGGGCGGCTCGACGCTGACGCAGCAGCTGGCGAAAAACCTGTTCCTGACCCAGGAACGCACCATGCAGCGCAAGCTGCAGGAGGTGGAGCTGGCGATCTGGCTGGAGCGCAAGCATTCCAAGGACGAGATCCTGGAGCTCTATCTCAACCGGGTCTATTTCGGCTCCGGCGCCTACGGCGTCGAAGCCGCCGCGCAGAAATATTTCGGCAAGTCGGCGAGGAACGTCACCATCGCCGAGGCCGCGATGCTCGCCGGCCTCGTCAAATCGCCCTCGCGCCTTGCGCCGAACCGCAATCCGGAAGGCGCCGAAGCGCGCGCGCAGATCGTGCTCGCGGCGATGGCGGACGCAAAGTTCATCACCGATGCGCAGGCGCAGGCCTCGATCGGCCATCCCTCCTACAATGTGAAGCCGGTCGGTGCCGGCACGATCAATTACGTCGCCGACTGGATCGGCGAGGTGCTGGACGATCTGGTCGGCCAGATCGACGAGAGCATCAAGGTCGAGACGACGATCGATCCCAGGCTGCAGGGCGTGGCGGAAGCCGCCATCATCGACGAGCTCGCCGCCAAGAGCGTGAAATTCAACGTCAGCCAGGGCGCGCTGGTGGCGATGACGCCTGACGGCGCGGTCCGCGCCATGGTCGGCGGACGAAACTATTCCGAGAGCCAATACAATCGCGCGGTCACCGCCAAGCGCCAGCCGGGCTCCTCGTTCAAGCCGTTCGTGTATCTCACCGCGCTCGAACAGGGCCTGACGCCGGACACGATGCGCCAGGACGCGCCAATCGAGGTCAAGGGCTGGAAACCCGAGAACTACACCCACGAATATTTCGGCGCGGTGACGCTGACGCAGGCGCTGGCGATGTCACTGAACACCGTCGCCATCCGCCTCGGCCTCGAGGTCGGGCCGAAGAACGTGGTGCGGACCGCGCACCGCCTCGGCATCTCCTCCAAGCTCGAGCCCAATGCCTCGATCGCGCTCGGCACCTCGGAAGTCTCGGTGGTCGAGCTGGTCGGCGCCTATGCGCCCTTCGCCAATGGCGGCTTCGCAGTGGCGCCGCACGTCGTCACAAGGATCAGGACGCTCAGCGGCAAGCTGCTCTACATGCGCCAGCCGGACGAGCACACCCAGGTCATCGACCCCCGCTATGTCGGCATGATGAACACGATGATGCGGGAGACGCTGATCTCAGGCACCGCCAAGAAGGCGGAGATCCCGGGCTGGCCGGCAGCCGGCAAGACCGGCACCAGCCAGGATTATCGCGACGCCTGGTTCATCGGCTACACCGCCAATCTCGTCACCGGCGTCTGGCTCGGCAATGACGACAACTCGCCGACCAAGAAGGCGACCGGCGGCGGCCTGCCGGTGGAAGTCTGGACGCGCTTCATGAAGACGGCGCACGAGGGCGTACCCGTGGCGGCCCTGCCGAGCGCGCCGGGTGGCTGGGGCCTTTCAAATCTCGCGCAGGCGGCATCGCAGGTATCGCCGCCGACGGCGGCTGCGCCCGCACCGGCAGCGGCGAACAACGGCGGCTATCGCCCGCCGCCACCGACACGCGCCAACGTGCGACCGGAGCCTGCGGCAGGGCTCGATGGCTGGCTGATGGACCGGCTGTTTGGCGGAAACCGCTAGGCCCGGGTTGAGGGCATTGAGGCTCCTCAAAACAAAAATCGCGAAAACAACCCCATGCACAGTAGCCGAGGCTAACGAAATCAACGGCTTGCGCGGGCCGCCCGGACGCGTGAAACTCGCGCCGGACAGCAGCCGCATCCCTTCGGCAAGTCCTGCCGACCACGGCAAGATCAACCGAGTCGGGCTGCGCCCGAAAAGCAAAAACACCAGTCTCTTCAAGCACGCGCCACCGGCCCGGAATTTGCTCTCATAAGTTGAGCGAGTGGGAAGGAGCGTTCCATGATGTCAGGTGTGTCCGGCGCGACGTTGCCCTATCTGCGGCCCGCATCGACGTCCGCTTCACATGCAACATCGGGTCTTGAGCCGGTGGCACCGGATGAGACCAAAGCTGCCGCCAACGGATTTCGGGTCGACGTCTCGCAGGTGAAGCTGCTGTCGGGCGCCACGCCGATCTCGGTGGCGGATGATCCTGTCCTGCATGACCTCATGGCCACGAACTGGCTGATGACTCACGGCGCGACCGCGACGCAAGCCACCGTCTCAGACGATGCGCCTGAGAACACTTACGCTCAGGTCAAGGTTGACGGTCAGGTGGTCGCCACGCTGTACAACGGCGGATCCTCGACGATGACCAACGATGCGGCGGCAAGGATCGGCAAGCTGGAAGATCCCCCGGGTTTGGGCGGACCGCACCTCGCGCAATGGCGGGCGGACCAATACGCCGCGCGGCTCGGCGGCACCGTCGAGAAGGCCTCCACCGCCATCACCCAATCGCAATGGACGCCGCGCGAAAGCGCGTCCACGACTTACAGCCGCGAGCAACTCGACGCCGCCTTCCAGGCGATGCTGGCGGAGGGGCAGAAGGCAAGCGCGCAGCGGCAATCGGCTTATCTGGCGTCAGGCACGCAAGCGGGAAGGAGTGCCGTGAGGGTTGCCTGATGCAGCTCCACTCTCGCCGCCATTCCCCGCCTTGTGCGCAATTGCGCACTGGGGCGGGGAATCCAGTTCGCTGCGGCTTTCTCGGCGTAACAACAACGGCGTCCGGCCAGGCCGGGTGACGATAGCGTTGGCGGGAATCCCAAAAATGCGTCAACAGGCGTTCTGCTTGGCGCCGTCAATGAGTATCGTGCTGCGATCAGGTGAAGCGCGCAGCGCGTGGGACCCAATGTATATGCGCCAGATTGTTTTCGTCGTCGTGCTGCTCTGCGTTTTGGTTCGGTCCGGGGCCGCCACGGCCGAAGATGGCTTCCCGGCCGCGGAGTGGGAGCGCGTCACCCCTGCAGAATTGGGCTGGTCAGAGACCGAATTGGCCCAAGCGCGATCCTTTTCGGATCAGATTCGCTCGAGCGCGGTTGTGATCGTTCAGCACGGAAAGGTGGTGGCCGAGTGGGGCAATACCACGAAGCCGATGGAACTCGCTTCCATCCGCAAGAGCGTGCTCGGCGCCCTGATCGGCATCGCAGTGTCGGATCACCTGCTCAACCTCGACAGCACGCTTGGCGAACTCGGCATCGACGATAATCCGCCTGGATTGACCGTGATCGAGAAGGGCGCGACGGCGCGCGAACTCCTCGAAGCGCGTTCCGGGGTTTACCACGTCGCGCTCTACGAGACGCCGGACATGGCCAAGTTGAGACCGCCGCGCGGCAGCCACCCGCCCGGGACCTTCTGGTATTACAACAATTGGGACTTCAACGCGCTCGGCACGATCTACGAGCACGCAACTGGCAACGGCATCTTCGAGGCGCTCGACCAAAAGATCGCAAAGCCAATCGGCATGCAGGACTACCGGCCACAGGATGGCAGCTACGTCCGCGGCGAAGCCTCGATCCACCCCGCCTATGCGATCCGCATGAGCGCACGGGACTTGGCGCGATTTGCACTTCTCTATCTACACAAAGGCAATTGGGCCGGGCACCAGATCGTGCCCCGGGGGTGGGTGGAAGAGAGCACGCGTAGCCATTCGAGAGCCGCGTTAGGGATGGGCTATGGCTATCTCTGGTGGATCGGTTTTCTGGGCGGTGCCGTTGCGCCTACGGTCACTTTGCCGGAGGGCAGCTTTATGGCCCAGGGATCCGGCGGCCAATACGCCTTGGTCGTGCCCGCACTCGACCTCGTCGTGGTGCACCGTGTCGACCGCGACATGCCCTTCACCGAGCCGACCATGCGTAGCATTGGCAGGCTCTTCTGGCTGATCCTGAAAGCCGAGGGCTATGATCCCGGGCCCGATGCCTCGCTCACCGCAGCGGCCGGCGAACGACCGACAGGTGAGACCTTGGCCACAAAACTCCAGGGCAAGACGATCAGCTTCGGTACCAAGCTCAGGGATGGCCCGTTCACGATGCGATTCGAGCCCGACGGCCGGATGACCTATCCGCATTGGGACGAGTCCCTTGGACCTAAGGCCGGGACATGGACGGTCGTGGAGGACAAGCTCTGTATCTCGGGTGCCAAACGTCGCTGCTACATTCCCGTGCTGAACGGTGAGCACATTGAGTTGTTCGACCAGCTCGGCGTCATGCAAATCGACGGGGTGGCGCTGCCTCAGTGATCTGTGTGCAGCAATCGGCGCGTGACGTCGTTCAGGGACGTGGACGACAAAACGCTTCAACAGGACCAAGCAATGGTGTCGGCTGGCGACGCACTATAAAGCGCGATGAGACCTGGATGAATCGCCATCGCGCTTTAGGTTATTGTTTGCGCATGATCTTTCCGGAAAACCGCTTCGCGGTCGCGGCTGCGCCTTAACGAGCCGCGCACTAGTCCTCGACCCCATACCGGTGCAGGTCGTTCCCGTAGGTGTCGAGCCACTTCTTGGCGCGCTCCATTGACGGGCAGACCTTGCCGCAGACGCGCCAGAAACGGGCCGAGTGGTTCATCTCGACCAGATGCGCCACTTCATGCGCGGCGAGGTAGTCGAGCACGAAGGGCGGCGCGAGGATCAGGCGCCAGGAGAACGACAGCGAGCCCGCCGAGGTGCAGGAACCCCAGCGGCTGGACTGGTCGCGGATCGAGAGGCGCTTGACCCTGACCCCGAGCTCGGCGGCGTAGGCCTCCGCCGAACGCTGCAGATCGCGGCGTGCTTCGCGCTTGAGGAAATCGCTGACGCGACGGTCGACATGCTCGAGCCCGCCGGCAACGCAGAGGATGCGTTCACCGCTGTCGCGTACCTCCGTCCACACGGTGCCACGGGTGCCCGCGCGATGAACGATACGATGCGGCGTGCCGCGCAGCGGTATCACCGTGCCCGGCTGGAACGGTGCGGCCTTCGGCAAACGACCGAGACGTGCGGCGATCCACGCACCGTGACGCTGCGCGAAGTCCTTGGCTTCGGCCAGCGTGCCGCGCGGCGGCATGGTGAGGATGGCTTCGCGATCGCTCGGATGAATTCTGAGCGTATAGCGGCGCGCGCGGCGATGCCGGCGCAATCGGATGGCAAAAAATTGCGATCCGTGGGTGATGACGAGGGTCTTCGGTTCGTGGGGCCGCCGATAGAGGAGAGCGCGAGTGGCCATGTCTGTCAGTCCGGGGGGCAGGAGGGCGCCCGGATTCTGCCATAACCGCCGCCAGGGAAAGCGCTCGGCGCAAAAACAAATCATTTGCCCAATATACAGCGGTCTGGCGTCCGGGAGACCCTACAGACTGGGGTCGGAACCGGCTTTTTTCGCCCCCGCTGGACGCATGCGGCACCCCCAAGAGGTGAGTGCCGACTCACTCCTATGGAGCTACCTAAATACCGCGAATCTGGCGGGAAATTGACGCCGCCGGAGTCTCCGGCCGGGCCTGATTTTTTGACGGGAAAGCCGAAAACGAAGGTTATTCGGCCGCGCGCGCCTGCAACGAGCTCGGATTCGCTGCAGAGACCATAAAGTCATGAATCCGCGGCACGATCTCCGACTTGAAGCGCGAGCCGTTGAACACTCCGTAATGCCCGACGCCCTTCTGGACGTAATGAACACGGCGATGATCGGGAATTGAGCTGCACAATGTGTGCGTCGCTTCGGTCTGACCGAGACCGGAGATGTCGTCGTTCTCGCCCTCGACCGTCATCAGCGCGACGCGCGTGACCTTGGAGGGGTCGACGCGTGTTCCGCGATGGGTCATCTCGCCCTTCGGCAGCGAATGCTTCACGAACACGGTGTCGACGGTCTGGAGGTAATACTCGGCGGAGAGATCCATCACCGCGAGGTATTCGTCGTAGAACTCGCGATGCTTGTCGACGAGGTCGCCGTCGCCCTTCACCAGATGGGCGAAGAGCTGCTTGTGGGCATCCATGTGCCGGTCGAGATTCATGCTGATGAAGCCGTTGAGCTGCAGGAATCCCGGATAGACGTCGCGCATCATGCCCGGATGCGGGAACGGCACCTTGGTGATGACGTGGTTGCGGAACCAGTCGATGCCGCGCTCCTGGGCGAGGTTGTTCACCGCAGTGGGATTGCGGCGGGTGTCGATCGGGCCGCCCATCAGCGTCATCGAGGTCGGCACGAAGGGATCGCGCCGCGCTTCCATGACCGAGACCGCGGCGACGACGGGCACGGAGGGCTGGCACACCGCCATGACGTGGGTGTTGCCGCCGAGCACGTGCAGCATCTCGATGACGTAGTCGATGTAATCGTCGAGATCGAAACGGCCGTCGCTGAGCGGCACCATGCGGGCGTCGGCCCAATCGGTGATGTAGACCTCATGCGCGGGCAGGAAAGCCTCGACCGTGCCGCGCAGCAGCGTCGCATAATGGCCGGACATCGGCGCGACGATCAGCACGCGCGGCTGCGGGCTGCGCAGGGGACGGGCAAACTTGCGATCGAAGTAGAGCAGCCGGCAGAACGGCTTTTCCCAGACCGAGCGGACCTCGACGGGGACGCGGATGCCGTTGACCTCGGTGTCGTTGAGGCCCCACTCCGGCTTGCCGTAGCGGCGCGTGGTGCGCTCAAACAATTCGCAGGCCGCGGCGACCGACTTGCCGACCTCGGTGCGGGTCCAGGGATTGAGCGGATTCTGAAACAGCAGCTTGGTGGCGTCGGTGACGGCACGTGCCGGATTGAGAGCGGCGTGCGCCATCTCGTACATCCAGTACATCGGCGTCGTCAGGACCGGACTGCCTTCTGCCGCCAGGGGCGGCGCGCCGCCAAACTCACCAATGGGCATCGCTATATTCCTCTTCGCATCGCAGCATACTGCCGAATGCGTAATATTGCGTCAATGCATGGTTCCGTACATCTACGTGGCCGAAACCGCTAAACCTGCCCGAATCCACGAGAAAGTGACGCTATTCGCCGCCGGACAGCAGCGAGCCCTGTCGCTTGGCGCTGCGCAGAAGGGCAAGGAATGCCCCAAAAGATGCAACCAGAAGCACCGCATTGATGGCCAGCGCATCCAGCATCAGGTCGGCGCGGAACGTGTTTTCGATCAGGAGCGCGCGCATGCCTTCGAACACGTAAGTCGGCGGCAGCGTCCAGGCGGCATATTGCAGCCAGCCCGGCAGCACGCTGACGGGATAATAGATGCAGGCGAGCGGCATGATCGCGAACATCAGGGTCCAGACGATGCTCTCGGCGCCGAGGCCGTTTCGCAGCACGAGGCCCGAGACGAAGATGCCGACCGACCAGCTCGTGAAGATCAGATTGCAGAAGAAGGCGATCAACGGCAGGCCAAGCGCATAGACGTTGAAGTGAAACAGGAACAGCGCCAGCAGCGTCATCGGGATGACGCCGATCGCGAGACGGATCAGGCTCATCACCATCAACGACAGCAGAAACTCGATGGGCTTGAGCGGGCTCATCATGAGGTTGCCGAGATTGCGCGCCCACATCTCCTCCAGGAACGAGATGGAGAAGCCGAGCTGGCCGCGGAACAGGATGTCCCAGAGGATGACGGCGCCGATCAGCGTGCCGCCGGCGCGCGCGAAGAAGCTGGCGTTCTCCGCGATGTAGTATTGGATGAAGCCCCAGGTGATGACCTGAAGCGCCGGCCAGTACAGCAATTCGAGCAGCCGCGGCCAAGACGACAGCAGCAGATACCAATAGCGCAGGATCATCGCGCCGATGCGATGGGCGGAGATGCCGCGGTGGAGGGGGAGCTCGGTCATGGGGGTAATCCGCGGCCCGGATGGAAACTGTCATCCCGGGACGCGACGTAGTCGCGGGCCCGGGATCCATAACCACAGGCGGCTGTTGTAGGGCGAGACTGGTAACTCCGAGTCTTCGTCAAACTCGATCCTGTGGTTATGGATTCCGGGCTCGCGCTCCGCGCGCCCCGGAATGACGGGACTCTATCCAGGGATCTGCAACTCCCCCTCACCTCGCCGCCTCCTTCGCCCCGTTCACCCGGCCGCGCGCGACGTCCAGGAACACCTCCTCCAGCGTGGCGCGGTTGTAGCGGGCCATGATCGCCTCGGGTGTATCGTCGTCCTCGATGCGGCCGCGCTTCATGATGATGACGCGGTCACAGAGCCGCTCGACCTCCAGCATGTTGTGCGACGCCAGCAGGATGGTGGCGTTGTTGTCGCGGCGATAGCGCTCCAGATGTCCCCGCACCCAGTCGGCGGTATCAGGGTCGAGCGAGGCGGTCGGCTCGTCCAGCAGCAACAGCTCGGGCTGGTTGATCAGCGCCTTTGCCAGCGCGACGCGGGTCTTCTGCCCGGCGGACAGCTTGCCGTTGGGGCGATCCATGAAGTCGGTGAGGTCGAGATCGTCGGCGAGCGCGGCAATGCGCTCCGACAGGTTCTTCACTGCATAGAGTTTGCCGAACACGGTGAGGTTCTGCCGCACCGTGAGCCGCATCGGCATGTCGACATAGGGGCTCTCGAAGTTCATCCGCCCCAGCACGGAAGCGCTCTCCTCGGGCATGCCATGACCGAGCACCTGCACGCGGCCGGAGGTCGGCAGCACCAGGCCCATGATCATCGCAATCGTCGTGGTCTTGCCGGCGCCGTTGCCGCCCAGAAGCCCGGTGATGCTGCCGCGCGGCAGCGAAAAGGAGATATCGTCGACGGCCCGGGTCTGCTTGTAGACCTTGACGAGGTGATCGACGGCGATCGCCGCGGGCAAGCTGCTCTCCGCGACAGTCGGCCGACTTGAAGCCTCGTCATTCTCCGTCATGCTGACCGTTCTTCTGCTATTGCGGCAGGGAGCGCAAGGCTTGTAATCCGGTGGTTCCGCGAGCCCAGCGTTTGTGAGCTTAGAAGGCACCGCCACATTGGCCGACATGACCGAAATTGCCGCTTCCAACTTCCGCCATGCGCAGCGGCATATCCGCCTGGATACGATCCTGCGGCTGCGCTGGCTCGCGGTGCTGGGCCAGCTGGCCGCGATCTTCATCGTGGCGCAGGGGCTGGAATTCAACGTCGAGATCGTCCCCTGCGTCAGCATCATCGCCCTGTCGGCATCGCTGAATCTGGCACTCCAGACCGCAGCCAATCCGATGCACCGGCTGGAGCCGATCCAGGCCGCGGGGCTGCTCGCGCTGAATATCGTGGAACTGGCCGGCCTGCTGTTCTTCACCGGAGGCTTGCAGAACCCGTTCTCGTTCCTGTTTCTCGCGCCGGTGCTGATCTCGGCGACCGCGCTGCCGGCGCGCTTCACCTTCGGCCTCGGCCTGCTCGCCGTGGCCTGCGCCTCGGTGCTGTTCTTCTTCCATCTGCCGCTGCCCTGGGATTCTGACGATCCGCTGGTGCTGCCGCCGATCTATCTGGTCGGCGTCTGGCTCTCGATCGTGCTCGCGATCGGCGTCACCAGCCTCTACTCGTTCCAGGTGACGGAAGAGGCGCGCAAGCTCGCGGACGCATTGGCGGCGACCGAACTGGTGCTGACGCGCGAGCAGCACCTGACCCAGCTCGACGGGCTTGCCGCGGCCGCCGCGCACGAGCTCGGCACGCCGCTTGCGACCATCTTCCTGATCTCGCGCGAGCTCGAAAAGACGGTGAAGGACGCCAGCTTCGCCGCCGACCTGAAGACGCTGCGCGAGCAGACCCAGCGCTGCCGCGACATCCTGAGCAAGATCACCCAGCTCTCCACCGACGCACCGTTCGACCGCATGAAGCTGTCGGAGCTGATCGAGGAGGTGGTGGCCCCGCACCGCGATTTCGGCGTCGAGATCAAGGTGCGGATCGCGGTGGCCGCCGTGGCCGAGCCGGTCGGCTCGCGCAATCCGGCGATCCTCTACGGCGTCGGCAACATCGTCGAGAACGCGGTCGATTTCGCCCATACCACCGTCGAGGCGAACGCGTGGTGGAACAAGGACAATATCGAGCTCGTGATCTCCGACGACGGCCCCGGCATTCCGCCCGACATCCTGAACCGGATCGGCGAGCCCTATCTGTCGCGGCGGCGCCCCCAGGATGACGGCGGCGGCGAGCGGCGGGGCCTGGGACTCGGCGTGTTCATCGCGCGCACCCTGCTGGAGCGCACCGGCGCCAAGGTCTCGTTTACCAACCGGACGTTCCCGGAACACGGCGCGGTGGTCCACATCACGTGGCCGCGAGAGCGTTTTGAGGCTATCGAGACGCTCGAAGAAACAATAGGATAGGCATGATCCCGGAAAAGTGTTCAGCGGTTTTCCGATAGGGTCATGCTGAAAACCGGAATCGCGAGCGCGATGGCAATTCATCGCGCTTGAGGCCGCGACCTTGCGTCGCACGACGGGGCCGATCGACTATCGGCGGCCTTGGCACCGCCCGATTGCAAGGCCATATGTAGATGAGCAGGAGAGAGGAAAAACCTTGAACGCCATCGCCGAACTGAACGAACAGACCGACCGCTCGCTTCTCATCGTGGAAGACGACAAGCCGTTCCTGGAGCGCCTGTCGCGCGCCATGGAGACGCGCGGCTTCGCGGTGACGTCATGCGACACGGTCTCGGACGGTCTTGCGCAGATCGGCAAGGCAGCACCCGCATTCGCCGTGGTGGACCTGCGGCTCGGCGACGGCAACGGCCTCGACGTGGTCTCGGCGCTGAAGAAGAAGCGCCCGGATGCGCGCGCGATCGTGCTGACCGGCTATGGCAACATCGCCACCGCCGTCACCGCGGTGAAGATGGGCGCGATCGATTACCTCTCCAAGCCCGCGGATGCCGACGACGTCGTCGCGGCGTTGCTCTCGACCAGCGCGGAGAAATCCTAGCTGCCGGCCAACCCGATGTCGGCCGACCGCGTGCGCTGGGAGCACATTCAGCGCATCTACGAAATGTGCAACCGCAACGTCTCGGAAACCGCGCGCCGGCTCAACATGCACCGCAGGACGTTGCAGCGGATTCTGGCCAAGCGCGCGCCGCGGTAACGGTGCCGTAGGGTGGGCAAAGGCGCAAAGCGCCGTGTCCACCATTCTTCTCAGCATCGAAGAAAGACGTGGGCACGCTACGCTTTGCCCACCCTACAGCACCGCTTGCCCCGGACGCTGCGCAGCACGAAGTGATGCGCTGCAGAGCCGGGGCCCATGCCTCAGCTTGAACCACGGCCCTCTGGGTCCCGGCTCTGCGCAGCAGCGTTTCACGCTGCAGCGCGTCCGGGACACGAGACCGTCCTACTCCCAAAACTCCGCGTGGCCTTGCGGATCGACCAGGCGGTTGATGCGCAGTGCCGCCGCCATGGCGAAACGCACCGTCATCTGCTTGCGCGTGGCGGCGGCGAGCTTGTGCTCGGGCGCCTCGCACTGCATGTGCGCACCATAGGCGTCGGCGACGATCAGGCCGGTCTCCGCGGGAAAGATCTCGCACGGCAGATCCTGCGTGAAGGCGAAGAACAGCCGGTCGCAATGGGTGCGGTATTCGTGCCATTTCTGGTCCGCGCGCAGATCCTCCACCGACGATTTGATCTCGACGATCCAGATCTCACCGCGCTCGTTCAGCGCGACCAGATCGGCACGCCGGCCCGAGGGTAGCGGCAATTCGCTGATGCAGCAGAAGCCGAGCGAGCGCAGCAGCCGCGACGTGCCGCGCGCGATCGCAAGCGCCGTCTCGGATTGGCGGCGGTCCGGCGGTGGAACGAGAGCGATGTTGCGGGCGGGGCTGTCCATGGCGGGGAGGATAGCCGATTCCGTAGAACTGCACACTGCTCGATGGAGGATAAGCGCACCCTCGATCTCCGTTGTCGTCCCCGCGAACGCGGGGACCCATAACCACAGGGAGTTGTTGCAGGGCTCTCAGGTTAACTCCGAGTCTTCGCAAAACTGCTCCCTGTGGCTATGGGTCCCGGATCGGCGTTGCGCTTGTCCGGGACGACAGCGAGTGTGGTGCGAGAGCGCGGAACCTCCCCTCCCCCACGCACTTATCACGCAGCCGCCGCTCCTCGGCGGAACCACCGAGGCTGCGACGCATGATCGACGATCTCTGGTACAAGAACGGCGTGATCTACTGCCTGTCCGTCGGCTCCTACATGGACGCCAACGGCGACGGCATCGGCGATTTCAAGGGCCTGCTGCGCCGGCTGGATTATCTCCACGGCCTCGGCATCACCACGATCTGGCTGATGCCGTTCCAGACCTCGCCGGGCCGCGACGACGGCTACGACATCGCCGATTACTACAGCGTCGATCCCCGCTATGGCACGCTCGGCGATTTCGTCGAGTTCACCCATGGCTGCAAGCAGCGCGGCATCCGCGTCATCATCGACCTCGTCGTCAACCACACCTCGGATCAGCATCAATGGTTCAAGGAGGCGCGGCGCGACAAGAGCTCACCGTATCGCGACTGGTATGTGTGGTCCGACAAGAAGCCGGCCGGCGCCAACAAGGGCATGGTGTTTCCCGGCGTGCAGAAATCGACATGGACGCGCGACAAGGAAGCCGGCGCCTACTACTTCCACCGCTTCTACGATTTCCAGCCAGACCTCAACACCTCGAACCCCCATGTGCAGGCAGAAATCCTCAAGATCATGGGCTTCTGGATCCAGCTCGGCGTCTCCGGCTTCCGCATGGATGCCGTGCCCTTCGTGATCGCGACCAAGGGCGCCAAGGTGAAGAAGCCGGTCGAGCAATACGACATGCTGCGCGCGTTCCGCGAATTCCTGCAATGGCGGCAGGGCGATGCCATCATCCTCGCCGAAGCCAATGTGCTGCCGGAAACCGACATGGAATATTTCGGCCGCGACGCCGACCGCATGCACATGATGTTCAACTTCCACGTCAACCAGCATCTGTTCTATGCGCTGGCGTCCGCCGACTCGCGGCCCTTGGGCAAAGCGCTGAAGGCGACCAAGCCGCGGCCGGCCTCGGCGCAATGGGGCCTGTTCCTGCGCAATCACGACGAGCTCGATCTCGGCCGGCTGACCAAGGCGCAACGCGATGCCGTGTTCAAATCCTTCGGCCCCGACAAGGACATGCAGCTCTACGACCGCGGCATCCGCCGGCGGCTGGCGCCGATGCTGGGCGGCGACCGCCGGCGGCTTGAGCTCGCCTACAGCCTGATGTGCACGCTGCCGGGAACGCCCGTGATCCGCTATGGCGACGAGATCGCGATGGGCGACGACCTCTCGCTGCCCGAGCGCAATTGCGCGCGCACGCCGATGCAATGGTCGACCGAGCCGCATGGCGGCTTCACCAAGAGCGACAAGCCCGCCTGCCCCGTCATCGATACGGGACCTTACGGCTATCCGCATGTCAACGTCGCCAAGCAGCGGCGCGATCCCAACTCCATGCTGAACTGGACCGAGCGCATCGTCCGCATGCGGAAGGAAGTGCCGGAGGTCGGCTGGGGCGATTTCGCCATCATTGCCACCCGCGATCCCGCCGTGTTCATCATGCGCTACGACTGGCGCAACAATTCGGTGCTGTTCGTGCATAATCTCGACGAGAAGCCGCGCGAGATCGCGTTCGCGACAGGATTGTCGGGCGAGGCCGGCGCGCACCTGATCAATCTGCTCGCGGAGGACCACAGCCACGCCGACAAGCGCGGCCAGCACCGCATTGTGCTCGAGCCCTATGGCTATCGCTGGTACCGCGTCGGCGGGCTGGATTATCTGTTGAAGCGGAGCGACATCGACGGGAATACGGTGCGAGGGAACAAGCATCCGGGGTGATGTGGGCGGCGCTGCATCACATGCTCCGCCGTCGTCCCGGACAAGCGCGCCCTAAGCGCGCGTAGATCCGGGATCCATAACCGCAGGAGAGAAGTGTGGAGGCGAGCGGGCAACTCCGAGTCTTCGCAAAACATCTCCCTGTGGCTTTGGGTCCCGGATCTGCCCTCCGCTTTGCTGCGCTTGTCCGGGACGACATGGGAGAATGAGGCGATCACGATGCTCTCCAATAGCTACGGCGGAACGACGATGACCCCCTCATTGTCGCGCAGATCCAGCACGCCTTCGATTTCCTCGCCCTCGCGATCCAGAAACGTCGACAGCAATATCCTGCTGCCGAAACGGATCGCGCTCGTCGTCACCGAGATCGGGTCGGGACCGAGATTGAGCGCGACGATCACCGCCTTGCCCTCAGTCTCGCGTCGATAGATCAGGAGGTCGCCTTGCGCCGCGATTGGGTGATACTCGCCCGCGACCAGCGGCGGGCAGCTCTTCCGCAAGCCGATCAGGCGCCTGTAGAGATTGAGGATCGAGCGTGTGTCGGCTTCGAGATTGACGACATTGTCGCGCACATAATGCTCCGGCAGCGGCAGCCACGGCCGAACCGCGGAGAAGCCTGCGAAGTCGGACGCATCCCATTGCATTGGCGTGCGGCAGCCGTCGCGGCCGACGCCGATGCCCGGCACATTCTTCTCGAAGGGATCGCGGACATCCTCCGGCGCGATCGCCACCTGGTGCATCCCGATCTCGTCGCCATAATAGAGCGTCGGCGTGCCGCGCAGCGTCAGCAGCAGCATGGCGGCGACGCGGGCCTGCTCGGGACCGACGCGGCTCGCGACGCGCGGGCGATCGTGATTGCCAAGCACCCAGTTGGGCCAGGCACCGCGCGGCAGTGCCTTCTCGTAATCCTCGACGATCTTTTCGATCGAGCGCGCGCTCCAGAAGGTCGAGAGCAGCGCGAAGTTGAACGGCATCTGTGCGCCGGTAAGGTCGTTGCCGTAATAGGCCATCAACCGATGCAGCGGCAGGTAGATCTCGCCGATCAGGACGCGCGCGGAATAGGCATCGGTGACGCGCCGCATCTCGGCGATGACCTCGTGCACCTCCTGCTGGTCGGTGGAATATTGCGTCAGGATTCTTTCGTTCGGCGGCCGACCCTCGACGTAATGCGGGTTCGGCGGATTGTCGCGGAATTCGGCGTCCTTGATCAAATGCCAGATCACGTCGACACGAAAGCCGTCGACGCCCTTCTCCAGCCAGAACCGCATCACATCGTAGATGGCGTTGCGGACATCCGGGTTGCGCCAGTTCAGGTCCGGCTGCTGAGCGAGAAAGGCATGATAGTAATATTGCCCCGTGGTCTGATCGAGCTGCCACGCGCTGCCGCCGAACTCCGACAACCAGTTGTTCGGCACACCGCCGTCGCCCGCCGGATCGCGCCAGATGTACCAATCACGCTTCGGATTGTCGCGCGAGGCGCGGCTCTCGACGAACCAGGGATGCTGGTCGGAGGTGTGGTTCGGCACGAGATCGAGGATCAGCTTCAGGCCGTTGTCATGGACGGCCGCGATCAGCGCATCGAAATCCGCCATCGTGCCGAACAGCGGCTCGATGCCGGTATAGTCCGAAATGTCGTAGCCGAAATCGGCCATTGGCGAGGGAAAGATCGGCGACAGCCAGATTGCATCGACGCCGAGGGACTTCACATAAGGCAGCCGCCGCAAGATGCCGGCGAGGTCGCCGACGCCGTCACCGTCGCTGTCCTGAAAGGAGCGCGGATAGATCTGGTAGAAGATGCCGTCGCGCCACCAATTTTCTTCGCTTTGAGCCATGCCGGAAGACCACCCAATCCGCGTCTTGCGCGGGAGAACGCGACAACACCGCCCGGGTTCAAATTGGCAGGCCAATTGGGACGGCCTTGTGACTCTTGTTCCCGGGACCTTCACCCGAATCTTTTGCTTGGCGGCATGGCAAAAATCGGCATTGTGGCGCCATGACCGAGCAAAATGACACTCAAGACTCCTCGCAACCCAAGGCCGGCGCGATCATCGTCCCCGTGACGCTGTTCGAGCAGAACTGCACCATCATCTGGAGCGAGCCGTCCAAGAAGGCCGTGGTGATCGATCCCGGCGGGGACGTGCCGAAGATCCTGGACGCGATCAAGCAGACCGGCGTCACCGTGGAGAAGATCTGGCTGACGCATGGCCATATCGACCATGTCGGCGGCGCCGCCGATTTGCGCGATGCGCTGAAGGTGCCGATCGAGGGCCCGCACGAAGCCGACAAGTTCCTGCTCGACAACGTGGTCGAGAGCGGCGCGCGTTTCGGCATGACCGGCGTGCGCAATTTTGCGCCCGACCGCTGGCTCAACGAGGGCGACACCGTGTCGATCGGCGACCTCAAGTTCGAGATCTATCACTGCCCCGGCCATTCGCCGGGCAGCGTGGTGTTCTTCAACAAGGAGCTGCGCTTTGCCCATGTCGGCGACGTGCTGTTCGCCGGCTCGGTCGGCCGCACCGATCTGCCCGGCGGCAGTCACGCGACGCTGATCAACTCGATCCTGACCAAGCTGCTGCCGCTCGGCGACGACGTCGGCTTCATCTGCGGCCACGGCGCCGGCTCGAGCATCGGCCAGGAGCGGATGACCAATCCGTTCATCACCGGCGAGATGTGAGGTTGCTCGGCCGAGGCCAGGTTCAGCCGCTGACGCCACCACAAGCTCCGCTGTCGTCCCGGACAAGCGCAGCGAAGCGAAGCGCCGATCCGGGACCCCCGCGCGAGCGCTTGCGCTCGTCGCGATAACCACAGGGAGATGTGGTTGCGGGGATTCGGAGTTGCGCTTTCGCACCTCACTTGACCCTGTGGCTATGGGTCCCGGATCGGCGCGCGCTCGAGGCGCGCTTGTCCGGGACGACAGCGGAGTGTGGGTCGCCTAACGAGCGACGAGCTACTTCATCAGCCCCGCGGCGGTCAGCGCGCGCGTGATGATCTGGCCGAGATCGAAGCTGCGGGCCTCCTCGCGCTTCGGCTCCGCCGATTGCTCGGCGACCGCAGCGCGGATCGAGCGGGCGAGATGCGGCGCGGGCGAGAGCGTCGGCTTGGTGGCAGGCTTAGCGGCTGGTTTGGCCTCCACCTTTGCAGCGTCGGCAATCCAGTCGGTGAGGCCGAAGAATTTTGCGATGTGGTAGGACGAGGAAATGCCGGCCTCGATCAGAAACGCGCCTTCGACGCCGTAACGTTGATCGTTGTCGGCAAGTCCGAGCGGCGTGCCATGGGCCATGTCGGTGATGGCGTAGGATTCGACCAGCGTCTCGCCGTTCTTGCCCCACCAGGCCTGGCGCGGATAGCCGTCGACAATGGTCTCTGCCATCGGCGTATCAGGCAGACCGTGCAGATCGAGCCACTGCTTGACGATCTCGTTGGCGTTGCCGGGATTGACGGTGCGGTCGGCGCTGCCGTGCCACACCGAGATCTTCGGCCAGGGACCGCGATGATCCGAGGCGTTGCGGACGAGATCGCCGAGCTCGCGCGCCGGACGCACCGGGGAATGAAACATGCCGTCCAGTGCCTCGCGCAGATTCGAGGCAATGCCATAGGGCAATCCCGCAATGACCGCGCCGGCCGCGAAGACTTCCGGATAGGTCGCGAGCATCACCGACGTCATGCCGCCGCCGGCGGACAGGCCGGTGATGAAGACCTGCCGGGGATCGATGCGATGTGCCTCGACCATGTGCGCGATCATCTCGCGGATCGAATGCGCCTCGCCGCCGCCGCGCGCCGTGTCCTCCGGGCTGAACCAGTTGAAGCAGGTGTTGCCGTTGTTGATGCGCTGCTGCTCGGGCATCAGCAGCGCGAAGCCGTAGTGCTGAGCCAGCGTCGACCAGCCGGCGCCGAGATCGTAAGCCGCTGCCGTCTGGCCGCAGCCGTGCAGCACGACGACGAGCGCGCGCGGCTTCTGCAATTGCGCCGGAACGAACGCGAACATGCGCAAGGCTCCGGGATTGTCGCCGAAGCCCGTGACCTCTTGCAACGGACTGGACTCATCCGCGCGGCGACCGAGCTCGGCAAAGCGCAGACCGTCCAGCCTCGGCAGACGTCTCAACAGATCAACATTTCTGGCTAAAGACACGGCAACTTCCTGGTGGGCGACGTTCAACGTCCAGCCAAACCAGATAGTTGCTGCGCTGCAAAATAAAAAGTCCGTGCGCTGTCAATCCGATTAAAATCACCGGAAATCCCCGGGAAATCCGCACGTATTAACCGCAATGCCTCAACTTCATGCAGATGCGCGGCGCAGCCACGACAAAAATACGGCTGAGATCATGATGAATGTCACAAACAGGACGAGCGAGACCAGAAAACCTGCGCGCGCTGATTGCAGCGCCTCCAGCGCGAAATACACCGCACCAATTGCGGCCACTCCGGCCGCATTTCCGATCTGCGCAATGGTGCCGTAGATGCCGGAGGCCGAGCCTGCGGCGACGGGCTTGACGGTCGAGAGCACCGCGCCGGAGAGCGGCGCCATCACCAATCCCTGGCCGTAGCCAAAGACGATCATGGTGAAGGCGAGCAGGAACGGCGACGGCGCATCGACAAAGCCTGCGACGAGCGCGAGCGTGGCGAGGCCTGCGATCTGGACCGCACAGCCTTCAATCAACACCTTGGTGCCGCGATGCCGCGCCCGCGCGCCGCTATGGCGCGACGCGACGACGAAAGCGAGCGCGAGCGGAATGAAAGCCAAGCCGGCCGAGAGCGGCGGGATGTGGAGGCCTCGCTGCATGAACAGCGTCATGACGAGGTAGAAGGAGAGATTGGCGAAGAAGAAAAAGAAGGCGGCGCCGAGCCCGCGCAGGAACGCTGCGTCCGCCAGCAGCGTGAGGTCGATCAGCGGCATGCCGCCGGCGCGCGCGACCGCATGCTCCAGCTTCAGGAAGGCAGCCAGCACGACGCCGCCGACCGCCATCACCGCCCACAGCCAGGGTGCCCAGCCGACATCGTGACCGAACAGCAGGGGACCGATCAGGCACAGCAGCCCCGCGAACAGGACCACGCTGCCTTTGATGTCGAGCCTTGTGCCTGATCGCCGCGGCACCGACGGCATGATGCGCCAGGCGGCGCAGGCAATGACAAGCCCGCAGGGCACGTTGACGAAGAACACCGAACGCCAGCCGGCACCTGCGAGATCAACCGTGATCAGGAGGCCGCCGAGCAGGAAGCCTGCGGCGCCGGCCAGCCCGAGCACGATGCCGTAGATGGCGAAGGCGCGGCTGCGCTGGCCGTCGGTGAACAACAGGTGCAGCGTCGCCAGCACCTGAGGCACCATCAGCGCCGCGGTCGCGCCCTGCGCCAGCCGGGCGATGATCAGCTCCGCACCGGATTGCGCAAGGCCGCACCACAGCGAGGTCAGGGTGAAGCCGAGCACCCCGGCGAGAAATACGTTCTTCGTGCCGTGGATGTCGCCGAGACGGCCGCCGGTGACGACCAGCGTGGCATAGGCGATCAGGTAGATCGCGATCACGGATTCGATCTGCGCAGGCGTCGCCTTGAGATCGGACGCAATGGTGGGGATGGCGACGTTCACGATGAAGGCATCGACGCCGAACATGAACTGGGCAGCCACGACGATCGCCAGCACCCACCAGCGGCGGGAGGAATCGACTTGTTGCGTGACGATTTGATGCATCGGAAGAGGCCTCGGGAGGATCGCCGATGATTTCAGACGGCATGCCGCGCCGCGATTACCTCCGAGGTAGGATCGATGCTCTTTCAGCACGTCATTGCGAGCGCAGCGAAGCAATCCAGACTTCCCTCCGCGGAGAGACTCTGGATTGCTTTGCTGCGCTCGCAATGACGCTGAGGGGTCCGAAAGCCCTGACCAACTCTGTCGCCGTGGAGAGTCCCCCCCCTCACCCGCAAGCGGGGAGAGGAAGAAGACCTAACGCATGCCTGCATTCCGTAACACGGGACATGGCGCGATTGCGTTTGCTGCCTCCGGCACGTAGCCTCACCCTCTCAACAAACAGAAAATCGAAGCCGGAGAAACGCCATGGCGCGCCTGAAGTTCGGAGCCTTCCTTGCCCCGCATCACCCGATCGGGGAGCATCCGATGCTCCAGTTCCGGCGCGATCTCGACCTGGTCGAGCAGCTGGATGCGCTCGGCTACGACGAGTTCTGGTGCGGCGAGCATCATTCGTCCGGCTGGGAGATGATCGCCTCGCCCGAGATGTTCCTGGCCGCGGCCGGCGAGCGTACCAAGCGGATCAAGCTCGGCACCGGCGTGGTGTCGCTGCCCTATCACCATCCCTACAACGTCGCCCAGCGCATGGTGCAGCTCGACCACATGACCGGCGGCCGCGCCATCTTCGGCTCCGGGCCCGGCGCGCTGGCTTCTGACGCCCATACGCTCGGCATCGACCCGATGACGCAGCGCGACCGCCAGGACGAGGCGATCGGCATCATCCGTCGTCTGTTCAACGGCGAGCGCGTCACGGCGAAGAGCGAGTGGTTCACCATGAACGACGCCGCGCTGCAGATCCTGCCGCTGCAGGAGGAGATGCCGTTCGTGGTGGCGTCGCAGATCTCCCCCTCGGGCATGACGCTCGCCGGCAAATACGGCTGCGGCATCATCTCGCTGGGCTCGATGACGACGCAGGGGCTGATGTCGCTGCAGCAGCAATGGCAGTTCGCCGAGGATGCCGCGAAGAAGCATGGCACCACGGTGAACCGCGCCGACTGGCGCGTGCTGCTGACCTTCCACATCGCCGAGACCCGCGAGCAGGCGCGCCGCGAGGCCGGCGCCGGGCTGATGCGCTGGCACAACGAATATAATGTCGGCACGCTGCAGCGACCGGGCCTCACCGCCTTCTCTTCGCCCGATGAAGCCGTCGACAAGACCGCCTTCGTCGAGGGCGCGGCGTCCACCATCGGCACGCCCGACGACCTCGTCAAAACCATCAAGAACGTGATGCAGGTGTCGGGCGGCGTCGGCGCCATCATCGGCTTCGTGCACGACTGGGCCAATCCGGAAAACACGCGCCGGAGCTGGGACATGGTCGCGCGCTACGTCGTGCCCGAGATCAACGGCTATATCGACGGCCTGCGCAGGTCGCAAAAATTCGTGATCGAGAACCGCGCCATCTTCGAACGCGCGGGACAGGCGGTGATGGCCAAGATCATGGAGAACGAGAAAGCCGCCGAGGCGCTGAAGGTCACCGGCCCCGGCCGAGTCGCCATCCCCGCCGTCAACGCGCCGGACCTGCAGAAGGAGGCGGCGAAGCGATAGGGAGCCGTCGGCGAGCCCCGATCTCTTCTCGTCGTCCCGGACAAGCGCGCCAAAAGCGCGCGCCGATCCGGGACCCATAGCCGCAGGGAGATGTTTGGCGAAGATTGCTAACCTCTATCTCGCACCACAACTTCTCCTTGGGGGTATGGGTCCCGGCGTTCGCCGGGACGACAGCGGTGGGTGTGACGGTTTTGTGCGTTACACGACGTCAGCTCATCGCGCCTGGATCGTGTTATGCTCGTAGTGCTTGCCAATCGGAGCAATCGTCATGTCGATGCAGAATGTGGCCGCAACGGCGCCCGACTACACCGCGCCCAAACGCAATGCCCTGACGCACATCCCCGGCGATGAAGGCTGGCCGATCGTCGGCAAGACTTTCCAGGTGCTGGCCGATCCCAAAGGCCATATCGAGGCGAACGGCGCCAAATATGGCCCGGTCTACCGCACCCACGTGTTCGGCGAGACCAACGTCGTGCTGCTCGGGCCCGAGGCCAACGAGCTCGTGATGTTCGACCAGCAGAAGCTGTTTTCCTCGACCCATGGCTGGAACAAGGTGCTCGGCCTGTTGTTTCCGCGCGGGCTGATGCTGCTCGATTTCGACGAGCACCGGCTGCACCGCAAGGCGCTGTCGGTTGCCTTCAAGTCCGGGCCGATGAAGTCCTACCTGGCCGATCTCGACCGCGGCATCTCGGCGCGGGTCGCGCAGTGGAAGGCCAAGCCCGGCGAGATGCAGCTCTACCCCGCAATGAAGCAGCTCACGCTCGATCTCGCGGCGGCCTCGTTCCTTGGCGCCGACATCGGGCCGGAGGTCGACGAGATCAACCGCGCCTTCGTCGACATGGTCGCGGCTGCCGTCGCGCCGATCCGCCGCCCCCTGCCCGGCACCCAGATGGCGCGGGGCGTAAGAGGCCGCAAACGCATCGTCGCCTATTTCCGTGAGCAGATCCCGCTGCGCCGCGGCAATCACGGTGGCGACGATCTGTTCTCGCAGCTCTGCCGCGCCACCCATGAGGACGGCGCGCTGCTGTCCGAGCAGGACATCATCGACCACATGAGCTTCCTGATGATGGCGGCGCACGACACGCTGACCTCGTCGCTGACCTCCTTCATCGGCGAGCTCGCCGCCAATCCGGACTGGCAGGATCGCTTGCGCGCCGAGGTTCTCGCGCTCGGGCTCGCGACGGATGCTCCCAGCAGCTTCGACGATCTCGAAAAAATGCCGCTGTCGGAGATGGCGTTCAAGGAGGCGCTGCGGATCAAGCCGCCAGTGCCCTCGATGCCGCGCCGCGCGATGCGCGATTTCACGTTCAAGGGCTTTACGATTCCCGCCGGCACCGCCGTCGGCGTCAATCCGCTCTATACGCATCACATGAAGGACATCTGGCCGGAGCCGGATCGCTTCGATCCCCTGCGCTTCACCGAAGAAGCGCAGCGGGGCCGCCACCGCTTTGCCTGGGTCCCCTTCGGCGGCGGCGCGCATATGTGCCTCGGCCTGCACTTCGCCTACATGCAGGCGAAATGCTTCGCGCGGCACTTCCTGCAGAACCTCGAAGTGTCGCTGGAGCCGGGCTACAAGCCGGACTGGCAGATGTGGCCGATCCCCAAGCCGCGGGACGGCTTGCGGGTGCGGGTAAAGGCGGTGTGAGTTTCTGGTGTCCCGGACGCGCGAAGCGCGAGCCGGGACCCAGGAAGCGACAGGCAAGCTGCGGATGGATGGGCCCCGGCTCTGCGGAGCGGCACTTCGCGCCGCACCGCGTCCGGGGCACGAGACCAAACTCTACGATCCCTGATCGAACGCCTTGCGCAACGCCACGTAGCCCTGCTGCTGCTGGCTCCAGTTGCGACCGCCGGTCATGGCGCCGTCGACGACGAGGTCGTGGCCGTTGATGAAGCTGGATTCGTCGCTGGCCAGGAACACTGCGGCCTGGGCGATGTCGTCGGGCAGGCCGGCGCGCGGGATCGGCTGCGCGGTCTTGTAGACCTCGCGCATCACCGCCGGCGTCTTCTCCGCGGCGTCGGTCGACAGACCCAGCGCCTTGCCGAAGATGCCGGTTGCGATCGCACCGGGCGAGATCGCGTTGACGCGCACATTGGACTCGCCGAGCTCCATCGCCACGCATTTGGTCAGATGGATCACCGCCGCCTTGGCCGCGCTATAGACCATCGAGGACGAGAATCCGGCGAGGCGACCGGCGATGCTGCCATTGTTGATGATGCTGCCGCTCCCCTGCTTCTTCATGACCGGCGCGGCGTGCTTCATGCCGAGCATGACGCTGCGCACCAGTGTCGCCATCGCCGCATCGAAGCGCTCGACCTCGAGGCCCTCGATGCCGCCCGTCTGCGCCGGGCCGCCGGCATTGTTGAACAGGCAGTCGATCCGGCCGAACTTGTCCACGGCCAGCGCGATCAGGGCCTGCATCTGCGCTTCGACGGCCACGTCGGTCTGACGGAAGACGCAGTTCGACCCGAGCCGCGATGCCAGCGCCTCGCCTTCCGGTACACGTCGGCCCGCGATCACAATTTTGGCACCTTCGGCAACGAAGACTTCCGCGGTGCGCAATCCGATCCCGCTCGTCGCTCCCGTGATCACCGCAACCTTGCCGTCCAGCCTGCCCATGGAATGTTCCTGTTCTCGAACGATTTGATGACAAATGGCGAACATCGACCGCTGCCGTCGCAGCAGCGGCCACTATCCCTGCCTGCCTCCGACAAGGCAAGCTATGCTTGGGCGAACGGGATGCGTAACATCCTCATGGACCGATCGAATTTCGAACGCATATCGCAACTGAGCTGCCCATGGGGAAGCTGATCGACGAATTCCGCAGGGGTTGGCAGGGCGCGGCGCCGCCATCGCTCGGCCTGAGCATTGCGTTTGCAGTGGCCTGCCTGCTGGTTGCGACGCTGGCGCGCTGGGCGCTGGCCCATGTGCGGCCCGACGTCTACTTCACGCCCTACTTTCCTGCCGTGTTCTTTGCCGCCGCGTTCGGCGGCTTCCGGATCGGGATCGTGACCGCGCTGATCGGCGGCGTGCTCGGCGTCGTCGTCAATTTCAGCGATGCGATGGCCGACCACGCCCGGTTTGCGCTGCTGGCGCTCTATTGGGCAGTCTGCGCGCTCACCATCTGGGGCGTCGAGCACTATCGCACCATGCTGGCGGAGCAGCGCCGGATCTCCAAGCGCCTGATCGAGGAGGAAGAGTATCGCAAGCTGCTGGTCGACGAGCTCCAGCACCGGCTGAAGAACAAGCTGTCCACCGTGCATGCCGTGCTGCATCAGGTGCTGCATGACCAGCCGCAGGTCTGGGCCCGGATCGATCCGCGGCTGCGCTCGCTGGCCGCGACCGACGATTTGATCTCGCGGATCGACAAGGCCGGCTGCGACATCCGCGACCTCCTGATCTCGGAGCTCGGCCCCTACGGCCACGTCCGCTTCACCCTCAATGGCGACCGGCTGTTCCTGCCGCCGAAGCTCGCAGTGACGCTGTCATTGATGTTTCACGAGCTCGCCACCAATGCAGGCAAATATGGTGCGTTCTCCTCGCCACGCGGCCTGTTGCAGGTCTCGTGGACCGTCAGCGACGACCGCCTGACCATCACCTGGGACGAAAACGAGGGGCCGAGCGTGGACAAGGTGTCCGAACCCGGCTTCGGCACCAAGCTGCTGAAATCGGCATTGTCGGCTTTCGACGGCAGGACCGAGATCTCCTATTTGAAGACCGGGCTGCATTGCATCATGCAGTGTCGAATCCCGCGAAGCGAATAGCATCGCGCACCAAGCGAAAGCGCAACCCGCGCGCTACCTGCCGTTTCGCATGTGCCGTTGACGCTCTGTTAATGACGATCGTCGGCGCACCTCGCATCGTCGCAAGTTTCCCCCAAAACACCCCCGTATTTCTCCGGAGCCCTTAACCAAACTTAAGAGGGAACCACGCAAGACTGCGCTCATTGCAAAACGCGCTGAAACAACAAGATTCATGACTTCTATGAACGACAACAAATATTCCGGCGCGAGCGAAGCCGAGCTCGGATTTCTCAAGGAAATCGTTAGAATGCTGCCGGCGGGCCTGACCGTGCAGGATGCGCATGGCGAGCTTCTGCTGGTTAACGACGCCGCGGCCGCGCAGCTCGGCATGGACGGCAGCCGTCCCTCACCCGATCTTTCGCCGCGCCGCGAAGCCTGCCGTCAGGCTCTGAGTGCCGGCCAGCCTGTCGTCACCGAGGAGGCGCTTCACGGAGGCGCTGCCCGACAAGTGCTGCTCACCACCCATCGTCCCGTCCGCCTCGCCGGGCGCGAGCTGCTGATCTCGGCGTCCTCCGACATCACCGAGCAGAAGAATTTCGAGGACCAGCTGTTCCGTTCGGCCTATTTCGACGAGCTGACCGGCCTGCCCTCGCGGCGCGTGATCGAACATCGCGCCAACGGCCTGCTCTCGGAGAGAAGCGGCGGCGAGCGTTTCGCACTGGCTTTCCTCGACGTCGACAATTTCAAGCACATCAACGACTATTATGGCCACGCCGTCGGCGACGCGCTGCTGGTCGAGCTGTCGAAGCGGCTCGGACGCGACTTGCGCGATTCGGACATGCTGTCGCGCATCTCCGGCGACGAATTCCTGCTGCTGCTCTCCCCGATCCAGAGCCAGGAGGAGGTCGCCGAGTTCATGCAGTCGACGCTGGAGCGACTGACGGCGCCGTTCTTCATCGACAATTCGGAAGTCTTCGCCTCCACCTCCGTCGGCATCAGCCTCTATCCCGACCACGGCCGCAGCTTCGAGACGCTGCGCCAGAACGCCGACATCGCGATGTACCGCATCAAGAACGACGGTAAGGGATCGGCGGCCTTCTTCGACTCCAGCATGGAACGCGAAGCGCTGGCGCGGATGAAGATCGAGCAGTCGCTGCGGCTCGCCATCCTGGAGAAGCGCTTCTGCTGCGCCTTCCAGTCCAAGGTCGACATCCGCACCCAGGCCGTGAAAGGCATCGAGGCCCTGGTACGCCTGCGCGACGACGAAGGCGTGATCCAGGCGCCGGGCTCATTCATCAACCTCGCCGGCGAGCTCGGCCTGATCGACGAGCTCACTCACCTCGTGCTCGCGGAGATCGTCAAATCGATCGACCTGATCAACGAGACCTTCGACCCGGAAGCGACCATCAGCATCAACGTCGCCGCCAAGCAGGCCGGCAATCCCGAATTCATGCGCAGCTTCGCGCGGGCGCTGGAAGAGACCGGCTTTCCCCAGCGCTTCATGATCGAGGTGACGGAAGACGCCTTCGTCGCCAAGAATCACTTCCAGGCCGAGATCCTGCCGATGTTCCGCAAGCTCGGCGTCGGCATCTCGATCGACGATTTCGGCACCGGCTATTCCTCGCTCTCGGCGCTGGCCGACATCACCGCGGACGAGATCAAGATCGACCGCTCCTTCATCACCGACATCCACAAGCGCCCGCGCAGCCAGGGCATCTTGCGCGCGATCGAATCCCTGAGCGAGGCGCTTGGCATGACCGTGATCGCCGAAGGCCTCGAATCCTACGAAGAACTCGCCTACCTCCAGGCCGCGACCAAGATCCGCTACGCGCAGGGCTATTACTTCTCGCGCCCGATCTTCCTGGAGGAGCTGAAGCTCGCGACCCCGCTCTCCAGCGAATCGCGGGCGAGCGTCGCCAGCCGCCCGATGCAACAGAACCGCCAGGGCTACTCGCGCGCGAGCGGGTATCGGCGGTAGGGCAGCACGGAGCGCTGTCGTCCCGGGGCGCGAAGCGAACCCGGGACCCATAACCACAGGGCGTGGTTATGAAGTGACCTGCCAACTCCGAATCTTCGCCAAATTATGCCCTGTCGTTATGGGTCCCGGATCTGCGCTACGCTTGTCCGGGACGACGACCGAGTGTGGGGCGCGCCCCATTTCCCCCTTTGAAATTGCTGGTCTTTTGATAATACACAGGCGGACTTCCGCCGGGATATGTCATGTCCGCCTCGCCCTCGATCAGCGACCCCGCCTATCTCCGTGCGCGCGCGATGGAGACGCTGTTCGAGCGGCTGGAAAAGCTGTGCGAAGGCGCGATCGCGATCGACCGCGGCGGGCGGGTCGTCTACGTCAACGAAAAATATCTCGCCGCGCTCGGCCTCAAGCGCACAGATCAGGCGATCGGCCGGCCGATCGAGGAGATCATTCCGAACAGCCTGATGCGGAAGGTTGTCGAAACCGGCGAGCCGATCCTGCTCGACATCATGGAGCTCGGCGGCGAGCAGCTCGTCGTCACGCGCATGCCGATCGAGGACGAGAACGGGACGGTGATCGGCGCGATCGGCTTCGTGCTCTACGACCACCTCGAAAGCCTGAAGCCGCTGCTCGCCCGTGTCGCCCAGCTCGAGAGCGATCTACGGCTGGCGCGGCGGCAATTGTCCAATGCCCGCGCGGCGAGCTTCACGTTCGCCGACTTCGTCGGCATCACACCTGGGATCGCGCGGGCCAAGGAGCTGGCAGGCCGCGCGGCGCGGCAGAGCGTCACCGTGCTGCTCACCGGCGAAACCGGAACGGGCAAGGAGATGCTGGCGCAGGCGATCCACAACGCCTCCTCGCGCGCGGACAAGCCGTTCGTCAGCGTCAATGTCGCGGCGATCCCGGACACGCTGATCGAGTCGGAATTCTTCGGCACCGCGCCGGGCGCCTATACCGGCGCCGACCGCAGGGGACGCGAGGGCAAGTTCCGCATCGCCGACGGCGGCACGCTGTTCCTCGACGAGATCGGCGAGATGCCGCTGCAATTGCAGGCCAAGCTGCTGCGCGTGCTGCAGGAGCGCGAGATCGAACCGCTCGGCTCGGACAAGATCTCCAAGGTCGACGTGCGCGTGGTCGCCGCAACCAACGTGGATTTGCGCAAGCGCGTCAGCGACGGCGCGTTCCGGCCCGATCTTTATTATCGGCTGAACGTGCTCTCGATCGAGCTGCCGCCGCTGCGCCAGTGCCTCGACGATCTCCCCGAGATCTGCGCCCGCCTGCTCGAGGACATCAGCGCCTCCGGAGATTACATCAAGGCGAAGATCACCCCGAGCGCGCTTGCCGCCCTCGCGCGCTACGACTGGCCCGGCAACGTCCGCGAGCTCCGCAACATCCTGGAGCGGGCGCTGATCCTCAGCGATTCCGGCCGGCTGACCGGCGAGGATGTCGCGCGCATCCTTCCCCTGGGCAACGAGGTCAGGCCCGCTTCATCCGAACGCCCGGCCGGGCTGGTCGTGCCCTATGCGGAGGCCGAGGCGGAGTTCGAGAAGCACACGCTCGAACAGGCGCTTGCCGCCAGCAACGGTCAGATCACCGAGGCCGCCAAGATGCTGCGAATCTCGCGCGCGACCTTCTACAAGAAGCTGGCCAAGTTCGGCCTCGCCACAGGGCCGGCCTCCGTCTGAGTTTCGAGACACGAGCGTGTCCGGAGTCTCGGATTCCGGACACGGTGCCCGGCTACTCTCCTGCTCCGGCTACGCCGGAATGGCCGCAAATCGCAGTGCATTCCGTGGACCAAAGGTATCTGGCGCAAACCTTGCTCAGTGCTGCCCGCTCTCGCGGGAGCAAGCTGTTCCACGGCCGGTCCCCGCGATAGGATCAACTCAGAATAATATCGGCATGCGGTCGAAGGGATTGGGAGGAACGCCGTGAGCCATCATCCAGCGCTGCCCTACCTGCGCAATTCCGAGAAGGGCAAGGTCGTCACGGCGACTGAGGCGGTCATGCTGATCCGCGACGGCGATACGGTGGCGACCGGCGGCTTCGTCGGCATCGGCTTTGCCGAGGAGATCGCGATCGCGCTGGAAGAGCTCTATCTCTCCCACGAGGGCGATGCGCCCTACACGCAAGGCAAGCCGCGCAACCTGACGCTGGTCTACGCGGCGGGCCAGGGCGACGGCAAGAATCGCGGGCTCAACCATTTCGCGCATGAGGGGCTGGTCCGGCGCGTGATCGGGGGACATTGGGGGCTTGCGCCGAAATTGCAGCAGCTCGCGATCGCAGGCCAGATCGAGGCCTACAATCTGCCGCAAGGCGTCATCACGCATCTGTTCCGCGACATCGCCGCGCACCGGCCCGGCCACGTCACTCGCGTCGGCATGGGCACCTTCGTCGACCCCAGGCACGGCGGCGGCAAGCTGAACGCCCGCACCACCGAGGACCTCGTGGAGCTGATCACGATCGGCGGCGAGGAATGCCTGCTCTACAAGACCTTTCCCATCAATGTCGGAATCATCCGCGCTACCACGGGCGATCCCGACGGCAACCTCACCATGGAGAAGGAGGCACTGACGCTGGAAGCGCTCGCGATCGCCATGGCCGCGCATAATTCCGGCGGCATCGTCATCGCCCAGGTCGAGCGCGTGGCCGAGGCCGGCAGCCTCAATCCGCGCCAGGTGAAGATTCCCGGCATCCTCGTCGACTGCGTCGTGGTGGCAAGGCCCGAGAACCACTGGCAGACCTTTGGCACGCCATACAATCCCGCCTTCTCCAGCGAGATCCGGGTCCGCGCCGCATCGCTCCCGGTGATGCCGGTCAGTGAGCGCAAGATCATCGCGCGGCGCGCAGCCCTCGAACTCAAGGCCAACAGCGTCGTCAATCTCGGCATCGGCATGCCCGAGGGGATCGCCTCGGTCGCCAACGAAGAGCGGATCATCGACCTCATCACGCTGACGGCGGAGCCCGGCGTGATCGGCGGCATTCCGGCGAGCGGCATCGATTTCGGCGCGGCGATCAACACGCAGGCCGTGATCGACCAGCCCTATCAGTTCGATTTCTACGACGGCGGCGGCCTGGATGCCGCCTTTCTCGGTCTCGCCCAGGTCGATCGCGCCGGCAACCTCAATGTCAGCAGGTTCGGACCGAAGCTCGCGGGCGCCGGCGGCTTCATCAACATCAGCCAGAACGCCAAGGAAGTCATCTTCGTTGGCACCTTCGGCGCGGGCAAGCAGCGCATCGCCGTGAACGACGGCAAGCTCGTCATTCTCGACGAGGCCAAGTCGCGCAAGTTCGTGGACCACGTCGAGCACGTCACCTTCAGCGGAAAGTTCGCCGCCGCGCGCAAGCAGCGTGCGCTGTACGTCACCGAGCGCTGCGTGTTCGAGCTCCGGCCCGAAGGGCTCGAGCTCACCGAGATCGCGCCCGGCATCGACGTCGAGCGCGACATCCTCCGCCTGATGGATTTCAAGCCGCTGATCCCGCGCGATCCCGCAACCATGGACGCGCGCATCTTCCACGAAGGCCTGATGGAGCTGCGCGAGCGCCTGCTCACGATTCCGCTCGACCAGCGCTTCACGCTGGACGAGCAGCAGAACCTGTTTTTCGTCAATCTGGAACGCTATCCGCTGCGCAGCAAGGCCGAGATCGACACCATCGCAGCGATCGTCGAGGCCAGGCTCGCGCCGCTCGGCCGCCGGGTCTACGCCATCGTCAATTATGACAATTTTTCCATCCTGCCGGAATTGATGGACGATTATTCGGCGATGGTGCGTAGCCTCGTCGATCGCTTCTATTCAGGCGTATCGCGCTACACCACCTCGGGCTTCCTGCGCATCAAGCTCGGCGAAGCCCTGGAGAAGCGTGGCGTCGCACCGCATATTTTCGAAAGCGCTGACGAGGCGCAATCGGACCGGCGTCAGGCCGAGGGAGCCGGCGATGCACGGCTGGCCCAAAAATGATGCAGGCTATAGAGGCCGACGCGCTCGGCGGGAAGGTTCGATTGCAATGTTCGTAAGCTTGTGCAAATCGCTGTTGTCGAGAAACGTTGAATCAGGAGGGACCATCGTGCGTCGATCACTCATCATAACAACAACCATTCTCGCGCTCGGCGCGGGCACCTCCGTGCAAGCCGACGATCTCAAAGTCGCGCTGATCTACGGCAAGACCGGCCCGCTCGAGGCCTATGCCAAGCAGACCGAGACTGGCCTGAAAATGGGCTTTGAATACGCCACCAAGGGCACGATGACGCTCGACGGTCGCAAGATCGTCATCATCACCAAGGACGACCAGGGTAAGCCGGATCTCGCCAAGGCCGCGCTCGCCGAAGCCTATCAGGACGACAAGGCCGACATCGCCATCGGCACGACCTCGTCGGCCGCGGCGCTCGCCATTCTCCCTGTCGCCGAAGAGAACAAGAAGATCCTGATCGTCGAGCCCGCTGTCGCGGACCAGATTACCGGCGAGAAGTGGAATCGCTACATCTTCCGCACCGCGCGCAACTCCTCGCAGGACGCGATCTCGAATGCGGTCGCGATCGGCAAGCAGGGCGTCACCGTTGCGACCCTGGCGCAGGACTACGCGTTCGGCCGCGACGGCGTCGCCGCCTTCAAGGAGGCGCTCGCCAAGACCGGCGCAACGCTGGCCGCGGAAGAATATGCACCGACCAACACCACCGACTTCACCGCGGTCGGCCAGCGCCTGTTCGATGCGCTGAAGGACAAGCCGGGCCGCAAGGTGATCTGGGTGATCTGGGCCGGCGCCGGCAATCCGCTGGCCAAGCTCCAGGACATGGACCCGAAGCGCTACGGCATCGAGCTCTCCACCGGCGGCAACATCCTGCCGGCGCTCGCTGCCTATAAAGGCCTGCCGGGCATGGAAGGCGCCACCTACTACTACTACGACATCCCGAAGAACCCGGTGAACGACTGGCTGGTCGCCGAGCACCAGAAGCGCTTCAACGCACCGCCGGACTTCTTCACCGCGGGCGGCTTTGCCGCAGCGATGTCCGTCGTCGCCGCCGTCACCAAGGCAAAGTCGACCGACAGCGAGAAGCTGATCACGGCGATGGAGGGCCTCGAGTTCGACACGCCGAAGGGCAAGATGGTGTTCCGCAAGGAAGACCATCAGGCGCTGCAGAGCATGTACGCCTTCAAGGTCAAGGTCGATCCGAATGTCGCCTGGGCCATCCTCGAGCCGGTGCGCGAACTGAAGATCGAAGACATGGACGTTCCCGTTCGCAACAAGCGCTGAGCTTTCTTGCTTCACCTCCCCCGCTTGCGGGGGAGGGAGCTACCGCGAGCGCGGACACATCTTCATTTTGTCACTTGCCAGACCTCTCATGACGCTCTCTCTCGAAACCCGCGACCTCACCATCCGCTTCGGCGGCCACGTGGCGGTCAACAGCGTGACCTGCACGTTCCGTCCGGGCGAGCTCACCGCGATCGTCGGGCCGAACGGCGCCGGCAAGACCACCTATTTCAATCTGATCTCGGGCCAGCTGCGCGCCTCCAGCGGCAGCATCCTGTTCGGTGGCACCGACATCACCCAGCTTTCCGCGCCGCTGCGGACCCGCGCGGGTCTCGGGCGCGCGTTCCAGCTGACCAACCTGTTTCCCAATCTCACCGTGGAAGAGAACGTCCGCCTCGCAGTGCAGGCGGCGAACGGCACCCATTACGACATGCTGCGGCCCTGGATGGTGCGCCGCGACCTGATCGCACGCGCAGATGCCATCCTCGACCAGGTCGCGCTCGGCAGCCGCCGCGGCGTCGCCGCCACCGCGCTGTCGCATGGCGACCAGCGCAAGCTCGAGGTCGCGCTGATGATCGCGCTCGAGCCTGATGTCTTCATGTTCGACGAGCCGACCGCCGGCATGAGCATCGACGAAGTGCCTGTCGTCCTGAACCTGATCGCGCAGCTCAAGCGGGACACAAGCAAGATCATCCTGCTGGTCGAGCACAAGATGGACGTGGTGCGCTCGCTCGCCGACCGCATCATCGTGCTGCATAACGGCCAGCTCGTCGCCGACGGTCCGCCGGCCGAAGTGATCGCCTCGCCGATCGTGCAGGAAGCCTACCTCGGCGTCGCGCCCAAGACTGCTGCAGAGAGCGCCGCATGACCGATCTCCTCAAGCTCTCCGGCGTGCACACCCATATCGGTCGCTACCACATCCTCCAGGGCATCGACCTCGCGGTCCCGCAAGGACAAGTCACGATGCTGCTCGGGCGTAACGGCGCCGGCAAGACCACGACGCTGCGCACCATCATGGGACTGTGGCAGGCATCATCAGGCGAGATCAGTCTCGCAGGGATGCGTATCGAGAGCCGCGCCACGCCCGACATCGCCCGGCTCGGCGTCGGCTACGTGCCGGAGAGCATGGCGGTGTTCTCCGATCTCACGGTGAAGGAGAACCTCGTGCTGGCGGCACGGGATGCTGCGATGGACGACAAGCAGCTGGAATGGATTTTCGGCTTCTTTCCGGCGTTGCGCCGCTTCTGGCTGTCGCGCGCGGGAAGCCTCTCGGGCGGACAGAAGCAGATGCTCTCGATCGCGCGCGCCATCATCGAGCCGCGCAAGCTCTTGCTGATCGACGAGCCGACCAAGGGTCTGGCGCCCGCCATCGTGATGGCGCTGATCGAGTGCCTGAAGGAGATCAAGCGCAAGGGCGCGACGATCCTTCTGGTCGAACAGAATTTCTTCGCCGCCCGCGAGCTCGGTGACAACGTGCTGGTCATGGACAACGGCACCATCGTCCACCGCGGCGAGATGGCGGCGCTGGCCGCCGACGTGCCGCTGCAAGAGCGGCTGCTCGGCCTGAGCCTGGAGGCACATCAGTGACTGACCTTGCCGCAACCGATCCGCTGCCGAAGCCGAAGCGCGATCTCGCGCCGATCCTGCTGCCGATCGCACTCGCGCTGCTGATGATCCCCCTGATCGGATCGACCTCCTCCTGGCTGACGCTGACGGTAGCGAGCCTTGCGATGGGCATGATGATCTTCATCATGGCCTCGGGCCTGACACTGGTGTTCGGCCTGATGGATGTGCTCAACTTCGGCCATGGCGCCTTCATCGCCGTCGGCGCCTATGTCGCGACCCTGGTGCTGGCGCCGTTCGCAGCCTCGATTCAGGCCGACTCGCTCTGGATGAACCTCGCCGTGCTGGCGCCGGCCGCGCTGCTTTCGATGGCGGTCTCGGGCGCCCTCGGCCTCGTCGTCGAGCGCGTGCTGATCCTTCCCGTTTACGGCCAGCATTTGAAGCAGATCCTGATGACGACAGGCGGCCTGATCGTCGCCGAGCAGACGATGTATGCGCTGTGGGGGCCGCAGATCATCCCGATGCCGCTGCCGGCCTCGCTGCGCGGCTCCTTCATCCTCGGCGACGTCGCGATCGCCAAGTATCGCGTGCTGGCGATGCTGATCGGGCTTGCCGTCTTCATCGCGATCCAGCTCGTGCTCAACCGCACCAAGCTCGGCCTTTTGATCCGCGCCGGCGTCGAGAATCGCGAGATGGTCGAGGCGCTCGGCTATCGCATCCGCCGCCTGTTCCTCGGCGTCTTCATGACGGGCTCGGCGCTGGCCGGCCTCGGCGGCGTGATGTGGGCGCTGTACCGCGAGCAGGTGCATGCCTCTATGAGCGACGACCTCACTGTGCTGATCTTCATCGTCGTCATCATCGGCGGCCTCGGCTCGATCGGCGGCTGCTTCATCGGCGCGATCCTGGTGGCCATGGTCGCCAATTACGGCGGCTTCCTGGTGCCGAAACTCGCCCTTGTCTCCAACATCCTGCTGATGGTCGCCATTCTGATGTGGCGGCCGCGCGGCCTCTATGCGGTGACCAGCCGATGATGATCCTCTCAGGCGATCCGCCGCGCAGCCGAATCCTCACGCTGGTTCTCGTCGTCATCATCCTGGCGCTGGCGGCGACGCCGTTCCTGTTCCCGGGCGCCAAGGCGCTGAACGTCGCCGCCAAGATCTGCGTCTTCGCCGCGCTGGTGGCCTCTTACGATCTCCTGCTCGGCTATACCGGCTCGGTGTCGTTCGCCCACACCATGTTCTACGGCATCGGCAGCTACGCGATCGCGATCGCGCTCTACGGCATGGGCCCGAACTGGGCCGCGGTCGCGACCGGCACCGTCGTCGGCCTGCCACTCGCAGCCCTGCTCGCGCTTGCCATCGGCCTGTTCTCGCTGCGCGTCGCCGCAATCTTCTTTGCCATGATCACGCTCGCGGTCGCCTCGGCCTTCCAGGTTCTGGCCTCGCAACTGTCCTGGCTGACCGGCGGCGAGGACGGGCGCAGCTTTCAGCTGCCGGAGCTACTTCGCCCCGGCACGGTACTGATCTCGAAGAATCTGTTCGGCTTCGAGATCAACGGCCGCATCCTGACCTTTTATCTGGTGTTCGCCGTCTCAGCCTTGATGATCCTCGCTTTGCTCCGCGTCGTGAACTCGCCGTTCGGGCGCGTGCTGCAAGCCATCCGCGAGAACCGCTTCCGTGCCGAGGCGCTCGGCTTCCGCACGGTGTTTCATCTGACCTACGCCAACTGCCTCGCCGCGCTGGTGGCCGCCGGCGCCGGCATTTTGAACGCGCTGTGGCTGCGCTATGCCGGCCCCGATACCTCGCTCAGCTTCTCGATCATGCTGGACATCCTGCTGATGGTCGTGATCGGCGGCATGGGCACGATCTATGGCGCGATCATCGGCGCCAGCATCTTCATCCTCGCCCAGAACTATTTGCAGTCGCTGATGGGCGTCGCGTCCAAGGCTGCCTCGGAAGCCGGCCTGCCATTGCTGCCGGGATTGCTGCATCCGGATCGCTGGCTGTTATGGCTCGGCCTGCTGTTCATCGCCAGCGTCTATTTCTTTCCGACCGGCGTGGTGGGGCGGCTGCGGAATCCGGCCGGCGACAAGGGCGGCGACTTGCATTAACACACGATTCATGATGCGACGCAGCGTTGACGGCGGACGGCGCGCAACCGCGACGTGATTCCCGCTCCACTCTATCCGGGCGCGGCCGCGCAACCCGATTAATGCTTAGGTAACTGGCTTTCCTAAGGTTTAGGCCATTTGTGCAGTGTATTCGTGTTCCTCCAGGGAGGGGGAATGCGCCAGGTCTTTTCCACGGTGGCAACCGGAATGTCTCTAGCCGTAAGGAACGGCTGGGAGGCGTTGACGCGGCGTGGCCCCGTCCTGTGGTTGACCCTGTGCGGCGTGTTGCTGGTCGCGGGCATCTTCGGCGTGACGGCCATGGCCGTCGGCGAGTTTCGCGAACGCACACTGGCCAATCGCGAGCGCGAGCTGGAAAACACGGTGCAGCTGATCGCGCGGCACTTCGACCAGCAGTTCGAGGATTCCGACGTCGTCGCCGCCGACCTGATCGGCCAGATGAGCCTGACGGAGATCACCTCGCCGGCGATGTTCCGCGAGCGCATGTCCGGATCTGCGGCGAACCAGATGCTGCGCAGCAAGATCAGCTCCGTGTCCTATCTCGGCGATATCGCGCTCTACGATGCCGACGGTGAGTTGATCAACTGGTCGCGGGCCCAGCCACTGCCCAAGATCAACGTTTCGTCCCGGGCCTACTTTCAGACGTTCAAGACCAATCCGCGGTCCGAGCCGGTGCTGCTGGAATCCGTTCGCAGCTTCATCATCAACAAGTGGACCACGATCGTCGCGCGCCGCCTGAACGGCGCGGACGGCACCTTCCTCGGCGCGATGGTCCGCCGGATCGATCCGGACAGCTATCAGCACTATTTCGCTTCCGTCGCGCTGGCCGAGGGCACGGCGATCTCGCTGTTCGATCGCGAGGGCAAGATGCTGGCGCGCTATCCGCACCGCGAAGAGCTGATCGGCCGGAGCTTCAGGGATGCGCCGCTGATGCGGAAGGTGCTGACCGAGGGTGGCCAACAGACGCTTCGCGTCAGGAGTCCGACAGACGGCGAAGAGCGGCTCGGCTCGGCGGCGTCGCTGACGCACTTCCCGCTCGTGATCGTTGCCACCAACACCACGGCCGCAGCACTGGCCGACTGGCGGCAGCAGACCGGCTTCATGGTGACGACCGCCGCGCTTTCGGCAGCGGTCATCGCGCTGATGCTCTATCTGATCATCCGCCAGATCAACCGTCAGAACCGTGAGGCGCAGGAACGTCTGGAAGCGGAGCGGCTGCGGCTCGACACCGCCCTGAACAACATGTCGCAGGGACTGATCCTCTACGACGCGAACGGCTACATCGCCACCTGCAACCGCCGCTACGCCGACATGTTCGGCCTCTCCCACGACGTCATCAAGCCCGGCTGCCACATCCGCGAGGCGATGTACCATCGCAAGGAGCGCGATGCATTCGACGGCGACGTCGAGGCGTTTTGCGCCGACGTCATGAGGGTCGTTGCCGAAGGCACGGTCTCCACGCGCATGCATCAGCTCGCCAACGGCCGCGCCTTCCAGGTCATCAACACGCCGCTCGCCCAGGGCGGCTGGGTCGCCACGATCGAGGATATCACCGAGCGGCGCAATCTCGAGCGGGAACGCGACCGCAACTACACGTTCCTGCGCGAGATCATCGACCACATTCCGTCGCAGATCACGGTTAAGGATGCCCGCACGCGGCAATACCTCTTGCTGAACGGCGTCGCCGAGCAATTGTTCGGCCAGTCGCGTCAGGAGGTCATGGGCAAGACTGCCTTCGACATCTTCCCCGAGGCGCATGCTGCCCACATCACCGCGGACGACAATAGCGCGCTGCAATCGGCCAAGGGACTGTTCAAGGACGAGCATGCCTGGCAGATGCCGGGCATGGGGTTGCGCTACATCACGTCGACGCGGATCGGCATTCGCGACGACGCCGGCGAGCCGCGCTACCTCATTCACGTCATCGACGACGTCACCGAGCGGCGCCGCGCTGACGAGAAGATCGCGCATATGGCGCATTACGATGCGCTGACCGACCTGCCGAACCGCACGCTGTTCCGCGAACAGATCGAGCGCGAGCTGGCGAAGGTTGCGGGCGGGGACCAGTTTGCGCTGCTCTACATCGACGTCGACGAGTTCAAGGGCATCAACGATTCGCTCGGCCATCATGTCGGCGACGAGCTGCTGAAGGCGATCGCAAGCCGTCTGCGCGGCTGCCTCAAGGAGGGCGACCTGATCGCGCGCCTGGGCGGCGACGAATTCGCGGTGATCCAGACCGGGATCCAGTCCTCCGCCGAGGTGCTGTCCTTCGTGACCCGGATCTACCAGGCGATCCGGCAGCCCTATCATTGTCTTGGCCACCAGCTCTCCACCGATGCGAGCATCGGAATCGCGCTGGCGCCGCAGGACGGCACCGATCTCGACCAACTCATCAAGAACGCCGATCTGGCGATGTACGGCGCCAAGGCCGAGGGGCGCCGCACTCACCGCTTCTTCGAGCCGGAGATGGACGCGAGCGCCAGGGCGCGGCTGAGCATGGAGCAGGATCTGCGGCAGGCGCTGGTAAATGGCGGCTTCGAGATCCACTATCAGCCGCTGGTCGATCTGCACACCAACGTCGTCACCGGTTGCGAGGCGCTGCTGCGCTGGCGCCACCCCGAGCGCGGCATGGTCTCGCCCGCGGAGTTCATTCCGGTCGCCGAGGACACCGGCCTGATCACCGAGCTCGGCGACTGGGTGCTGCGCATGGCCTGCAACGAGGCCGCGACCTGGCCGACGCATATCCGCGTCGCGGTCAACGTGTCGCCGGTGCAGCTCAAATGCGACACGCTGGCGCTGCGGATCGCGGGCGCGCTCGCCGCCTCGGGCCTCGACCCGCGCCGGCTCGAGCTCGAGATCACCGAGGCCGTGCTGATCCGCGACGACGAGGCCGCGCTCTCGATCCTGCACCAGCTCCGCTCGATCGGCGTGCGCATCGCGCTCGACGATTTCGGCACCGGCTATTCCTCGCTCAGCTATCTCAAGCGCTTCCCGTTCGACAAGATCAAGATCGACCGCTGCTTCGTCGCCGACATCGCCGAGAGCAGCGGCGCGCCCGTGATCGTGCAGGCAGTGGTGAACATCGCCGCCGCCAGCAGCATGACGACGGTCGCCGAGGGCGTCGAGACCGAGGCGCAGCGCGAGATGCTGCGCGCGCTCGGCTGCACGCAGATGCAGGGCTATCTGTTCAGCGCGCCGAAGCCGGCCGCCGAGGTGCGGAAACTGTTTGGCACGGGCGATGGCTCGCCCGGCATCGTGCCGGTCGCGGCGGTGGCGTGATGGCAAAGCCGGTGAAGCCGTCAGGAAAGACCTCGGGCAAGATCTCAGGCAAGATCTCAGGCAAGACATCGACCAAGACCGTCGACGTCGCGGATTCCTATGCCGTGCGGCTGATGCAGCATCTGGTGGTGCCGACCTTCGTGATCGACCCCAAGCGGCGCGTCGTGATCTGGAACAGGGCCTGCGAGCGGCTGACCGGCCTTGCCGCCTCGGAAGTGATCGGCACCAGCAAGCACTGGCAGGCCTTCTACGAGACCAGGCGCCCCTGCCTTGCCGACCTCGTCGCGCTCGACCGGCCGGAGCGGCTTCCGGAATTCTATTCGGAATATGCCGCGCGGGGCCATAACGGGCTCGGCTTTTCCGCTGAGAACTGGTGCGTAATGCCGAAGCTCGGCAACCAGCTCTATCTCGCGATCGACGCCGGCCCGATCCACGACGAGGCCGGGCATCTGATCGCCGTGGTGGAGACGCTGCGCGACCTCACCGACCAGAAGCGTGCCGAAATGGCGCTCAAGGAGCTCGCCACCAAGGATGGGCTGACCGGCCTGTCGAACCGCCGCTCGTTCGACCAGATGCTGATGAGCGAATGGGCCCGCGCCCAACGCACGCAGAAGCCGCTGGCGCTGCTCTTCGTCGACGTCGATCATTTCAAGCTGTTCAACGACCATCACGGCCACCAGATCGGCGACGAATGCCTGCGGGCGATCGCCTCCGTCGTCAGCCGGCACGCCGTGCGCCCGCTCGATCTCGCCGGCCGCTACGGCGGCGAGGAGTTCGCGCTGATCCTGCCGGATCTGGATTGCGACAGCGCCTGTGTCATCGCCGAGGAGATCCGCGGCGCCGTCCTGGCCTTGCAGATCGCCCACGGCGCGGTGGGCGCCGGCGATCACGTCACCCTCAGCGTCGGCGTCGCCAGCCACATTCCCGGCGCGGTCGACGGCGGCCCCGACCGGCTGCTGGGCGCGGCCGACGAGGCGCTTTACGTCGCCAAACGGCTCGGCCGCAACCAGGTCATCTGCGCCGAGCGCGTGCTGGCCGAATTCGCCGCCCTGGGACGGCAGGCCAAGCAGGTTCCGGCCCCCTTACGGCGCAAGACGGCCTGAGGCCGATTGCGGCGGGAAGCGGTTGCTCCCCCCTCGCCAATCGGCTAAATGAACCTGCAACTAGCACCCGTAGCTCAGCTGGATAGAGCGTTGCCCTCCGAAGGCAAAGGTCACACGTTCGAATCGTGTCGGGTGCGCCAGTCTGCCACCCGTGCAGAAGAGAACTGCGAACTGTTCAATCGGGAATTTTGACAAATGCGGTGGCCGTTTGCGCGTGCCTGTGCCGCAATGCGGCTCCGGCAGCGGTCTGCGCAATCTGCTCTAAGCCGCCAGGTTATGCTTTTCGTCTCCGATCAGGTGGACTCGGTTGCGGCCAGCAGCCTTCGCGTCATAGAGCGCGATGTCGGCTTCCGCGAACAATTCGACGATCCGCCGGCGGTGCGGGCGGCCAACTGTGGCAGCTCCGATCGAGGCGCTGACTTCGAGGCGATGACCGTTCCAGAACAGCGGGCGGCTCAACATCACGACGGTCTGCTGCAGCACGCGCGCGATGCGCGCCGGGTTTGTTGGAGCGCGCAGGATGATCGCAAATTCGTCACCACCGAGCCGGCCGACCAGGCCGGCATTGTGAAATGCCCGCCGCAAACGGTGCGCGGCCTCGCATAGGCATGCGTCTCCGGCCAGATGGCCGAATGTATCGTTGAGCTTCTTGAAGCCGTCCAGGTCGATCAGAACGAGCGCCGACGCGAAGCCATGATTCAGGCGGTCGTTGACAAGTTCGCGATAACGAGCCTGAAAAATGGCCCGGTTGGCAAGCCCGGTCAGCGGATCGGTTTCGGCTTGCTGCCGCAGGCTCTCTAGCGCCTGTCGGTCGGAAGTGACGTCCTGTTTGCAGCCGAAGATCCGCACCGGCCGTCCGCCCTCTCGCACCGCGTTGATCGAGAGGCGCATCCAGCGTTTTTCACCGCGCCATGTCCTGATCTCCGTATCGAGCGTGATCGGGCAACCGCTTCGGATGACCTCGGCACGAGCGAGCTCCATGTTGCGCCTGGATTCATCGATGTAGAGATCAACGATGCTTGCGCGCCGCAGCGGATTGCTCGCGGGATAGCCGAAGATGTCGTAGACGCCCTGGGTCCAGCTCA
This sequence comes from uncultured Bradyrhizobium sp., assembly GCF_936943645.1. GTDB lineage: Bacteria > Pseudomonadota > Alphaproteobacteria > Rhizobiales > Xanthobacteraceae > Bradyrhizobium. The sequence goes on along the minus strand of NZ_CAKZJO010000088.1, from coordinate 42,514 downwards.
GGCGCTCCGTCTCGAGTTCACACTCCCAAGCGCCGATGCGAGCGACATTCAGAGCCTGATCATAGAGTCGTGCGCGAACCTCGTCCGACAAAGTCGAGGCAGCATGATTCTCCGTCATCGACGATCCGGCAGCATTTTGCGATCTTGCACAGGTACCCAGAAGCTAGGGCCGCGGCGTTAACGAACCCTATATGTCCGCCTGCAGCCGGCGATGCGGGCGGAGTTTGATGGCAGCGCTCGCATCGGCCGCGAGTTGCAGTCCAATTGCCCGGGCGAGTTAGCGCCTAGTCAAAAATAGTGCCCTGTTTCAATGATTTACGCGTTCGCTCCTTTATCCTGAAGGGTGCGCCAGTCCGGCCGCCGTCTCCGCTCCAGCACTTGAGTCGGGATCGAGACGATCGCCTATCGGTCGGACCGAGGCAGACATCGCCCTACGCAGCAGGCCTGGTCGGTCGATGGCGAAGTCTCAATTCATCCGCCAGATCGCCGCGTTGAGCACGCCGGCAAACGCGACCCAGGCCGCGTAGGGCATGAACAATGCGGCCGCCAGTCGGTCACGCGACAGCTCGAGACCGATGTAGGCCACGATCGCGAAGAACAGGCCGATGAGGATAACGAACGCCGCGCCGATCTGGTGCATCGTGAACATGACCGGCGACCAGGCGAAGTTCAGCGCCATTTGCGCCGCCCAGGCCAACATCGCCTTGCCCCGGGGTTCGCGGCGGAAGGTTCGCCATCCCGCAACGGCAATGAGCACGTAGAGAATCGTCCACGCCACCGGAAACGCCCAGTTCGGCGGCACGAAACCCGGCTTGGCGAGGCCGGCATACCATTCTCCCGGAAGATTGGTCGCGCCGATCAGCCAGCCGATGCCGACCACGCCCACCACGAAGAGCAACAGCTGCAACATCCCTCACCTCGCGCATCTCGCCGCGCAATTGTATCATATCTCCATGAGCGAATCCGACACGTTGACCGGCGAGGCCTCGTCGGTCCGCAAGATCATCCATATCGACATGGATGCTTTCTACGCGTCGGTGGAGCAGCGCGACAATCCGGAGCTGCGCGGCAAGCCGGTTGCGGTCGGAGGCTCGGCGGAGCGCGGCGTCGTCGCGGCGGCGAGCTACGAGGCCCGCAAGTTCGGCGTTCGCTCCGCCATGCCGTCGGTGACGGCGAAGCGGCAATGTCCCGGCCTGATCTTCGTCAAGGCGCGCTTCGAGGTCTACAAGGCAATCTCCAGGCAGATCCGCGACATCTTCGCCGAACATACTCCCGTCATCGAGCCGTTGTCGCTGGACGAAGCCTATCTCGACGTCACGGAAAACCTGCAAGGCATCCCGCTGGCACGTGACATCGCCCTGCGCATCCGCGAGAAGATCAAGGCCGAGACCGGCCTCAACGCGTCGGCGGGCGTGTCCTACAACAAGTTCCTGGCAAAGCTCGCCTCCGATCATCGCAAGCCCAACGGCCAGTTCGTGATCGCCCCCGGAATGGGCGAGGCCTTCGTCGAAACCCTGCCCGTCGGCAAGTTTCACGGCATCGGGCCGGCGACGGCTGCGAAGATGAACGCGCTGGGCCTGTTCACCGGCCTCGACATCCGTAATCAGACGCTTGAGTTCATGAATGCGAATTTCGGCAAGTCCGGCGCCTATTATTATTGGATCTCGCGCGGCGTCGACGAGCGGCCGGTCCGGGCCAACCGCATCCGCAAGTCGATCGGCGCGGAGACCACCTTCTCGACCGACCTTGCCGAATATGGCTCGCTCGCCGCCGAGCTCAAACCTCTCGTCGACAAGGTCTGGCGCCATTGCGAGATCACCGGCAACCGCGGCCGCACCGTCACGCTGAAGATCAAATTCGCCGATTTCGAGATCATCACGCGCAGCAGGTCCGTGGCAGCGGCGGTCGCGGCCCGCGACGATCTGGAGCGGCTGGCTTGCGACCTGCTCGAGGTGGAGATGCCGCTGCCCAAGCGTGTCAGGCTGCTGGGGGTCTCGCTCTCCTCTCTCCAGACCGGCGATGATGTGGAGCCGCAGCTGACTTTCGGGATTTGAGCCCGATCGGAAATGCCCGGGAACAGTGACATCCTTGTCCGCGACTTGGCTCCGAATCCGCTGTAGGCGGCGGCGGGCTTTCCAACCCGCCACCGCCCAAGAGATGATCAGCAGTCGATCAGCTCGGACCCATCAATGCCGCATGTGCTCGAAAACCACGATCACCCCGGTCGGCTCGGGCTCGTGCGCCATCAGGCGCGTCAGGTCGGAATCGCCCCAATCGGCGAGGCTGACCACTTCGCCGCTCTGGCGATCGGTTCCCAGCGACGGGGTGGGCTCGAGGACCTTGAGGCCCATTTCGTCGACGAAGAAAGTGTGTTCGCCGAACATGCTGTTGAGCTGAGGCATGGCGGGATGCTCGTCGGGCAGCACCTGAGCGCCGAGCTGGTTGACGGTCTGCTTCACTTGGTCGGATGTGAGCTTCATGAGCTGCTCCGTTCTGTCTCCGGTTTCATTGGCCCGGACGGGAGCGCGCGTTCCCTGCGCCCTTGTCCGCCTGGCTCAAGTCCGAACAGGTGCTGCGCGCGAATGTTCCGATGAAATGTATTTCGTGATCCCGCGTTCCATCCGCCGCGCCCGCGGCGCGAGATCGCCACAGGATGCACATGATCTGGCCGCGGGCTGCGCTAATCGACGGCTTCGACGATCCGGATGTCGCGGTCCGCGCCATCGCCGAGCAGGTCGTGCGCAGCCTTGTAGGCCGGGCTCTCATACGCCGCCTTGGCGCTTGCGACGCTGTCGAACTCGATGAGAACGACGCGCTCCATCTGGCCGAGCTCGAAGACGGCCGCCGGCATCCCGCGCGCGATCACGCGGCCGCCCGCCGCCTCGATGGCCTGACGCGACACCTTGGCATAGGCCGCCATTGCGTCGGCGTTCTTGATCGCGCGATAGGTCGCAACCCAATAGGCTTTGGCCATCGTTCTTCTCCCGGTTGTCGGATGTGCTATTCGCTGCGATTCTCGCCGACCGACAGCGCGCAGATCCGTGACAGATAGGTGTAGGGCAGGCCGGTCTCCTCGGCCCAGGCGTTGAACTGCGCCTGCACCTTGGCGAAGTCGCCTTTCGACTTGACCTCCTCGGCAATGTCGAGACCGGCATCGCGCAGGCAAACCACCACGTCCCCGGACGTCACAAAGCCGTCCCAACCGAGAAAGCGCAGCAGCATCTGCCCGGTATTGCCGCCGAGCCGGCTGCCGCGCTTGGTCAGGAGATCGAGCAGGCCGATCTCGTTGGACGAGGGCCAGCTCGCCAGAAACTTGCCGAAGCTGCCATGCTCCTTCGCGATCTCCTGCACGAAGACGGAATTGGCGCGCACCGACATGATCTTGGCAGCGTTGCGCACGATACGCGCGTCGCGCAACAGGCTTTCCCAATAGTCCTCGGGCTGGAAGCTGAGCTTGGCCGGTTGGAAATGCAGGAAGGCCGCTTCAAAGCCATCCCATTTCGAATCGATCACGCTCCAGGCGAAGCCGGCGCAGAACACCCGCTTCGTCATCTCGGCGAGGACGCGATCGTCGCCGAGCTTCGCCAGACGCTTCGGGTCCGGCTTTGCCGGCATCAGCTTTTCCAGGGCCTTGGGCCCGCCCTTGCGTTTCTCGGCACGGGCACGAATGGTCTTGAAGGAGGGCATGCGGACACAAGCGGTTGAGGGCCCGCCACGACATCAGAATTCGCCGATACAGTCCAGCCCTGGTGCTGGCGCCCCGACCCAACCGGGGGCCACCTGCGTCCGCCGGCTCGCCGGCAGGACCGGTTAGCGCGACAGGCGCTTGGCGAGATGGACCGATTGCCAGTCACCGAGCCCGGTGTCGTTGAAGCCCGCTTTCTTCGCAAGGCCGCGCATCTCGGCATTGGTGCGCGCCGTCTCGGCCGCAATCATCTCGTGCCCGAGATCGATCGCGCGCGTCTCCATCGCCGTCATCATCTGAAGGCCGAGTCCCTTGCGCTGAAAGGCATCGGCGATCGAGATGGCAAATTCGCCATGCCGCGCCCTCGCGTCGTACGCGTAGAGCGCCTCGCCGATGATCCTGCCCTGCCCCTCCTCCCTGAGCTCGGCGAGCAAGGTGAAGTTGTCGAGGTCGATGCTCCTGGCGATGCACTCGGCCGCGACCACGCCGGGATCAGATCGCGCGCCACTGAAGCGCTTGTTGCGTGACGTCGTGGAAAGGGAAGTGAAATAGACCGACAGATTCGCCACGTCGGATGCGCTGGCGGTCCTGATGCAGACCATGCCCTTCGCGTCGGCCAGTTCGACCGGCTCGACGACCGCTCCCGGAAACAGCTGTGACATGCGTGATGCTTTCGGCAGGTTGCTGGGACTTGCAGACCTAGCCGAGGCAGCGCTCCATCCGCTTGGACGCTGCTGCCAATCATGCGGATGAAAACGAACACGGCGTTTTCGTGTGCCGCGCGTCACACACGCGAGAGCGACGGCACCTCCTCGGGCATGATCGCCTGCAGACCGCCGAAGCGGCGTTCGCGACCGTGGAAGGAGGCCAGCGCCACGGCGAGATCGCCCGCGTCGAACTCGGGCCACATCCGCTCGGTGAAGTGCAGCTCGGCGTAAGCGCCCTCCCAGAGCAGGAAGTCCGACAGCCGCTTCTCTCCCGAGGTGCGGATGATGAGATCGACGTCGCGCAGGTCGGCCTCCCCGGTGACCAGTTGCGAGAACGCTTCGCGGGTGATGCTGGTCAACGCAGCCGCCTTCGCCGCGGCATTGAGGATGGCGTCGCGCGCGGAATAGTCGACCGCGATCCGCAGATGCAGCGTGCCACCGTGAGCGGTGGCTTCCTCGGCACGGGTGATCGCGCCTGCGATACCTTCAGGCAGGCGATCACGACGGCCAATCACGGAGAGGCGCACGCCGTTCTTGACGAGGCTCAGCACCTCGCTCGCAAGATAGAAGCGCAGCAGGGTCATCAGCGCGGCGACTTCGGCCTTCGGCCGCCGCCAATTGTCGGTGGAGAAGGCGTAGAGCGTCAGCGTGCCAATGCCCTGCTTGGGCGCGGCCTCGACGATGCGGCGGATGGTCTCGACGCCAGCCTCGTGACCGCGCACGCGCGACAGGCCGCGGCGCGTCGCCCATCGCCCGTTGCCGTCCATGATGATGCCGACATGAAGATTCTCGTTGCGGGACGCATCACTTTGCATTGCAAAGTCTCCGGTAAAAAAAGGGGGGGCAGGATCAGGTCGAGACGATGCCGAGGCGGCCGACCGGCGGAGCCTCGCGGCCGGCAGCCTTGGCGGCGTCGCGCACAAGGCGCTCGAGCACGGCCAGATAGTCGAGAAAACGGCGGCGCCCGGTCTTGGTGAGACGGCAAGTGGTGTGCGGGCGATTGCCCTCATAGCCCTTGGTGACGTCGACGAGGCCGGCCTCCTGGAGCACGGCAAGGTGCCGGCTGAGATTGCCGTCGGTGAGACCGCAGAGCTGCTTGAGGTCGGCGAACGCCAGACCCTTCGGGTGCGCCATCAGCGAGGTCAGAAGCCCGAGCCTCGCCTTCTCATGGATCACGCGGTCGAGCCCTTCGTAGGAGAAGGGTGCGCTGTCAGTCTTCGACATCATGGTCTCCGGACGCGAAATGCAGGATGGCCGCCATCACAGACTGCCCGATCACGAAGGGCAGCCCCATGGTCCATGGCGACAGCGTGTGAGTCTGGCTCGCGAGCACCACCACGGCGAAGCCGGACACGAAATACCAGGCCCCGGCGAGCGCGACGGTGCGCGGCAGCGAGCGGACGGATGCAAAAATGCCGAGCGACACCAGGATCTGCCACAGGCCGGGCAGCAGCCACAACGTCTCGCTCGCGAACTTCCACGTCACCACCGCAAGCAACACGCCGGCAACGCCGGCAGGCAGGAATTGCTCGACCGCCTGATGGATCATGGCATCTGCCAGACCCGAATGATGCCGGCGCGAGCGCGCGCGCATCTCGATCCCGATCATCAGAACGGAGAGCGCAGCGGCAATGAACCAGCCGACAAAGAAGCCGAGCGGCTCGCCGGTGGGATCGCCCAGCAGCCAGAATTGCAGGATTGCGGTGAGCAGCGCGACCGCGGCGGTCGCGGCCATCGTCGCCGGACCATAACCGCGGAACGCGGTACCGGCCGCGATCTGACTGCGGATCGCCACGATGTCGGCCAGTGCCTTGTCGAGATCGCGCAACGCCAGAACCTCGCTCCGCCCGCATTTCCGGGATGGTCTGTCCCCGCCACTTTGTAATGCAAAGTATATAGCGTCGCAAAGTAAACGCAAGCGCGAAATCGCCTCGAAAGGATTTGCGCCGCGACGGACAACTGCCGGTTGCGCGGGCCATGCTCCCGCAGATAAGATGTGGCGCAAAAGCGTTCCGGGGGCCGGTATGTGGCTTAAATCATTCATCGTTGCGTCCTTGTTGCAGGTCGGCATCGCGGGAGTTGCGCATGCGGCGGGACCGTTCGGCAGCGTCAACGTCGGCAACTGGATCGGGGGCGCCTTCAGCAATGACGAGACCGGCGCGTTCTCCCATTGCGCCGCGACGACATCTTATGCGAGCGGCGTCATCCTGGTTGTCGGTTACAATGCCACCGGCACATGGTCTCTGGCCTTTGCGAGTCCGGGCTATCGCTTCAAGCAAGGCGAGAACGCCGCGATCGACGTCATCTTCGACGGACGGGAGCAGGCCCGGCTGTTCGCCACGGCCAATCAGCCGAACATGCTCACGGCGGTCATGCCGGTCAACGTGGTGCGCGCGTTTCAGAAGGCAGGCCTGATGGTCGCAACCAGCGGCCGCACCGTGCTGAATTTCGACCTGACCTCGACCGGACCCGTGATCGCGGCATTGTCCAATTGCGTCACCAGAGTGAAAGCCGACGGACTGAGCAAGGCCGGAGATTTCACCAAGGGGGCGGCCAAGCCGGCCGCCACGGCGGAGAAGCAGACATCACCGCCGGCCGGCAAGCCGGTCAAGTCCAAGAGCGGCACCGGCTTCGTTGTCAGCGCCAACGGACACATCGTCACCAACAACCATGTGATCGAGGGGTGCAGCGACCTCAAGGGCAATCTCACGGGCGAAGCCGCAATGGCGTTGCGCGTCGTATCGAGCGATGCAACGAATGACCTCGCCCTCCTGCAGGCGCCGTCGACCGCGACGTTCAAGGAGGTCGCGCGGATCCGCGATCGCTCAATCCGCTCCGGCGATTCCGTGGTCGCGATCGGCTTTCCCTACCGCGGGCTGCTGAGCTCGGATTTCACCGTGACCACCGGCATCGTGAGCTCGCTCAGCGGTATGCGCAACGATTCGCGTTTCCTGCAGATCAGCGCGCCCGTGCAGCCCGGCAACAGCGGAGGCCCGCTGTTCGACACCACCGGGCAGATCGTCGGCGTGGTCACGGGAAAGCTCGACAACCTCAGGATTGCGGTCGCAACCGGCAACATCCCCGAGAACATCAATTTCGCCATCAAGACCGGCGCGTTGCGCGACTTCCTCGACAATTCCGTGGTGCCCTACCAGACCGCAGAGCCCAAGGGTGAGCTGAAGACCACAGACATCGCAGCCAACGCGCGCGCCTACACGATGCTGATCTCGTGTACCGGCACGGAGCAGGCGGACGCGAAGCGGTAGGTCGCGACTCTCAATAAGGCGCGACGGGGCGCACCCGACGAGGCGGCCGCGGTTGCTGTGGCTGCCCCTGGCCATAGGCGAAGCGCGGATTGCGATCGCAGTACAGCAGCCGGCCGGATACGCTGGCCTGGCATTGCTCGTAGCTGCTGTAGGAACACTCGCCGGGGTAGTCATATTCTCCGCCCTGGGCACACCAGGGGTAGTCGCGGGCGGCCGCCGGCGTGACGGTGGCGAAGCCGGCCAAGATCGCCAAGGCCGCCGCACTGAACGTCAACAGCACCAATTGCGTCTTGCGCATGATCCAACTCCTCTTCAGCTGGCACGAGTTACGGGTGCCATCATTATCAGGTTTCGCAGCGCCGCTTTATTCCAGATCAACGAAGCAGAGCACGCAAGAAAAAAGCCCCGCCGAACGGCGGGGCTCCAATCCGTGATATCACAAGATCGCTACTCGACCTTCAGGCCGGCGAACTCGACGACCTTCTTCCACTTCTCGGTCTCGGCCTTGATCTCCTCGCCGAAGGCCTCGGGGGTCTGCACCCGTGGCTCGCCGCCGAGCTCGACCAAGCGCTTGGTCATGTCGGGTTCCTTCAGGACCGCGTTGACCTCGCTGTTGAGCTTGGCGATGACTTCCTTTGGCGTGTTCTTCGGCGCGGCCATACCGAACAGCGCGCTAGCCTCGTAACCCTTCACCGTCTCGGCAATCGTCGGCACGTCGGGCAATTGCGAAGAGCGTTGCGACGTGGTGACCCCGAGTGGGCGAAGCGCGCCGGAGCGGATGTGCTGGATGATCGAGGGCATGTTGTCGAAGATCACCTGCACTTGGCCACCGAGCAAATCGGTGATCGCGGGCGCGGCGCCGCGATAGGGCACGTGCTGCATCTTGCAGCCGGTCATGGCCATGAACATCTCGCCGGACAGATGCACCGAGGTGCCATTGCCGGAGGATGCCATGTTCACCTTGCCGGGATTGGCCTTCACGTATTCGATGAACTCGGCGACGGTTTTCGCCGGCACGTCCTTGTTGACGGTCATCACGTTCGGCACGCGCTGGAAAGAGGCCACCGGCGCGAGGTCGTTGACGAAGTTGAACTTGAGATTTTTGTAGAGCGTGCTGTTGATGTAGTTGGCCGGATTGACCAGCAGCAGCGTGTAGCCGTCGGGCTCCGCATTGACGACCGATTCGGTGGCGATATTGTTGCCGGCGCCCGGCTTGTTCTCGATCACGAATTGCTGGCCGAGCTTTTCCGAAAGCCGCTGGCCGATCAGCCGCGCCAGGATGTCGGTGGCACCGCCCGGCGGATAGCCGACCACCCATTTCACGGGCCGGGCCGGATAATCGGCGGCAAGAGCCTTCGACAGCGGGGTGGCTGCAAGCGGACTGGCGGCGAGCAGGCCCAGCGCGGTACGGCGAGTGATCATCTCAAGGGTTCTCCCAACGTGTTGTTCTTGAAGCCAGACAGCTTGAAACCGGCGTCGGCGGGGTTGTAACAAAGCTTGCTGCAGGCGGAAAGTGCGTGGGGCGCATCGCGACGAAAGGATAAGGCATGCCGGTCAAGGTCGAAGCCCTCGATCATCTCGTCATCAATGTCACCGACGTCACGGTCACCGCGGATTGGTACCGCAGGATTCTCGGCATGGAAGTCAAGGTGTTCGATCCCGGCGGCGGCAAAGCGCCGCGGACTTCACTTGTTTTTGGTAACCAGAAGATCAACGTCCGGCCGCGCGATGCCGACAAGGTGGAATGGTTCACCGCGAACCATCAGACCGCCGGCAGCGAGGACCTCTGCTTCCTCACCTCGGCTGCGCCCGACGAGGTGGTGGCGCATTTGCAGGCACACGGCGTTGCGATCGAGGAAGGCCCGGTTCCCAAGCAGGGCGCGCGCGGCACGCTGCGCTCGGTCTATTGCCGGGACCCGGATGGCAGCCTGATCGAGATCTCGTCGTACGCGGATTAGCCATGCTCGCGCTACGCAATCGGTCGTCATGGCCGGGTCAAGCCCGGCCATGACGATGGAGAGATTGCGCGTCCATAACCAGGTTGAGCCGCAGCCACATCAGCACCTACCCCGATTTGCGCCCCGCGCCATCCGATGGCAGGAAGACGCAATAATCAAGAAGCAGCCGCCAGCAAGATGCAGCCTGCACGGGAGGAGCCATGTCTATCCAACTAACCAGCGCCGGCATCGTGAGCCCATTCGACGGGCTCGACGTGCCCTGGCTGCTCAAGCTGCGCGCCGAGGTCCGGCGCGATCATCCGTTCCTGATCTGGGCGCCATTCGACGCGCCGGCGCGGCACTGGAGCTATGGCGAGTTTCACGAGCGGGTCGGCGCGCTCGCGGCCGGCCTTGCAAGACGCGGCGTCAAGCCGGGCGAATATGTGCTCATTCATCTCGACAATTGCATCGAGGCGATGCTGGCGTGGTTCGCCTGTGTCGAGTGTGGTGCCATCGCAGTCACCACCAACACCCGCTCGGCACCGGCAGAAATCGAATATTTCGCCGATCATTGCGGCGCCGTCGCCGCGATCACGCAGCCGGCCTATGCGGACATCGTCGCGCAGAATTGCCGCAACATAAGCTGGCTGGCGGTGACCTCGCATGATGCGGGCGCGGCCCCGAGCCAGCCGGTTTCACGTGGCGACAGTTTTGAGTCCTTGTTCGCCGACAGCGCGGACCGTCCGAAACGCGTAACCGATCCGCTCGCGCCGTGCAGCGTGCAGTACACTTCAGGCACGACCTCGCGGCCGAAGGCGGTGCTGTGGACCCATGCCAACGCATTGTGGGGTGCCAAGATCAACGCCGCGCATGAGGATCTGCATGCGAGCGACGTGCACCAGGCCTACCTGCCGCTGTTCCACACCAACGCCCTCGCCTATTCCATGCTGGCGACATTGTGGGTCGGCGGCACCTGCGTGATCCAGCCGCGCTTCTCCGCCAGCCGCTTCTGGAGCGTCGCGCGCGAGCACGGCGCGACCTGGACCTCGACGATCCCCTTTTGCATGAAGGCGCTGCTCGAGCAGGAGATCCCGAAAGACCACAAATTCCGTCTGTGGGGCACCGCGATCAACGAGCCGCCGGCCTTCGCCGCGTTCGGCATCAAGATGATCGGCTGGTGGGGCATGACCGAGACCATCACCCACGGCATCGTCGGCGAGGTCGACCAGCCCAACATCCCGATGTCGATCGGGCGCGCGGCGCCGGAGTACGAGATCCGCATCACCGACGATGACGGCCGGCCGACGGAGGTCGGGGGCACCGGCAATCTCGCGATCAAGGGCATCCCCGGCCTGTCGCTGTTCGCGGAGTATCTGCACAACGAGAAGGCGACGCGCGAGAGTTTCGACGCGCAGGGCTTCTTCCTGACTGGCGACCGGGTCGATCGGCTGGAGAACGGCTACATCAAGTTCGGCGACCGCGCCAAGGACATGCTGAAGGTCGGCGGCGAGAACGTCGCAGCGTCAGAGATCGAGCAGGTGATCGCGCTCGTGGCCGGCGTGCGCGAGGCCGCGGTGGTGGCCAAGAAGCATCCGATGCTGGACGAGGTGCCCGTCGTCTTCATCATTCCGCACGGCGGCGTCGCGGGTGCCGCGCCCGATCTGCAGGACCGCGTGATGACCGCCTGCCGCAAGGGGCTCGCCGACTTCAAGCTGCCGCGCGAGATCAGGCTCGTCGACGATATGCCGCGCTCGACACTGGAGAAGGTGGCGAAGGCGGAGCTGCGGAAGATGGTGGGGTGACTTTACCCTCCCCTGGAGGGGGAGGGTAAGCAGGCCGCGCGCATCCGCAATTGCGGCAGCTCGCCTAGAACGACCCCAGCGCCACCGGGCGGAATGCCTGCAGCAGCTGCTGGTCGAGCTTGCCGCCCATGCTTTCCATCATCCCGAACGCACGCGAATGCGTGAAGGGCATGCGGTAGGCGCGTTTCTCGACGAGAGCCGCGTAGATGTCGACGATGGTCGTCAGGCGCACGATGTCGCTGATCTGGTTCGACGACAGGCCGTTCGGATAGCCGGAGCCGTCGAGGAATTCGTGGTGATGCAGCACGACGTCGAGCATCTCCGGCGGGAAGCCGCCTTGCGCAGCGAGCGCGTCATAGCCGCGGCGCGGATGCTGGCGAACCTCGGCCATCTCCTCGTCGGAGAGCTTGCCGGGCTTGTCGAGCAGCGCGGAAGGAACGAAGGCCTTGCCGACGTCGTGCAGCAGCGCGGCGCGGGTCAGGCGGCGCTGGTCGTCCTCGCGCATGCCGAGATGCTGCGCGAAGGCGACGGCAAAACCCGTGACGAACAGGCAGTGGCGATAGCTGCCGACATGGTGGCAGCCGACCGTGGTGAGCCATTCGCGCAGCGAGGAGTGCTTGATCGCCTTCAGGATCTTGCTCTCGGCGGCGATGACGTCGTCGAAGGTCAAGGGCACGCCGAGCGGCAGCTTCTCGAACATCTTGGCAAGCACCGCATGCGCCGCCTCGACGCCGCGGTTGAGCGTCTTGCCGCGATCGGTGGCGTCATAGACGGCGGTGTCCGGGAAGGCGGCGCGGATGCGCTGGAGAATGGCGTCGGCCTGCAGCGGCCGGGAGATGGTGTCGGTGGCGCCGAGCGCCCAGGCCTGCATGGTGCCGTGATGCAGGGCGTCGGCGAGCACGAACAGCCGCGGCATCGAACGATAGGCGTCACCGCGCAGCTTGTTGCGCACCCGCTGCACGCTCTCGGGCGAGCGCAGATTGATGTCGACCACGAGACCGGAGAGATCGCGCGCCGGCTGCTCGGGGATGCCCTGGGTGGTCACCGTCGAGACCTCGCCGACCGCCTTCAGGATGCTGGCGAGCTCGGTGCTCTCGTCGCTCCGGTCGGAGGCGAGCAGAAGCCGGCGTTTGGCGGCGGTTTTGGCTGGCGCGTTCATGACTTCCCCAAAGCATGGGACTGGATTTGGCGTCAGCCTAAGCCGGATCAGGTTCTCCGGCCCTTAAGAGGCGTGCTCAATGGAACTTTGGGAAATTACACGCAATTTTACGGATCGGACTGCGCGAGCCGGAGTGCAAAATCGCGAAAACAACCCCATGCACAGTAGAACGACATTGATAACAAAGGGGAATTTTGGCCCAAAGTCTCCGTCATGGCCGGGCCTGTCCCGGCCATCCACGGCCTTGATACCGCGGCGCGAAAGAACGTGGATGCCCGGGACAAGCCCGGGCACGACGGCGTGCGCGTATGCCGAGGGATCTCAAAACAAATCCGCCGGAGGCTGGCCTCCGGCGGATCGTCTCATTCGGGAATCGCAGCTCGGCTTACGCCTTCATGCTCGCCTTCACGGCTTCCGCCGTGATCGGCAACGCCCGCACGCGCGCACCGCTCGCGTTGAAGATGGCGTTGCCGATGGCCGGGGCAACCACCGTCACCGCGGGCTCGCCGACGCCGGTGGCCTTCTCGCCATTGGCGATCACGGCAACCGCGACCTCGGGCATCTGGCTCATACGCAAGGGCCGGTAGGTATCGAAATTGGTCTGCTCGATGCCACCGTCCTTCAGCGTCGCCTTCTCGTACATCGCCAGCGACAGGCCCCACAGCGCCGCGCCCTCGACCTGGGCACGGATGTTGTCGGGATGCACCTGTGTGCCGACGTCGGTTGCGACCGTGAGCTTCTTCACGGTCACCGCACCCGACGGCGCCACCGCGACATGGGCGACACACGCCGTCCAGCTCGCGGTCGCGCGCTCCTGCGACGAGACGCAGGCGACCCCCATGCCCTCGCCTTTCGGCAATGGCCTGGTGCCGTAGCCCGACAGTCCCATCGCAGCGAGCAACGTGTTGCGCAGCCGCTGCGCGCCGCCGTCGTTCTTGCCGGCGCCGTCGAGCAGCGAGATGCGGAACTGGGCGGGATCCTTGCCCGTGGCGGCCGCGATCTCGTCGATCATGCTTTCGACCGCCCAGAAGGTCCAGCCCGGTGCCACCGAGCGAAGCTGGCCGGACGGCGTGGCGTTGTGCGCGAGCTCGTTCTTGATCGCGCGCACATAATGGTTGGGCACGGTGTAGAAGAAGTCCGCGCCATTGACCGTGAAGCTGTCGAGCGGGCCCTTCTTGTCGACCGAAGGCGTGAGGAAATCAGGAATTCCCCAGCGCGCGGTCGGCCAGGCCGAGACCACGTCGTGGCTGAGCGCGACGAGCTTGCCGTCGCCGTCCACGCCGGCCTTGACCTTTTGATAGGTGAGCGGCCGCGAGAAATCCATCGTCATGTCGTTCTCGCGCGAGTAGATCACCTTGACCGGCTTGCCGACCGCCTTCGCCGCCTGCACCGCGGGGATCATCATGTCGGCATCGAGACGCCGGCCGAAGCCGCCGCCCAGCCAATGCTGATGCATCACGACGAATTTCGGATCGATCCCGGCCGCACCCGCGGCGATCGCGCCGGAGCGCGTCGCGAACTGGTTGCCGGAATAGATGTGCAGGATGTCGCCCTTGAACTCCGCTGTGGCGTTCATCGGCTCCAGCGGCGCATGGATGTTGATGCTGGTGGTGTACTCGGCCTCGACCACTTTCGCCGCCGAACCGAAGGCCGCATTGGGATCGCCGTCCTTGACGAAGAACTGGCCGGAATCCTCCAGGCCCTGAAGCCGCTTGGCCTCATCCAGCAGCGACTGGCTCGACAGCTTCGCGTTGGGACCGCCGTCATAGGCGATCTTCAGCGCGTCCGCCGCCTTGCGGGCGTTGGCATAGGTGTTGGCCACCGCGACGACCCAGCCGGACGTGGTGCCGGTCTTGTCGTCGAGGATGACGGCCTTCATGAAGCCGAGCACCTTCTTGGCGTCGCTGTCGTCGACCGATTTCACCGTGGCGCCGAAGCGCACCGGCGGGGTCACCACCTTGCCGTAGGCCATGCCCGGCAGCATCACGTCGATGCCGTATTTGGCCGTGCCGTTGGTCTTGGAGGGGATGTCGAGCTGCGGCACCGAGACGCCGATCATGGTGTATTGATCCGGCGTCTTCAGCTTGATCGCCTTCAGCTCGTCCGGCGTGAAGGTTTTCGTCGCCTTGCCGCTCTTGACGATCTCGGCAAAGCTCATCTGCTTCTTCGACTTCGGGTGCGAGACGACGGAGTCGCGCACCACGAGCTCGTCCTTGAAATAGGGCGGCAGGCCCATGGCTGCGGCGGCGGCCTCCGTCAAGGCGATGCGGCCGGCGGCGCCCGCACGGCTCATCGCCTCGAAGTTCATCATGGTCGACCAACTGCCGCCGGTGATCTGCGCACCCAGCACGGGGTCGTTGAACTTCGGGTCGTTGGAGGCGAGATTGACCCGCATGTCACTCCATTTCGCCCCTAACTCCTCGCAGACGATCTGCGCCATGGTGGAGGCGATGTGCTGGCCCATGTCGGCCTTGCCGCAGGTCACGGTGACGAGACCATCCGGTGAGATCGAATACCAGACGCTCGGCTCGAAACTGGCGGGCGCCGCGGCGGCCGCAGAATCGATGCCGGGCACGCCGGCATAGCCGAGCACGAGGCCGGTGGCGGCGGTGCCGACGAGGAAGGAGCGGCGGCTGAGATCCGTCGTCTCCGGCATCAGGGGCTTCACATGCTCGTTCATGTGGGCCTCCGTTCGTTGGAGGTGGCCGACGCGGTGCGCATCTCGGATGCGGCGCGCATGATTGCCTTCTGGATCCGTGAATAGGTCATGCAGCGGCAGAGATTGCCGTCCATATGCGCCACCACTTCTTCCTTGGTCGGATTGGAGTTCTTCGCCAGCAGCGAGGCCGCCTGCATGATCTGCCCGGACTGGCAGTAACCGCATTGCGGCACCTGCTCGGCAACCCACGCCTTCTGCAGGGGATGATCGCCCTTGGCGGAGAGGCCTTCGATGGTGGTGATCTTCTTGCCGGCGACGTCGCCGACCATGGTCTGGCACGAGCGCACGGCTTCGCCGTTGACGTGCACGGTGCAGGCGCCGCACAACCCGGCGCCACAGCCGAACTTGGTGCCGGTCATCTGCAATTGCTCGCGGATCGCCCAGAGGAGCGGCGTGTCGTTCGCCGCATCCACGGACATACTCCGCCCGTTGATGGTGAGAGTTGGCATAGGCGTCTTCCCCTGCCGGTGCATGAAGCCGCTAACGGCGGCAACTTGAATGGCGGACGCCCACCGGGCTGGCGCCAGCCTTGGCCGCGAGCATGATCGCGTTCGATTACTGTTGCAAATGCAATTTGGAACGAGTCGAAACAAACGCTGCCGCGACACGTTGTGCGTTGCGAGAGCGGGACGAGGTTGCAGCGGCTGGACGCAACAAGCAGAGCGCCTGCATGTGCGCCATCGCATTCAGGCAGTTTCTTCGAGGTAACTTGGCGAGCTAGAGTACAGCCTCACGCAAACCTTTACCCTCCCCTGGAGGGGCAGGGTCGATCGCGCGGAGCGCGAGCGGGGTGGGGTGATCTCTCCACACGAACACTGTTGGAGATGGAGAGACCGTCACCCCACCCCGTCTCACATTTCGCTGCGCTCAATGTGAGACGACCCACGGGCGAGCTACGCTCGTCCCGGACCCCTCCAGGGCAGGGTGAAGCACCGCGCTAGCGGCGAGAGAAAAAAGGGGCTGAAACTATGCCAAGGATTCATCGGGACGGCGTCGGGATCTACTACGAGGTTCACGGCAGCGGACCGCCATTGCTGCTGACGCACGGCTACTCCTCAACCTCGGCGATGTGGCATGGGCAGGTCGATGCGCTTTCGAAGGACCACAAGCTGATCCTGTGGGACATGCGCGGCCACGGCCAGTCCGACTATCCCGATGATCCGAACGCGTACAGCGAAGCGCTCACGGTCGGCGACATGGCGGCGATCCTCGATGCGGTCGGCGCGAAGCGCGCTGTCATCGGCGGGCTGTCGCTTGGCGGCTACATGTCGCTCGCGTTCTATCGTGCCCATCCGCAAGCGACGCGCGCGCTGCTGATCATCGACACCGGCCCGGGCTTCAAGAAGGACGACGCGCGCGAGGCCTGGAACGCGCGGGCGCTCGCCACCGCCGACAAGCTCGACCGGGAGGGGCTCGCGATGCTGAAATCGGCCACGCGCGAACGCGCCACCGCCAGTCATCGCGACGCCAGGGGACTGGCGCTCGCCGCGCGCGGCATGCTGACCCAGCGCGACGCCCGCGTGATGGAGCTGCTGCCCGACATCAAGGTGCCCTGCCTGATCGTGGTCGGCGCCGACGACACGCCGTTCCTCGCCGCGTCCGACTACATGGCGGCAAAAATCCCCGGCGCACAAAAGGTCGTGATCCCCGCGGCCGGTCACGCCGTCAACATCGATCAGCCCAAGGCTTTTGTTGACGCGGTGCTGCCTTTCCTGAAGAACTTGCCGGCGTAGGACGATCGAACGGGAACACAGACCATGAAGCAGGCGATGTTGGCCGCGGGCGCGGTGCTGCTGTCGATGTCCGCGCAGGCCGAGCCGTTCGGCGGCATGCCCGCGCGCCAGCCCTTCGTCACGACCTTGTCGAACAACACACCGCTCGCCTTCGGCATGGATGCGGAGCAGACCGCGCGCGCTGTCGGACAACCCCTGCAATATGTGCGGGGCCGGCCCGGCAACGAAATCTATCTGGCCTTGCGCAACATCGGCGGCAGCGGGCTGATCCCTTACCGTCACCGCCTGTTCCTGCAATTCCGTCATGGCCGGCTGGCGGGATGGAAGGAGGATTACGGCGAGAACTGGACGTGGGAGTGAGGAGGCTCTTCGTGGCCCAGATAATTGCCACATCGTCATGGCCGGGCTTGTCCCGGCCATCCACGATCTTTCGAGCGGTAGCAAGAACGTGGATGCCCGAAACATAGGCGAGCAAAGCGACGCCGTCCTTCGGACGGCTATGCCCGGCCATGACGAGTTTGCGGAGGGGCCGAAGTTCTCGATCAACGACCAACCAAGAAGGACAACCCGCGTGGGACAAAACATCAGACTGACGGCGTCCGACAATTTCCAGCTTGGCGCCTATCGCGCCGATCCCTCAGGCCAGCCGAAGGGCGCGGTCGTGGTGATCCAGGAGATCTTTGGCGTCAATCACCACATCCGCTCGGTCTGCGACCGCCTCGCCGGGGAAGGCTATGTCGCGATCGCGCCGTCGATCTTCGACCGCACCGCGCCGAATTTCCAGTCCGGCTATTCGCCCGACGAGATCACGGAGGCGCGCAAGTTCGTCGCCAATCCCGATTGGGCCGCGATGCTGCGCGACACGCAGGCGGCGATCGATGCCGTGAAAAGCGTAGGGCCCGTGGGCATTATCGGCTTTTGCCTTGGCGGGAGCATCGCTTTCGTCGCGGCAACGCGACTAAGCGGCCTGAAGGCCGCGATCGGCTATTACGGCGGCGCCGTCGTGCGCTTTGCCGACGAGACGCCGAAGGTGCCGACGCAGTTGCATTTCGGCGAGAAGGACGCGGGCATTCCCCTGACCGACGTCGAAACCATCAAGTCGAAGCGGCCGGATGTGGAGGTCTTCATCTATCCCGGCGCACAGCACGGCTTCCATTGCGACGAACGCGCCAGCTACGACAAGACCAGCGCCGACATCGCCTGGCCGCGCAGCATGGCGTTCTTCGCGACGCATTTGAAATAGGACGTACTGCCCTCTCCTCCGTCACTCCCCTCGAAGCAGGAATCGGGTGGCTGCATTGCGGCGCCCGGCGATAGAGCAGGCTGACCAAGCCAACTCGCGCCGGGAGACCGCCATGCAGCAAGCCATCACGCACCTCGTCATCCGCAATCCGTTCGGAACCATCGACGTGCCCGCACCCGATGATTCCGAGGTGATGGATTATGCCGCGACGGCCACGCTGCCGGGCGACGTCGCGGACGGAAACGCGGCGGCGTGGGCCGTGATCGCAGCGCCGTCAGATCCGCTTGAAGGCATCTGGGCCAGCCGCTGGAACGGCGGCGCCGATCCGACCATTGCCGGCGATACGCCGGACAAATGGAAGCAGGGGCGCGCGGATATCCGCATCGCAGGGGACCGCGTCTATCTGCGCTTCGACTGGGACAATGGCCACCGCCACGGGTTGATCGACGCCACGCGCGAAGGCGCGGACCGCCTGGTCGGAAAATACATCAACCTGACCACGCCGGCGATCACGCGGCCATGGGTCGGGCGCGTGGTCGGCGCGGACAGGATCGACGGATGCTTTCCGAACGGTCGGCTGGATTTCAGACGGTGAGCTAGAACCAGCGCTCGCCGACGAACACGGTGTCGCCGGGGTTCAAGGGGGTGCCGAGCGGCACCACGGCGCGCATCGAGCCGCCGTTCTCGGTGTGCGTGACGGTGACGACGTCGCGCTTGGCGCGGGGCGAGAAGCCGCCGGCAATCGCGACCGCGCTCTCGACCGTCATGTTCGGCACGTAGGGATATTGGCCGGGCGCGGTGACTTCGCCGAGGATGAAGAACGGGCGGTAGGACTCGATCTCCACCGCGACCGAGGGCTCGCGGATGTAGCCGTTGCGCAGGCGCGCGGCGATCTCGCCGGCGAGTCCCGCCGTGGTGCGGCCGCGGGCCGGCACCGCGCCGATCAGCGGCATGGTGATGGAGCCGCCGGCATCGATGGCGTAGCTGTTGGTGAGCCCCTCCTGGCCGTAGACCACGACGCGCAGCTTGTCGCCGGCATCGAGATGGTAAGAGGCATCGTAACGCACGGGCGCGGCCATCGGCGCGGCGTAGCCGACCGGCATGGGTGCGGGCGAAGCGGCAAAGGAGTTGCTGAGCGCGGCGATGGCGCCGCCGCCATTGTTGGCAACGACGACCGGCTGCGGGGCGCTGTAGGGCTGGCCGTAGGCCATGGAGTCGAGATCGGCGCGGGGCGGCATCACCGCGACGGGGCCGGCGGTCTGCATGCAGCCGCCAAGGCTCAGCGCGGCGGACGCTGCCAAGGCCACTGCCGAGATCGACGATCGAAACGCGCGTGCAACTGGCACCGGACCTATCCCTCGAAACGAGATGGCTCCAGTGATGCACCGATTATGGTTAATAAAGCGTTTGCGGGGAGCAACCACCCTGCCCTGGAGGGGGAGGGTCGCTACGCATGAAGCGAAGCGCAATGCGTAGCGGGGTGGGGTGATCTCTCCAGACGAGCACTGCTGGACGCGGAGAGACCGTCACCCCACCCCGCTCGCGCTACGCGCGATCGACCCTCCCCCTCCAGGGGAGGGGAAGGGCCGCCCGCTTCGACAACTTACTTTTACGCGCTCACACCGACGCCGATCGGGCAGGACACGCCGGTGCCGCCGAGCCCGCAATAGCCGGCGGGGTTCTTCGCCAGATATTGCTGGTGATAGTCCTCGGCGAAGTAGAACTCGCCTGCCGGCGCGATCTCGGTGGTGATGGCACCGTGGCCCTTGGCTGCGAGCGCCTTCTGATAGAGCGCCTTCGACTCGTCGGCCGCTTTCTTCTGCGCATCGGAATGCGTGTAGATCGCACTTCGGTACTGCGTGCCGATATCATTGCCCTGACGCATGCCCTGCGTCGGGTTGTGGCTCTCCCAGAACGTCTTCAACAGCGTCGCATAGGAGATCTCGCTCGGATCGAACACCACCAGCACCACTTCGGTGTGGCCGGTGCGGCCCGAGCAGGTCTCTTCATAGGTCGGGTTCGGCGTGTGGCCACCGGCATAGCCGACAGCGGTGGTGTAGATGCCATCGCCAAGCTGCCAGAATTTGCGCTCGGCGCCCCAGAAGCAGCCGAGCCCGAACACGGCCTGCTCGAGGCCGGCGAGATAAGGCGGCTTGAGCTTGCGGCCGTTGACGAAATGGCTGGTGGCGGTCGGAATGGCTTGCGCGCGGCCGGGCAGCGCCTCAGCTGCGCTCGGCAATGCGGTGGTCTTGCGCATGAACAGCATGATGGTCTCCGAAACGAGCTGTCCGTCGCGCGAGCCAGATGCTCGGGCGCCGTGCTCGCGATGAGGTGGGAATATAGGTGTTTACGCGGGCGGGAGCAGCGTTGTTACGTCACGCCTTGCAAGGCTCAATCCCGACGGGAATTGAAAGCTCAATCCCGGCGGGAATTGAAAGCTCAATCCCGGGAATAGCCGATCAGCGGTTTCCGCGGGCGGAACAGGAGCATCAGCACAATGCCGAGAATGCCGAGGACGGCAAAGACCGGCTGATCCAGCAACAGGCGGATCACCGAGGTCCAGAGCCAGGGCGCCTTGGCCTCGACCCAGGTGCGGAAGGCGGACTGGCTGGCCTGGTTGACGTCGTTCCAGAACTGGCCGAACCGGGTGAACCGCAGGGTCTGGTCGGCCACCCAGCGGGCACCGTCATAGACCATGAAGATGAACCCGCCGGCGAGCAGCAGCAGCCCAATCAGTCGGAAAAAGCCGCGGATCATGCCTCACCTTATATGGTCGTCCGATCGGAGGACCCAAACAAACGCCGCCAGCCAATAGCCGGCCGACGGCAGAAATTCAACCTCTTCAGGGCGTTACGGCGCCCCCTGGAGCCTCCAAGGCCCGCTTTTCCAGCCCGGAAAGCGTTGACGGTGCCGAAGACCCTCTCTATAAGGGCGCCAACTGGCGGCGGGCGCAATCCTGCCGCCGCTGTTCTTTGAGCAGTTGCAGGCTTTTTGAAGCCTCATGTTCCGGGGACGGCCAGCAACCGAACACCCTAAATCCGAGCGTCGATTCCGCGGTCAAGCAAGCCGGCGCTACCCGACCAAGACGCGACCGGACCCCGCAAAGGATATTGAGACCATGGCCAATACCACTTCCGCCAAGAAAGCGACGCGCAAGATCGCCCGCCGCACCGCCGTCAACAAGTCGCGCCGCACCCAGATGCGCGGCGCCGTGCGCACCGTCGAGGAAGCCATCGCGACCGGCGATCGCGCCGCTGCCGTGAAGGCGCTGGCGAATGCCGAGCCCGCCCTGATGCGTGCCGCCCAGCGCAACATCATTCACAAGAACAACGCCAGCCGCAAAGTCTCGCGCCTCACCGCACAGATCTCCAAGCTCGCCAAGTAACGACCCAAGTAACTGGCTCGAGCAATCGCGGACCAGTCGGTCGGCCGATCGATCGAACATCGCACACGTCAAACAGCCCGGCATCGCGCCGGGCTTTTTTGTTGCGGTCATATTCACGCAAGCGGTCACGTCGCGATCAATCTTCGATTGGAAGGTTCGCACCGCCTGCGCTATTCTTCGTTCCGTAGTTCTACCTGCCGATGTCGTGCAACAGCGGAAACTTTCTGCGTTGCGAAAACCCTTGTGCGGCGGGCTTAAGTTGAATTCGCGCGCGCAAGAGTTCTGCACACCGTAGATTCACCGGAACACATCTCGCGATGGAGTTACCCTGTGAAACGAGACTCAAAAAACGATGTCTCGCTAATCACTTATCGACATAGTGCCCGCAAGCATTTGGAAAAATCGCCCCACGCGTCGAGTGCGTGACAAATTTGTAAAAAAAATTGGCGGTGGCGGAGAATTGTCACATGAGGCGCGGCATTTTCGATTCTGTGCACGAATCCAAAAACTTGCTCCGAAGCCTGTGCACAAGTCGCGCGCGGCATTAACCGAGGTCAAGTTTTTTTGGTGGCTCAAGTGTGAATCAATTCGTTGCGAGTCTTTCCGCTTAGTGTATTCCTTAAGTCGTCAGCGGCGCCCACGATCTTCAGACCAGCGCGGTTTAGGAAACGGGGCGAGCGTGCAAATCGGCGGCGGTGTGCACGTAGGCGACGCTTCAAAAAGCGATGTCGGATCCAAAACCCATAGCAATATGGGAACGGTAGTTCTTTGTCTGAATGTCTCCAAGCGGGATCTTCCCGCCTCGCGCCTGGCGCGCATGAGAGACATCGCGAAGCTGCCCCGGCACGCAAGGCGGCGAAGCCGAGCGGACGACTAGTACAGACGGGCGGGACATCTGCGACTGAAGCGTTTCAGGGGCGGTTGTCTTTCACACGCAGGACCTTGCCGTGAGCGATCACGGCGGGACGGGGAGGTATCATGTCCTACGGATTCAACGCGGTATTGACACAAGTTCCATCGTTCAACGATGCCGTCTCCGATCCGTCCTGCGTTCAGCCTCCGACGTGCGAGGGCGCGTCGAGTACGCGCTGACCTCGCGAACTCTCCATCTCCGACATCGCTGATCTGACCCGCGGCGCATTCCGCCGAACGGTCGAGCCATGCCTGATGATGGACTCGCTTGAGGTCGCGCCATGACAGGAAGCCCTGCATGGCGCTCACCACGCAACCTTATCTCTCAAGAGAAGTTTTCTGACGATGACAATGGAACAGGATCGCTGGTCACGCGTGAAGAGCCGGCTGCGCTCGAACGTTGGCGAAGACGTCTACACGAGCTGGTTTGCACGCATGGATCTCGAAGGCGTGCAGGACGAGAGCGTGCGTCTCTCGGTGCCCACGCGCTTTCTGAAGAGCTGGATCCAGGCCCATTACGCCGAGCGCGTGCTGTCGTGCTGGCAGGCCGAGATGCCGGAAGTGCATCGTATCGATCTCACCGTTCGCTCTGCGGTGCGCCCCGTGGTGCAGCCGAAGGAAGCCCCTGCGCCGGTCGAGACGCGCCGTGCGCCCGCGCCCGAGCTGCGCTCGACCGCGACCGCGCCGGTCTCGGCCAATCACGACGCGCTCGGCGGCTCGCCGCTCGATCCGCGCCTGACCTTCGCCAGCTTCGTCGTCGGCCGCTCCAACACGCTGGCCCATGCGGCTGCGCGTCAGGTCGCGGAAGGTCGCCGTGGCGACCCCGTGATGTTCAACCCGCTCTACATCCATGCCGGCGTCGGCCTCGGCAAGACGCACCTGCTCCAGGCCGTGACCTGGGCCGGCAATTCCGGCAACGAGCGCAAGGTGCTGTATCTCACGGCAGAAAAATTCATGTACGGCTTCGTCGCCGCGCTGAAGACGCAGACGGCGCTCGCGTTCAAGGAAGCGCTGCGCGGCATCGACGTGCTCGTCATCGACGATCTGCAGTTCCTGCAGGGCAAGTCGACCCAGGCCGAGTTCTGTCACACGCTGAACGCGCTGATCGACGCCGGCCGCCAGGTCGTGATCGCGGCCGACCGTCCGCCGTCCGACCTCGAAAGCCTCGATGACCGCGTCCGCTCGCGGCTTGCCGGCGGCCTCGTGGTCGAGATGGGCTCGCTCGGAGAAGAGCTGCGGCACGGCATTCTCAAATCGCGCGTCGCAGCCGCCCGCACCCATCATGCGACTTTCGACGTACCCGAGGAAGTGCTGCATTATCTCGCGCGCACCATCACCCATAACGGCCGCGACCTCGAAGGCGCGATCAACCGGCTTCTCGCTCACTCGAAGCTGAACAACCAGCCGGTGACGCTGGAGATGGCCGAGCGCGAGGTGCGCGATCTGGTCCGCCCCTCGGAGCCGAAGCGGATCAAGATCGAGGACATCCAGCGCGTGGTGGCGCGGCAATATAACGTCAGCCGCTCCGACCTCTTGTCGTCGCGCCGCACCGCCAATGTGGTGCGCCCGCGCCAGGTCGCGATGTATCTCGCCAAGACGCTGACCCTGCGCTCGCTGCCCGAGATCGGCCGCCGCTTCGGCGGGCGCGACCACACCACGGTGCTGCATGCCGTGCGCAAGATCGAGGCCCTGGTCTCCAAGGACACCGCATTGTCGGAGGAAGTGGAGTCGCTGAAGCGCCAGCTTCAGGAATAAACGCCTATTTCTGTCACCTCTCCCCGCTTGCGGGGAGAGGTCGAATTCGATCGCAGATCGAATTCGGGTGAGGGGGGACTCTCCGCGAGTCCAACTCTCACCTCCCCCGCGGAAACTCTCCTCACCCCAACCCTCTCAGAGCGAGCGTAGCTCGTCCCGCCCCCCGCAAGCGGGCCGAGGGAGTGGAGCTGTGCCGGGGCGACGGCTTCGTTTTGAGCTGTAAATCGTGGGGAACTGGCCCCCAATCCCTTGAACTGGATGGCTTTCCGCGCCACCTTGCGCGACCCTGACGGCTTTGGTCATATCGGTTGGATGACCCTGGCCTTGCGGGGTCATCGGTGCCGCGGCGGGCCTTTCGACCGCCAGGCTTCTACGACATGATGTTTTCCGTGAAGTTCTCTTGGGGATCGGGCGAGTAGTGCAATGAAGGTTACGGTCGAACGCGCGCAACTCCTGAAGTCACTGGGCCATGTCCACCGCGTGGTCGAACGCCGCAACACGATTCCGATCCTCGGCAACGTGCTGGTCCGCGCCGAGAACGCCAAATTGTCGCTGAAGGCGACCGACCTCGACCTCGAGGTGACGGAGACGCTTCCGGCGGAAACCGCGACCGCGGGTTCCACGACCGTGCCGGCACACATGTTCTACGACATCGTGCGCAAGCTGCCGGATGGTTCGCAGATCGTGCTGGAGGCCGACGGCGATCGCGCCGTGCTGGCGATCCGCGCCGGCCGCTCGCGCTTCACGCTGCAGACACTCCCCGAGAATGATTTCCCGGACCTGGCCGCCGGCGACATGTCGCATTCCTTCTCGCTCGCCGCCAAGGACGTCAAGCGACTGATCGACCGCACCCAGTTCGCGATCTCGACCGAAGAGACGCGCTATTATCTCAACGGCATCTATCTGCACGCGGCCGGCTCGGCCAAGGCCGCAACCCTGCGCGGCGTCGCCACCGACGGCCACCGCCTCGCCCAGCTTGACCTGGTGCAGCCCAAGGGCGCCGAGGGCATGCCCGGCGTGATCGTGCCGCGCAAGACCGTCGGCGAGGTGCAGCGCCTGATCGAGGACACCGACGCCGAGATGACGATCGAGCTGTCGCAGGCCAAGATCCGCTTCACCATCGGCAACGTCGTGCTGACCTCGAAACTGATCGACGGCACCTTCCCCGATTACGGCCGCGTCATTCCGCAAGGCAACGACAAGGAGCTCGTCGTCGACAAGAAGGACTTCGAGAACGCGGTCGACCGCGTCTCCACCATCTCCAGCGAACGCGGCCGTGCGGTCAAGCTGTCGCTGTCGCCGGGCAAGCTGGTGCTGTCGGTGACCAATCCGGATTCCGGCAGCGCGACCGAAGAGCTGGAGGTCGAATACGCCTCCGACGCCCTCGATATCGGCTTCAACTCCCGCTACCTCCTCGACATCGCCGCCCAGATCGAAGGCGACGTCGCAACGCTCAAGCTCGCCGACCCGGGCTCGCCGACCCTGGTGCAGGACCGCGACGACAAGAGCGCGCTGTACGTGCTGATGCCGATGCGGGTGTGAGGGGCTTTTTTCTCTTCTCGTCATGGCTGGGCTTGACCCGGCCATCCATCAAACAAGATGACTTATTGGGTGTACATCCTCGCCAGCAAGCCCGGTGGAACACTCTACGTCGGCGTCACCAACAATCTGGTCAGACGCGTCTATGAGCACCGTGAAGGCCTGGCGGACGGCTTCACCAAGGGCTACGAGGTGAAGACCCTGGTCTATTTCGAGGCACACGATACGATTTCCGCTGCCCTCCAGCGCGAAAAGAACATGAAGCACTGGTCGCGCGAGTGGAAGATCGATCTGATCGTGAAGAGCAATCCCGCGTGGCAAGACCTATATGATGAAATTGCCCGCTGATGCGGGCGATGGATTGCCGGGTCAAGCCCGGCAATGACAGAGTGACATGATCCCCTCCCGCATTCATCGCCTGACGCTGACGCATTTTCGCAATTATCGGGCGGGGGGGCTCGAGACGGCGGCTGACCTGGTGGCGCTGGTCGGGCCGAATGGGGCGGGCAAGACCAATTGCATCGAGGCGATCTCGTTTCTCTCACCCGGGCGCGGCCTGCGGCGCGCCACGCTGGAGGACGTCGCCGACAACCAGGGCGACGGCTCCTGGGCGGTGGCGGCGCAGGTCGAGGGTGCGCTGGGGCTGGCGACGCTCGGCACCGGAATCGAGCCACCGCGCGCCGATAGCGCCGTCACCCGACGCTGCCGCATCGACCGCGAGCCGGTGGGTTCGGCCAGTGCCTTCGGCGACCACATCCGCATGGTCTGGCTGACGCCGGCGATGGACGGGCTGTTCATGGGCGCCGCCTCCGAGCGCCGG
This sequence comes from uncultured Bradyrhizobium sp., assembly GCF_936943645.1. GTDB lineage: Bacteria > Pseudomonadota > Alphaproteobacteria > Rhizobiales > Xanthobacteraceae > Bradyrhizobium. The sequence goes on along the minus strand of NZ_CAKZJO010000088.1, from coordinate 15,852 downwards.
CGCTTCTTCGACCGCCTGGTGCTCGCCATCGACAACGAGCATTCCAGCCGCATCAACGCGCTGGAGCGCTCCTTGCGCTCGCGCAACCGCCTGCTCGAGACGCGCAATTACGACGACCATTGGTGTGACGCGATCGAGCGCGAGACTGCCGAGCTTGCGGTCGCGGTGGCGGCAACGCGCGGCCAGACCGCGGCGCGGCTGACCGGCATGCTCAACGCGCGCGCGCAGGCCTCCGCCTTTCCCTCGGCTCAAATCGCGCTCGACGGCTGGATGGAGAATGCGCTGCTGACCGAGACCGCGACCTCGGTCGAGGACCGCTACCGCCAGATCCTGCGCGACAACCGTCCGCGCGATGCCATCGCCGGCCGCACCACCGACGGCCCGCATCTCACCGACCTCCAGGTGGTCTATGCGCCGAAAAGCATGCCGGCGCGCGACGCCTCGACCGGCGAGCAGAAGGCGCTGCTGATCGGCCTCGTGCTGGCGCATGCGAGCCTGGTCGCCGAGATGACCGGCATCGTGCCGCTGCTGCTGCTCGACGAGGTCGTGGCGCATCTCGATCCGAACAGGCGCGCGGCGCTGTTCGACGAGCTGAAGAAGCTCGGCGCGCAGGTCTGGCTGACCGGCGCCGACCCGGCGGCCTTCGCCGAGATCGGCGCGGGAGGCGAAGTGTTTGACGTCGAGAGCGGACGAGTCTCCGCCCGCCGCTAGTGGCGGCATTGAACCCGCTTGTTTCCGTCAGCGACTAGCTGCATGAGGCCACAACACGCGGCCCCTCGCGCGGATATCTCGGACACCCGCGCTGTTCTTCGCACTGATCTTGGAGCATCGGCATGGCGACGGTGAAGCATGGGGCGCAAGCTCCGGCACGATGGCAGTTGTTTGCGTGCGGCCTTGCGCTGCTCGCAAGTTGCCTGCTCGCGGCGAGCGCCGGCGCCTTCGTGTCCAATCTGCCGCCGCTGTTCTCGGCCGCACTCACGCTTGACCCCGATGCCAAGCTGCCCGCGCCGACCCGCTTCAGCTACCGCGGCATCCACACGACCGTGATGCCCGGCGTCGAAACCCCGCTGCGGACACAGCTCGAAGCCCGCGTGCCCGCAGAGCTCGGCGACGTCCTCACCTTCTATCGCACGGAGCTTGGAAAGCTCGGCTGGCAGGAAAAGCCCGACGGCGCGATGGTCGCAGCCGATCACGTCCAGCTCGCCTTCGCCTCCCCGCTCGGGCCTGCCGCACTGGAGCTCGCCCGCAAGGACAGCGGCACCGCGATCCACCTCGTGCAGAAGAACGCCGATGCGGCAATCCGGGCGAACGTCCTGCCCGAGCCCGGCCAGGCGAAACTGGTGTTCAGCAATATCAGCGGGACGGATGCCGCGCTCACGATCAACGCGACAACCGTCAAGCGTGCCGCCGGCAGCCATGCCGTATCGCTGGATCTGGCGCCCGGCGAATATTCCTACGAGCTGCGCGTGCCGGATCATTCAGCCAGCACGAAGGTTCTCACCATTGCAGCCGGCGATACCTGGGAGCTCACGGTCGGGCGCGATGGAGACGCCTGGCCACCGCTTCAGCTCTACTAAGGCCTGAACGGTCTTTGAACCTCGCGGGTTCCTGCCGCGACTTCTGGTCAGAGGCCGCGCCGACGGTGTCGCAGCCTGCAATTGCGCGCGAGCCGATGCGCCGCGCCACGCCCCTGGAGACGAAACGATGTCGAGGATGACGCGCGGGACGCAGGTCCCGGCACGATGGCGGCTGCTTGCATGCGGCCTCTTCCTGGTGGCGAGCTGCTCGGTCGCGGCCGGCGCCGACGGGGGCATCGTCGACGTCCACGGGCTGCCGCAACTCGAAGGCGCCGTGGAGGATACCTCGCGCCCCGATCCCTACCGCGTCGAATATCGCGTGCCGACGCCGCCAGCCGTGACGTCGCAGGCGGTGCGAAAGCTCCTGATCGCCGATGGCTGGGTGCCCTATGTGCTGCCGCTGGAGGAGAAGAGCACCACGCTGAAATTCAAGAAGGGACGGCAGGGCCTGTCCGTTCACTTCACGCAGGCGCTCGGCCGGCCTGACCAATCCATGGTCTATTACACGACCGACCGGATCTATTCGAACGTGCCGTTCCCCGACGGCGCGAGCGACCTCGTATTCGACGGCACCAGGCCCTATCTCGGCTGCATCGCCCCCGGCGCGCTCGATGCCACGTCGGCGTTCTACGCCAGCCAGATGGAGGCGATCGGCTGGCGCAAGCTCACGGCTGAATCGGCGGCGCGCTGGACGACGGCAGGCATCGAGGAGACCGTTCCGAACGGCGTGCGCGCCTTCTACGACCATCCCGAGGGCGACACGACGCAGTTCTACAAGCAGAAGCCGGTGATGCTAACGCTCACGCGCCGCGACGACGGCCGGACTGATGTCGACATCCGGATCGCGCCGTTCGTGCTCCCGGTCGATCTCAGCGCCGATAGCGATGTTGCCGGCCTGCCGCGGCCGAATCCGACCAAGACGGCGCGAGGCCTCGGCAGCGCGAACTCAAACAAGCGCGAAATGTCGGCCGCCGCGATGGCCGAACTGCCCGCGGTGCTCGCGTTCTATCATCGCGAGCTCGCCGCGCGCGGCTGGCAGGAGGACGGCAGCGCGCCGCTCGCGCCCGGCGACGAAGTGGCGATCAAGATCTCCAACACTGATGAAACCGGCCTGCTCCGGCTCGGCCGCAAATATGATTTCACCATGGTCAGCCTGACCGCACGGGTGAAGGAATCCGCCCTCGCCGCCCGCGCCAGGGCGAAGAAGGAAGCGGACGAGAGGTTCATGAAGGATGCCGAGGCGATGGCCAAGCAAGTCATCGCCGCCGACGAAGCGCGGCGCAAGGTGCAGGCGGCCGCGCTGTCCGATGCGCCGCTTGGCGCGCTTGCCGACAGCAAGACGCCGGTGCCGCTGCCCGAGACGGCCGAGGGCGTGAAATTCGAAGGCGACGGCGGCCACCTCGAATTCTCCTCCACCTCGAGCGTCAAGGCGGTCACCGCGTTCTACCGCGCCTCGCTCAAGCCCGCCGGCTGGAAGGAGCAGCCCTCCGTCATCAATCAACCCAACATGGCGGTGATGGAATTTTCCAAGGGCGGCAAGTCGATCTCGATGACCGTGATGCAGATGGGCCCAAGGGTGAATGTCAGCGCGAGCGGATCGGCGCTGGTGATGGCGGCAGCCAAGCCGGCCCCCATTCCGGAGGTGCAGGCGAAATCCGCCGAGCCGCTCAAGCCCGACACCGAATCCCAGCTGCCAGTGCCGACCCAGCGATCGTCGACCTCGCTCGCCACCACCAAGCTGCCGGGCACGGATACGCCGTTCCGCCGTGAGCTGGAAGCCAGCATCCCGGCCCCGCTGAGCGACGTGCTGGCATTCTACCGCACGGAGCTTTCCAAGCTCGGCTGGCAGGAAAAGGCCGACGGCGCGACTGTGTCCGCGGAGCGCGCGCAGATCGACTTCACCTCGCCGCAAGGCCCGGCCGTCCTCAAGCTCGGTCGCGCCAGGAACGAGACCACGGTCAATCTGGCGCAGAAGAATCCGGATGCCGCCGCCAAGGCCGACATCATGCCGAAGGCTGGCCAGGCCAAGGTGATGTTGGGCAATATCGGGCCAAAGGAAGCCTCGTTCACGATCAACAAGCAAACCGTCAGGATCGCGGCCGGCGCCGGTGGCCCGCAATCGCCGAAGGGCCCGATGCTCGATCTGCCGCCCGGCAAGTACCAGTACGCGCTGCGTGTATCGGGGCGTCCCGCCCGCACCGACACCCTGACGGTCGCCGCCGGCGACGCATGGGGCCTCATGGTGGGTCCTGATGGAGATGTGCTGCCGCTGCAGATGTACTGATACCCCTGTGCGGTACTGGCCGGGTTGAACCCGGCGAGTTCGCAGGGCGACTAGAGCTTCGGTTCTGATTGAATCAGAACCGAAGCTCTAGATTCTTGTTTTGACGCGTTTTCTTCACGCAAACCGGTGTCCACTTTGCTCGAAAGCGCTCTAGTCGATGAGGTGGCGGCGACCGGGTCGCTGCCGCTGCGTCGCGCGACGATCAGGACGCGCGGCATCCCTGGAGAACGGGCATGACGAAGTTGAGGCGCGGGACGAGGGTCCCGGCACGACGGCGGCTGTTGGTTTGCGGCCTCGCTCTGCTTGCGAGCTGCTCGCAGGAGCCGCTGACCGCAGCAGATGCCCACGCAGACATGCCCGTGCCGACGCGAGCCAGCCACTCGAGCTTCAGCAGCACGCGCGTGAACGGCGTCGACGTCCCGCTCCGGCTCGAGCTCAAAGCCGAGGTGCCCGCCGAGCTCAACGACGTCCTCGCCTTCTACCGCGCAGAGCTTGGCAAGCGCGGCTGGCAGGAAAAGCCTGATGGTGCGGTCATCGCCGCAGATCGTGCCCTGCTCGTGTTCGCTTCCCCGAAGGGGCCGGGCACGCTGACGCTTGATCGTGCCAAGGGCGAGACCATTGTCGACCTCGTGCAGCGAAATACGGAGGCCGCGGCCAGGGCCAACTTCCTGCCAGTGCCAGGACAAGCACGGCTGATCTTCGGCTATCGCGTTCCCGACGTGGCTTCGCTCGCGATCAACGATCAAACCATCAAGATCGCGGGCGGCGTAAATCATCCGCAAACGCTGGACTTGCCACCCGGCACCTATCCCTACGAGCTGCACGTCTCGGGTCATCTGGTGCATACCGATTCCATCACACTGGCCGCGGGCCAGGCGTGGTTCCTGAGGCTCAGCGACGATGACGGCAAGTCCGACCAGATCTATTGAACCCACGGGCCGCTCTGCGGCAGCAGGGCGCCGTGGAAGAGGCTTCCGGGCCCCCGCAAAATCCACGCCTTTGAGGGCCCAAAACGGGTCTCGAATCGGGCTTTTCACGGGGCCCGAAATCGGCCTTCGCGCGCCTTGAAAGCCGACCAAAAAACCCCATTTCCTCAAAGGGTTGCGGCAGCATACTTTGCGCTAGGCGCAATCCCGCTTTCATGGCACAAATAGCTCGCAAATCAGCGCCTTTTGCGCCGCTGATTCGGGCGACATCTCGAAGGCCTCTCATGACAGAACCTGCTCGGCAGCCCGCTGCCGAAAACGAGCCCTCCAATCCGAGCGAATACGGTGCGGAATCGATCCGCGTGCTCAAGGGTCTCGATGCCGTCCGCAAGCGCCCCGGCATGTATATCGGCGACACCGACGACGGCTCGGGCCTGCACCACATGGTCTACGAGGTCGTCGACAACGCGATCGACGAAGCGCTGGCGGGCCACGCCACGCGCGTCGACGTCGTGCTCAATGCCGACAATTCCGTCACCGTGCGCGACGACGGCCGCGGCATTCCCGTCGACATTCACAAGGGCGAAGGCATCTCGGCGGCCGAGGTCATCATGACCCAGCTGCACGCCGGCGGAAAATTCGACCAGAATTCCTACAAGGTCTCCGGCGGTCTGCACGGCGTCGGTGTCTCCGTCGTCAACGCGCTGTCCAGCAAGCTCGGCTTGCGGATCTGGCGTGACGACAAGGAGCACTATATCGAGTTCGCCCATGGCGATGCCGTGGCGCCGCTCAAGGTGGTCGGCGATGCGCCGGGCCGGCGCGGCACCGAGGTGACGTTCCTGGCCTCGACCGAGACCTTCAAGAACATCGAATATGATTTCGCGACGCTCGAACACCGTCTGCGCGAGCTCGCCTTCCTCAACTCCGGCGTCAACATCATCCTCTCCGACATGCGTCATGCCGTCGAGAAGCGCGAGGAGATGCACTATTCCGGTGGCGTCGAGGAATTCGTCAAATATCTCGACCGCAACAAGAAGGCGCTGGTGCCGACGCCGATCATGGTGCGCTCGGAAGCCAACGGCATCGGCGTCGAGGCGGCGCTGTGGTGGAACGACAGCTACCACGAGAACGTGTTGTGCTTCACCAACAACATCCCGCAGCGCGACGGCGGCACGCATCTGGCCGGCTTCCGCGGCGCGCTGACGCGCCAGGTCAACGGCTACGCCGAGGCCAACGCGAAGAAGGAAAAGATCGCGCTGACCGGCGACGACTGCCGCGAAGGCCTCACCGCCGTGCTGTCGGTGAAGGTGCCCGATCCGAAGTTCTCGTCGCAGACCAAGGACAAGCTGGTGTCCTCGGAAGTGCGCCCCGTGGTCGAGAACGTGCTCAATGAGGCGCTGCAGGCATGGTTCGAGGAGCACCCGACCGAAGCCAAGATGATCGTCGGCAAGGTGATCCAGGCCGCCGCCGCGCGTGAAGCTGCGCGAAAGGCGCGCGAGCTGACGCGCAAGAGCCCGCTCTCGGTCTCCTCGCTGCCCGGCAAGCTCGCTGACTGCCAGGAAAAGGATCCGGCCAAGTCGGAACTGTTCATCGTCGAGGGTGACTCGGCAGGCGGCAGCGCCAAGCAGGGCCGCAACCGCGAATTCCAGGCGGTGCTGCCGCTGCGCGGCAAGATCTTGAACGTCGAACGCGTCCGCCCCGACAAGATGCTGTCGTCGGAACAGATCGGCACGCTGATCACCGCGCTCGGCACCGGCATCAGCGACGAATTCTCGGTCGAGAAGCTGCGCTATCACAAGATCATCGTGATGACGGACGCCGACGTCGACGGCGCCCACATCCGCACGCTGCTGCTGACCTTCTTCTACCGGCAGATGCGCGACATCATCGACGGCGGCTATCTCTATATCGCCCAGCCGCCGCTCTATAAGGTCTCACGCGGCAAGTCCGAGCAGTACCTGAAGGACGAGCGGGCGCTGGAAGACTATCTGATCGACGCCGGCCTCGACGACTGCGTGTATATCCCCGGCACCGGCGGTGACCGCTCAGGACGCGACCTGCGCGCGCTGGTCGACGATGCCCGCGTCGTTCGCAGCATCCTGCGCAACCTGCACAGCCGCTATAACCGCAAGGTGGTCGAGCAGGCGGCCATCACCGGCGTGCTGAACAAGTCGGTCTACGGCAACCCCGAGAACGCCACGGCCGCCGCGCAGTACATTGCGACCCGGCTGGACAGCCAGGCCGAGGAGGTCGAGCGCGGCTGGGTCGGCCAATTCGTCGAAGGCCAGGGCTTCCTGTTCGAGCGCACCGTGCGCGGCGTCAGGGAAGCGGCCGTCATCGACGATGCGCTGCTGGGCTCGGTCGAAGCCCGCAAGCTCGACGAGTACGCGCCAAAACTCCAGGATGTCTATGCCCGCTCCGGCAAGCTGCGGCGCAAGGATATCGAGCACGTGGTGCACGGTCCGTCCGACCTGTTCGAGGCGGTCACCGATTCCGGGCGCAAGGGCATCACGCTGCAACGCTACAAAGGTCTCGGCGAGATGAACCCCGAGCAGCTCTGGGAGACCACGCTCGACACCGAAGTGCGCTCGCTGCTCCAGGTGAAGGTCAAGGAAGTCGACGAGGCCGACGACATCTTCACCAAGCTGATGGGCGACGTGGTCGAGCCGCGCCGCGACTTCATCCAGGAACATTCGCTGAGCGCGACGATCGATATCTGAGGCTTGTTTCGCCTCTCCCGCTTGCGGGAGAGGCCGACGCGCTTGCAGAGCGCGGCGGGTGAGGGCTCTCGCCACCAGGGACAGCCGCTGCATTTCTCGACAATCCCGATGCGGGGACACCCCCACCCCAGCCCTCCCCCGCAAGCGGGAGAGGGGGCGCACCACCTTCATGACGACACCGCCCCTGAACCTCCCCACCGGCCACCGCGACAAAATGGCGTAGCTGGCACTGGAAGAGGTCCGAGCGAATGTTGCCGATTTTAGCTGACCAGCACCGAATGTATGTGCAGCAGGTCTTCGAAATGGCCGAACTCTTCGGCCTCGAAACCCGCAACAAATATCGCATCCGCGACGAAAATGGGCGCGATCTGCTTTATGCAGCCGAACAGCAAAAGGGAATTCTCGGCTTTTTGTGGCGTCAGGCATTTGGGCATTGGCGCTCCTTTGAGGTTCATTTTTTCGATGGCGCCCGACAGCCGGTGATGCACGGGATTCATCCCTTCCGCTGGTTCTTTCAATGTCTGGAGCTGCGTTCGCGCGACGGCCGCCTCATCGGAACCATCGAACGTCAGTTTTCGATTCTCACCAAGACCTTCCATGTGCAGGATGCGCAGGGGCGCGTCGTGCTCGAAGTCAGCTCGCCATGGTGGCGCGTATGGACCTTTCCGTTCATGCGCGGCGGGCGAGAGCAGGCGCGCGTTGCGAAGAAATGGTCCGGCCTTGGCTCCGAGCTGTTCACCGACCGCGACAATTTTCTGGTCGAGTTTCTGGAACGCAGCCTGACGGAAGATGAACGAGCGCTGGTTCTTGCGGCCGCGATCTACATCGACCTGATGTATTTCGAAGTCAAAGGCGAGGGTGGCGTCATCAATTTGTTCCGCAATTGAAGCGCAGCGGACCTCTCCCGCCTGCCCGCCGCAACTCCCTGAACCTCTCCACCCGCCGTCGCGACGAAGTGGCATGATCCAAGGCCAATTCCGGCCCGGAAGTGTCACGCCATGACCGCCTCTGCAACGACCAGCTCCGCCGCGCCATCCCGCCGCCTCGGCATCATCGGAAGCATCGTCGGCGTGCTGGCGCTGATGGCGGCCGTGTTGCCGCATTGGGTGGTGCCGATGGTGTTTCCGCCGCCGCCGGCGGACCAGGTCATCGTCGACACCGGCCATCGCATCAAGGACCGCGTGATGGCGCGCGTGAAGGGAATCGAATACCAGGCGCCGAAGGTCGAGAAATCCGCAGGGCGCAGCTGGAGCGAAACAGCATCCGCCACCGCGATCTCGCTCGGCCTGCTCGCCATCCTGCTGTCTGTCCTCTCGCTGATCTCTAGGGAGGAACGGCTCCTCGCCGGCGTCGCGGCCATCCTCGGCACCGGCGCCATCGCGATCGAAATCTCCTTCGTCATGATCGGCGCGCTGATCCTGATCGCGATCCTCTATGTTGTGGGGAATATCATCGGCCTGCTCTGAGGCTCCCGCGAAAGGCCGCCGGCGGCCCCGGAAGCCGCAGCCAGCGCAATTGCTACCGCGCTCAATTCCCTATAGTTTCCGCCTCCAAAGCAGCCCGCCCCAACCCATCAGGACGGAGAAATCCCCGTGGCGCCCATCCAATACATCGTCGAGGGCGGTCACCGGCTCTCGGGCTCGATCGAGCCGTCCGGCAACAAGAATTCGGCGCTGCCGATCATTGCCGCGGCCCTGCTCACCGAACATCCGGTGACGCTGGAGAACGTGCCGCGCATCCGCGACACCGAGACGCTGGTCGAGCTGATCCGCTCCGTCGGCGCATCCGCGGAATGGACCGCCCGCAATACGCTTCACATCCACGCCAAGAGCATCCGCGCCGCCGATCTCGACCCCGAGCTGTGCGTGCGCATCCGCGCCTCGATCCTGCTCGCGGGCCCCCTGCTCGCCCGCTGCGGCGAGGTGATGTTGCCGCCGCCCGGCGGCGATGTCATCGGCCGCCGCCGGCTCGACACGCATGTGCTGGCGCTGGAGCAGTTGGGGGCGAAGGTCACCGCAACCGACCGGCTCGAATTCCGCGCGGCCAAGCTCGCCGGTGCCGACGTGTTCCTGGACGAGCCGAGCGTGACCGCGACCGAGAACGCGCTGGTGGCAGCGGTCGCCGCGAACGGCGTCACCTATTTGCGCAACGCCGCCTCCGAGCCGCATGTGCAGGACCTCGCCAATTTCCTCGTCGCGCTCGGCGCGAGAATCGAGGGCATCGGCACCAACACCATGATCGTGCACGGGCCGGCGACGCTGGGGGGCGCGACCTACAGGATCCAGCCCGATCACATCGAGGTCGGTTCGCTGATCGGCCTTGCCGCCGTGACGCGCTCGCCGCTGCGCATCACGCGCGCCGGCGTCGAGCATCTGCGCTCGATCCGCATGGGTTTCGAGCGGCTCGGCATCGTCTGCCGCGTCGAGGGTGACGACCTCATCGTGCCCTCGAACCAGACGCTGAAGATCCAGGACGATTTCGGCGGCCACGTGCCGAAGCTGGAGGACCAGCCCTGGCCGGCCTTCCCGGCCGATCTGATGTCGATCGCGATCGTCACCGCCACGCAATGCGAGGGCGTCATCCTGATGTTCGAGAAGATGTTCGAATCCCGGATGTTCTTCGTCGACAAGCTGATCGCGATGGGCGCAAGAATTGTTCTCTGCGATCCTCATCGCGCGATCATCGCCGGCCCCAGTCGCCTGCACGGCGCCACCATGACCTCGCCCGACATCCGCGCCGGCATGGCGATGCTGCTGGCGGCCGTGTGCGCCCAGGGCACCTCAACCATCAACAACGCCGACCAGATCGAGCGCGGATACGAGCGTATCGAGGAGCGGCTGAACGCGCTGGGCGCGAAGATCAAGCGCGTGCCGGAGCGCAAGGGGTGATTTGGGAGACCTCTCCCCGACGACAGTGTCGTAGGGTGGGCAAAGCGTAGCGTGCCCACGATTTCTCTCGATCATCGATAGGACGTGGGCACGGCGCTAACGCGCCTTTGCCCACCCTACGAGACCGAGCGAGAGGATAGAGCGTCCTCGCCTCTCGTTCTCACGAGCCATGTTTTCGTCGCGTGGACGTGCTATTGAGCCGCCATGCTCGACACCGTCCAACATCATTCGCAGCCGCAAGCCGGCGTGCCGCAAAACCATCTCGCGCAGGAATTCGTCGAGACGCTGCGGCTGGCCGTGCCGCTGATGCTGACGCAGCTCGGGCAGATCGCGATGATCACGACCGATCTCGCGCTGATCGGCCGACTCGGCGAGGGTGCGGTGGCAGCGGCGGCGCTGGCGCACACGGTCTATTTCGTCAGCTTCACCTTCGGGCTCGGACTGATGTCGGCGGTGTCGCCGCTGGCGGCGCAGGCATTCGGCGCCGGCGACGTCAGGCGCATCCGCCACTCCCTGCGCGTCGGGCTGTGGGTCGCGCTCCTGATCTCGCTGCCGATGATGGCCTCGCCGCTCTATGGCGAGCAGATCCTGATCGCGCTCGGCCAGCTGCCGCAATCGGCCGCACTCGCCCAGCGCTATCTCAACGGCCTCGCCTGGGGCATCGCGCCGGCACTCGGCTTCATCGCGCTGCGCAGCATGATGAGCGCGGTGAACCGGCCGCAGGCGCCGCTGTGGATCACGGTCGCCGCGATCCCGGTCAATGCCGCGCTGGTCTATGCCTTGATCCACGGCCTGTTCGGCCTGCCGGAGCTCGACCTGTTCGGCGCCGGACTTGCGACCACGATCGTCAACCTCGGCACCTTCCTCGCGACTCTTGCCATCGCTGCATGGCGGAAGCCGTTCGTGGACTACCGCCCGCTCGCCCATCTGTGGCGGATCGACTGGCCGCTGATGCGGCAGCTGATCGCGGTCGGTGCGCCGATCTCGTTTTCCCTGCTGCTGGAATATGGCCTGTTCTCCTCGGCGGCGCTGCTGATGGGATTGATCTCGACCACCGCGATTGCCGCGCACCAGATCGCGCTCCAGGTCACAGCCGTGCTGTTCATGGTGCCGCTGGGCATCGGCATGGCGGCGACGGTGCGGGTCGGCCACGCCTTCGGCCGCGGCGATCCGGCGGCGGTGAAGCGCGCCGGGCTGGCCGCCGCCGTGCTCGGCATCGCGCTGGTCTCGGCCCTGACGCTTGCCATCATCCTCGGTCGTTACGAGCTGGGCCGATTGTTCTTCGGGAGCGGAGAAGCCAGCGCGCCCACGGTCGCGCTGACCGCGCTGCTGCTGCTGGTCGGCGCCACCTTCTTCATCGCCGACGGCCTCCAGACCATCATGGGCGGCGCGCTACGCGGCCTCAACGACACAAGGATGACGCTGGTGTTCGCCGCGATCGGCTATTGGGGCATCTCCTTTCCCGTCGCCTGGATTCTTGCATTCCACACGGGGTTGGGCGCGGTCGGCGTCTGGGTCGGATTCTCGGTGGGGACCTTCGTCTATGCCGGCCTGCTGATCTTGCGCTTCCGGATGTTGACGCGCAAACTGGCGGCATGATCGCAACGGTCCGCGAAGTCACCCCTGATGTCGACGCCGGCACGGTGCTGGCGGGCGCGCAGTTCATCGACGCATTTCGCGCGGAGGTCGGCGCGACCAGCGTGAGTGCCCGCGAGGCCTGCACACGGATGGTGCTGCACGGGCCGCGCTGGATCGAAGCGCTGACGCGCTTGCGCAACGTGCTGGTGAAGCCCTTCGGACTGAAGACGTCGGGCGACGGTGCTCCGGCGCCGCACGGGATGGTCGGCCTGTTTCCAGTCCTGAGCGAAACACCGGAGCGGCTGATCGCCGGCTTTGACGACTACCATCTCGATTTCCGCGTCGTGATTGACATCGCCGGCGACGCGGCGGACCGGCGGGTGACCTTGACGACATTGGTGCGAACCAACAATCTGCTCGGGCGGGCCTATCTCTCGCTGATCGTGCCGTTCCACAAGCTCGTGGCCCGCAGCATGATGGGATGCATCGTGGAGCCGGCCCGATGACGCTGTCGGTCGATCTGTTCTTCTCCTTCCGCAGTCCGTTCAGCTATCTGGCGCTGCCGAAGACGCTCAAGCTCGTCAAGCAATACGATCTCGCGGTGAACCTGCGGCCGGTCTATCCGCTCGCCGTCCGCGTGCCCGGATTCTTCAAGAAGGCCAGCCCGAACTTCATTCGCTATGTCGTGCTCGACAGCACCCGCGTCGCGCAACACGAGGGCATTCCGTTCCGCTTTCCCCGGCCCGATCCGATCGTGCAGGACAAGACGACGTTCGACGTCGCCTCCGAGCAGCCCTACATCCACCGTCTGACCCGGCTCGGTGCCATGGCACAGCTCGAGGGCCGTGCGCTCGAATTCACCTATGCGATCGCGCGCATGCTGTGGGACGGTTCGGTCGCGGGATGGAACGAGGGCGATCATCTGGCGCGCGCAGCGGAAAACGCGGGCTTCGACCTCGCCGCGATGGACGCCGCGATCACCGGGGATCCGGACCGCTACGAGCAGGTGATCGCGGAGAACGAGAAGGACCACGCGGCATCAGGCCATTGGGGCGTGCCCACCTTCGTGTTCGAGAACGAGCCGTTTTTCGGCCAGGACCGCATCGACCTCCTGGTCTGGCGCATGCAGGGCAAGGGTCTGCAAAGGCGGTAGCTTACTCCGCCACGCGCGCCAACTTGCTGCTCGCCGCCTCCGACCATTCGCCGACGACGCGATCGAGGTCGCACAGATTCTGGTGCATCTGCTCCAGCGAGAAGCCGAGCGCGAAGAAGCGCTCGGCGGTGTCGCTCGCGTGGCCGCGGATCAGGCCGTCCTGACGGACGGCGGCAACCGCCTCGGCGTAGTGCTGAAGCGCGAGGTGGACCGGATGGATCGGCGGCGCGCCGGCGCCTTCGCGCAAGGCGGCCGCGGCCGAGCGCAGGAAACGCGCGATCACGGTGGACACCTCGGTCAGGGGCGCGGCGAGCCGCATCTGCACCTCGACCGGCAGCGGCACCACGGTGGCGCGGCCGATCATCACGACATCGTGGCGCAGCCGCAGCACGGTGCGCAGCAGCGGTCCGGTGTCGGGCCCGCTCGACAGCCGCGCGGCGCGCTCGCGCTCGGCCTCGGCGCCGATGGCATTCATGCCGACCATCGCGGTCCCGATGCCATCCTGGATCCGGTGCAGCGCGTCGTTGTCGCGCCCGCGGGTGAGGCCCGCGAGCAATTCGGTGAAGGCATCCGCAATCAATTCGAGCAATTGTGCCGCCGCGGCGCGGATCTGCCGCACCGCACGTGAGGGCAGCACCAGGAACGAGACCAGCAGGCCCGTGACCGCCCCGACACCAACCTCGCTGACGCGGTCGATCGCCGAGGTCATGGGATCAGAATGATGCATGGTCGGAACCAGCAGCACGATGACCGCCGTCACCGTGGCGGCGCTGAGGCTCGGATTGATCGCGGCGATGAAGGCGAGCGGAGCGACCGAGAGCACGAGAAGGCCCAGCAGGCCGGCTTCGCTGGAATAGGGAATCAGGATCGCGATGGCACCGCCATAGATCGCGCCGCCGATGGTGCCGAGCATGTAATCGCGCGTGGCCTTCAGCGAGCGGCCGACGCTCATCTGGGTCACGATCAGCGAGGTCAGCACCGCCCAGAGCGGCAACAGCAGATGCAGTGCGGTGGCGATCGCATAGGCCGCGGTCGCGGCCACGGTGACCCGGATCGCGAGCCCCAATTGGGTTCGCCGCGACCTGATCCGCTCGAACAGCTTCCCTGCGAACGCCATGCCCGAATATCCCGCTCCAAACCGCGCAAAGCCAGGCAAAAGCATGGCTGATACCCGCGGCCCCAAGGCCGCTTGAAAGGCCAAATCAGCCCGCCTAACTTGCGCGCCAAAACGAGGAAACACGATGGCTCACGAAACCGCAACGCTCGCCGCCTATGTCTTCAACCTGAAATACCAGGATATTCCGGCGGAAGTGCTGGAGCGCGCCAAGGTGCTGACGCTGGACTTCCTCGGCAGCGCGATCCGGGCACGGCGCGAGGCGGAATCGACCCCGTCGATGCTGAAAATGCTGGAGGCACTGGCGCTCGACACCAAGGGCGACTCCACCGTGTTCGGCGACAGCAAGACCTGGACACCCGCGGTTGCCGCGCTGCTCAACGGCGCGCTCGGCCACTCCCTCGATTTCGACGATACCCACGCCGATTCCTCACTGCATCCGAGCGCGCCCGTGGTTCCGGCTGCCTTCGCGGTCGGCGAGATGGTCGGCGCTTCCGGCCGCGACGTGCTGGCCGCGATCGTGGCGGGCTATGAGGTCTGCTGCCGGCTCGGCAACGCGCTCGACCCGACCTCGCATTATGCGCGCGGCTTCCACCCGACCGCGACTGCCGGCACCTACGGCGCGGCCGCGGCGGCCGGCAAGCTGTTCGGCCTCAGCGAGCAGCAGCTCATCTCCGCCTTCGGCGTCTCCGGCAGCCAGGCCGCGGGCTCGCTGCAATTCCTGGTCAACGGCGCCTGGAACAAGCGCTATCAGGTCGGCGCCGCCGCGATGAACGGCGTGATCGCCGCAACGCTGGCGCGCAACGATTTCGTCGGCTCCTCGGAATCGGTCGAGGGCAAGCACGGCCTGCTCGCCGGCTACACCGACGATGCGCATCCCGACAAGGCGGTCGCCGAGCTCGGCAAGACCTATGAGACCATGAAGATCGGCGTCAAACCGTATCCGAGCTGCCGCTACACCCATGCCGCCATCGACGCGCTGATCGCAATGCGGCGCGAGCACAATCTGACGCCCGACCAGGTCAAGCGCGTCGAGATCGGCCTGCATCGGAACGGCATCACGCTGACCGGCGACGCCACGACCAAGCGGCATCCGACCTCGATCGTCGGCGGCCAGTTCTCGATGTTCTTCACCGGCGCGCTCGCGCTCGACCAGGGCTCGTTCGGTTGGGACGACTACAACCGCCTCGGCGATGCCGCGATCGACGCGCTCGCCGACAAGTTCGACGTGGTTCAGGACGACCGGCTCGAGATCGGCCGCACCCATCCGTTCGGCGCGCGCGTCAGCATCACCACCGACGACGGTGTGCATGAGCGGCTCTATGCGGATCCGTCCGGAGAGCCGACGTCTTTCCCCGATGCGCAGGCGATGCAGCAGAAGTTTTTGACGCTGGCCCGCCCGGTGCTGAACGCACGCGCAGAGAAGTTTGCCGATGCGATCATGACGCTGGAGCGCTTCGATCGCGTGGCGCAGGCGACGGAGCTGGGAAGGTAGCTTCGCCGCGGCACTCCGCTTACCCTCCCCTGGAGAGGCAGGGCTATCGCATATGGAAATCCCGAGTCTCTTCCGGAGCTTAGCCGGCAATGTGCTTGCGCGACGCTGCCAAGCAGC
>NZ_CAKZJO010000087.1 GCF_936943645.1 uncultured Bradyrhizobium sp. | reverse complement strand
CCACCGCAAGCCCGGCTCGCGATCAAGACGACGACGAGATCGCCCCTCTTGGTGAACCAGGATGGGCAACACATACGCGAAAACCGAATTTCGGTAAAGTGGAATATTTTTGCGCGGATGGATTGACAGAGCGCGACCACAGGCACGGTCCGTAGCCCGGATGGAGCGCATCGTAATCCGGGACAGTTGAAGCCGCCAGGCGAGCGGCCCTTGATGTCGCTTCGCTCATCCGGGCCAGGCGCAGACGATCGGCACCGGTTCCAATGATCGAACACACGTCGATCGAAGCACCGTTTCAACCGCGACACTTCATACCCGCCACAGACATAAAGTCGCGACAATCCTCGGGCTTGTCGATCGTCCTGCCCAGCTTCTCCCCGGAGTTCCCATGTCTTCTGCCGATCGGCCTGCGACGCGCCTTGCGACCCGGCTTGCCTTCCTCGTCGCGGGCTTCGGCATCGCGTGCTGGGCGCCGCTGGTGCCGTTCGCGAAGACGCGGCTCGGTGTCGATGACGGCGTGCTCGGGCTGCTGCTGCTCAGCCTCGGCATCGGCTCGGTCGCCGCGATGCTGCTGACGGGAATCATGAGCGCGCGCTACGGCAGCAGGCCGATCATCGTTGCGGGCGGCTTCGGTCTGGCGCTGGTGCTGCCGCTGCTCGCGGTCGCAAGCGCGCCCGCAACGCTGGCGCTGGCACTATTCGCCTTCGGCGCCGCGCTCGGCTCGATCGACGTCGCCATGAACATCCACGCCGTCGAGGTGGAGCGCGCCGCGGGGCGCCCGCTAATGTCCGGCTTCCACGCGCTGTTCAGCATCGGGGGCTTCGCCGGATCGGCGCTGATGACGGCGCTGCTCTCGCTGCAATTCGGCGCGCTCGCCTGCACGCTGATCTGCTCCGCCCTGATGCTGATCGCGATGGTCGTGACCTGGCCGCGCCTATTGCGTTCGGCACAGATGCAGGAGGGCCCGCTGTTCGTGCTGCCGCACGGATCGGTGCTGCTGCTGGCACTGCTCGGCGCCATCACCTTCCTGGTCGAGGGCGCCATGCTCGATTGGGGTGCGCTGCTCGTGATCGGCGCTGGCCTCGTCTCCGAGGCACAGGGGGGAATGGGCTATATCGTGTTCTCGATCGCGATGACGATCGGGCGGCTCGGCGGCGATGCCGTCGTCGCGCGCATCGGGGACCGCGCGACGTTGCTCTGGGGCAGCCTGATCGCGATCGGCGGGTTTGTGGTCCTGCTCACGGCGTCCGTTGCGGCGGTCGCCATGGCCGGATTCCTGCTGATCGGGCTTGGCGCGTCCAACCTCGTGCCGGTGCTCTTCCGCCGGGCGGCCCGGCAAACGGTGATGCCGACGGGCCTTGCGGTCGCGGCGATCACCACCGCCGGCTATGCAGGGATCCTGATCGGCCCTGCCGGCGTCGGCTTCGTCGCGCGTCTTGGCGGATTGCCCATGGCATTCTGGCTGCTGGCTGCGCTGATGGGCCTCGTCACGCTGTCCGCGCGCGTCGTCACAAAGGGCGCGGCTCCGACCATGGCGAGCTAACCCCTTCCGTTTCAAGCCTAATTCAGGCCGGCCGGGGCGATCCAAGCCATCCGCGCAGGTCTGCCAGCCATGCGGCTTTCGGCCAGTTTACTGGACGCCTCGTTCTGCTAGACCACAACAAAATACCTTTTTGACTCCCGTTGCGGGGGCGATGGTACGTGCCAGCTGATAATAACCAAGACTCGGTCGTTTCATTCGGGCCATTTCGGCTGTTTCCAAAGTCCCGGCTCCTGGAGAAAGAGGGGGAGCCGCTTCATGTCGGCGGCCGCGCGCTCGATATTCTCATCCTGCTGGCCGAGCGCCCGGGGGAAGTCGTCGACAAGAGAGAGCTGGTCAAGCGCATCTGGGCCGAAGTGAATGTCGACGAGGGCAGCCTGCGCTTCCATGTCGCAGCGCTGCGCAAGGTGCTGGGCGATACCGGCAAGTCGGCCCGTTACGTCCTCAACGTGCCGGGCCGCGGCTATTGCTTCGTCGCCTCGTTCGCTCAAGCAGCCCCGCAAGTCGCGCCAGCCCCCGCCGAGATCGCTCCTCCCCGCTCCCTGCCCGCACAGCTCGCGAAGATGGTCGGGCGCGAGGAGGTCATCGAGAAGATTTCGAACGGCCTTGCCCTCCATCGCTTCATGACCGTGGTCGGCCCGGGCGGCATCGGCAAGACCGCCGTCGCCGTCACGGTCGGGCATCGCCGCTCGGCGGATTTCGGCGGCCGCGTCTTCTTCGTCGATTTCAGTCCGCTGCGCGACGCCAGCCATGTCACGACCACCATCGCCTCCGTCCTCGGACTGACCGTCAGCTCGGAGGATCCGACGCCGGCCATCCTGACCTATCTGAAGACCGCCCCGTCCTTGCTGATCTTCGACAGTTGCGAGCATGTGCTGGACAATCTGGCACCGTTCGTCGAGCGCATCGTTCGCGAAGCGCCGCAGCTCCGTGTGCTCGCGACCAGCCGCGAGTCGTTCCGAAGCGAAGGCGAGCGGATTTTCCGGCTGTTCCCGCTGGATTGTCCGCCCGAACGCGAGGACCTGGAAGCCGCCGAGGTTCTCGCCTACCCGGCCGCGCAGCTCTTCGTCGAGCGCATCGCGCAGAGCTCGGGGCCATTCCAGCTCAGCGCCGAAGAGGCGCCGCTCGTCGCCAGCATCTGCCGGCGCCTCGACGGCATCGCGCTGGCCATCGAGCTCGCGGCGGGCCGCGTCAATGCGTATGGCATCGCCGGCACGGCCTCCCTGCTCGACAGCCGCTTTTCGCTGCAATGGCGGGGGCGACGCACGGCCGTTCCGCGGCACCAGACGCTCGCCGCCGCGCTCGACTGGAGTTACGACCTGCTGCCTCCGGTGGAAAGCGCGACGCTGCGACGACTGTCGGTGTTCGCCGGGCCGTTCGCGCCGGAGGCCGCCGCCGCGGTCGCCGCCGGCGACGGCCTCAGCACGTCCGAGACGCTGGAGGCGATCGACAGCCTGGTCACAAAATCGCTGATCTCGCCTTCCGGTTCGCGCGCGCTGCGCTATCGCCTGCTCGACACCACGCGCACCTACGCGCTCGGCAAGCTGAACGAGCTCGGCGAAAGCAGGCAGTTCGCGCGGCGCCATGCGGAGCATTTTCGCGACTTCTTCGCGCGCGCGGGGACCGACATTTCGACGCCGCTGCCGGAATGGCTGAACACCTATGGCGGCGAGCTGGACAATGTGCGCGCAGCGCTGGACTGGTCTTTCGCGGCGGGCGGCGATGCAGGGCTCGGCATCGCGCTGACGGCGACCGCGGTGCCCCTGTGGGTCCGTCTGTCGCTGTTCGCCGAATGCCGAGAGCGCTGCCGGACGGCACTGGCGGCGCTCGGCGACGACGGCGGCAACGACCGCATCCGCATGCAGCTGCTGGCGGCGCTCGGCTGGTCGCTGATGTATGGCGAGGGCCGCGCGCGCGAGGCACGCCCGATCCTCGAGACGACCCTCGAACTGGCCGAGAGCCTCGACGACAAGGATTTCCGGCTGCGCGCGCTCTGGGGCCTGTGCATCGACCAGTTCAACAACGGTCAGTTCGGCAAGGCCCGTGCACTCGCCGACCGCTTTGCCAACGCCGCAGCGAATTCATCCGACGACACCGATCTCATGCTGGGTGACCGCCTGATGGCGGTCGCGCTGCACTATCTGGGCGACCAGAACGAGGCGCGGCAGCATATTGATCGGGTGAACGCTTCGCTGCATGTGCTGGTCACGAAGCCGAAAATATTCCCGCTCGACCTCAGGATATCGACGCAATATTTCCGGGCCCGCATCCTCTGGCTTCAGGGCCTCGCCGACCAGGCCCAGGCGCTGGCCGCTGACAACATCGAGGAAGGCCGTGCCAACGGCCACGCGCTGACCTTCTGCAGCGTGCTGGGGCAGGCCGCCTGCCCGATCGCGTTCTGGTCCGGCGACTTCGATGCCGCCGAGCGTCACGGCGCCGAGCTGCTCGAGCACACCGAGCGCCACGCGATCCGGCCGTGGGGCCTGTGGGCACGGGCCTTCAACGCCGCGGTCATGGCGAGGCGCGGCGACATCGCCACGGGCCTGCCACTGCTGCGCGAAGAGCTCAATCGTGCCGGCGATGCGCGCTTCCTGCCGCGCTTTCTGCCTTTGCTCGCCGAGCTCGCCAGTTGCTTGCTGGAAGCCGGACAGGTCGACCGCGGCCTCGACGTGATCGAGGACGTCCTGGCCCGTTGCGACGACCGGCAGGAGCGGTGGTATCTGCCGGAGCTGATCCGCATCAAGGCAGAATTGATGCTCAGAAGCGCGCGGCATGCGGGAGATGCCGAGGCGCGCTTTCGCGAGGCGATGGGCATAGCCGCCCAGCAGGGCGCGCGCTTCTGGGAGCTGCGTTGCGCGACCAGCCTCGCGCGGTTGATGATCGGAGCCGGCCGGCGTGCGGACGCCAAGTCGGTTCTCGAGACTATCCCCGGATCATTCGCCGAGGGGGCCGATTTCGCCGACCTGCGCATGGCCCGCGAGCTGACGGCGCAATTGCGCGCCTGACGGCCTGCTGCGACCCGATCCAGAGCGCGATGAGATCTGCATGAATCGTCACCGCGCTCAGGATCATTGTTCGCGCATGATCTCTCCGGAAAACCGCTTCGCGCTTTTCCGGATCATGCTTCAGCCTCCCAGCGCGGTCGCCCGGCGCGGCAGCTTCCAGTCGGGCCGGATGAAGTGGCAAGTGTAGCCGTCCGGATAGCGTTCGAGATAATCCTGATGCTCGGGCTCGGCCTCCCAGAACTCGGCTGCGGGCGCGACCTCGGTCACCACCTTGCCCGGCCACAGGCCGGATGCCTCGACATCGGCAATGGTGTCCGCGGCGATGCGCTTCTGTTCCTCGCTCGTATAGAAGATCGCCGAGCGATAGCTCGTGCCGAGATCATTGCCCTGACGGTTGAGCGTGGTCGGATCGTGGATCTGGAAGAAGAATTCGAGCATGGTCCGGAAGCTGGTCTTGGCGGGATTGAAGATGATCTCGATCGCCTCGGCATGGCCTTCGTGATTGCGGTAAGTGGCGTTCTTGACGTGCCCGCCGGTGTAGCCGACGCGCGTGGAGATCACGCCCGGCTGCTTGCGGATGAGGTCCTGCATGCCCCAGAAGCAGCCCCCGGCCAAAACTGCGCGCTCTGTCGTCATTTGATGTGCTCCCTTTGATCTCGATATCCGTTCTGCAGCTGCCGCATCATATAGGCATCCGACCGGCGGCCGAAAGCCGCGCATTGCATTCGGTCCATCCGGTCGCCAGGCCGGATGGACCCAAAGCGAAGCTCGCGCTCAGCCCAGCTTGGCGTCGAGCGTGATCGCGGCGTTGAGCACCTTCGAGACCGGGCAGTTCTTCTCGGCCTCGCCGGCGATCTTGGCAAAGCCTGCATCGTCGAGGTTCGGCACCTTGGCGCGCAGGGTGAGCGCCGACTTGCTGATCTTGAAGCCCTTGCCTTCGGGCTCGAGCGTGACGGCGGCTTCGGTCGAGAGCTCGTCCGGCGTGAAGCCGGCCATCTGGAGACCGAAGGCCAGCGCCATGGTAAAACATCCGGCATGGGCCGCCGCGATCAACTCCTCGGGATTGGTCCCCTTCTCGTTCTCGAAGCGGGTCTTGAACGAATAGGGCGTCTGCGCGAGCACGCCGGATTCGCTCGTCAAATGACCGGTGCCATCGCGACCGGTGCCCTTCCAGACTGCTGTTGCCTTGCGGATCATCATGGTTCTCCTGGTTTATGTTTGAGCATCGCCGCTCGTACCGGGTAAAGGCGACATCGGCGTGGCGCCCCCTGCCCCTTCAAAACCGGTCGAGCGCCGCCGCGGTTCCGTCAGCTGCCGATCTGTCCGACGTGGAAGCCCAGCCGGTTCTCGACGTCGCCGGCGCGATGGAAGCCGCGCGCCATCAGCGTCTTGAGGCGGGTCTGGCTCGCAGGCCGGCCGAGCGCGGCCAGGAACGCGTCCCATTCCGGCTTGATCTCCACATCCGGCGGCAGGCTCGCGACATCGACAAGGCGCTTGGTCTCGGCGATGGCCTCCTTGTCGAAAGACGCGATGCGCATCGCGAGCGCCTCGACGAAACCGTCGAGCTCGGCATCTGGCATCGACCGGTTCACGTAGCCGTAGCGCTCGGCGAGATCGCCATGAATGTCGTCGGCGCCGAGCAGCACTTCGAGCGCGCGACCACGGCCCATCAGCCGCGGCAACCGCGCCATCGGTCCGCCGCCGGGCACGAGGCCCGCACCGACCTCCCATTGCGACAGGATCGCCTTCTCGCGGCTGGCAAAGCGCATGTCGCCCGCGAGCGCGAGCTCGCTGCCGACACCGGTCGCGCGGCCCCGGATCGAGGCGATGGAGACGACGGGCGCGCGGCTGAGACGCACCAGCGTGTCAGGCAGCGACTGCAGGCCCGTCGGCCCCGGCGGAACGGCAAGCGACTCCTCCGGCGGCGCGAGGAAATCGTAATGGGTGATGAAGAAGCCTTCGACGGCGCTGTCGAATACCACCACCTTCACATCAGGATCGGTCTCGATCGCGGTGACGATGTCGCTGAGCAGCGGAAGATGCCTCGGGCCGAAGATGTTCACCGGCGGCATGTCGAAGGTGACACGCCAGTAGGTCGGCAGGCGGCGCTCTAGGCGGATCTCGTCGGTCGTGAAGCTACGTTCGGGGCGGTTCATGGTTGCAACTCCTGATCAGGCTGATGTCAGATCGACTGGCGCAGCGGGCGGAACGCGGCGCGCATTTCCGCAGTGAACAGCGCGGGCTGCTCCCAGGCCGCGAAATGGCCGCCCTTGTCGAGGCGGTTGTAGTGCGTCAGCTTCGGATAGGCCTTCTCGGCCCAGCTGCGCGGCGCAGCGTAGATCTCGTCCGGGAAGACGCTGACGGCGACCGGGATCTTCACGTGCTTGGGCGCGAAGAACACCAGCTTGTTCTCCCAGTACAGCCGCGCCGAGGACACGGCGGTGTTGGTGAGCCAGTACAGCGTGATGTTGTCGATGACGTCGTCGCGCGTCAGGCCTTCCGTCTTGCCGTCGAACACCCGTGCGATCATCGCGGCGCTGCGCGCATCGTGATCGAGCATCCAGGACGCAAGGCCCGCCGGCGAATCCACGAGGCCAAGAAGCGTCTGCGGCCGGTTCGACATCTCGATGGCATAGCCGAGGCCGTGCTTGTAGAAATCGTCGAGCTGGTCGTAGGCAATGCGCTCCTCGGTCGAGAGGTTCGACGGCCGCGTCCCGTCGGGCTGCAACGCCTTGGCGATGTCGTCAGGGACGGTCGCCGGCATGTTGGTGTGAATGCCGAGCAGCTCGGGCGGCGCGATCAGCGCCATCTGCTCGGTGACGGCATTGCCCCAGTCGCCGCCTTGCGCGACATAACGGCTGTAGCCGAGGCGCTTCATCAGCACGATCCAGGCCCGCGCAATGCGCTGGGGATCCCAGCCGAGCGTCGCCGGCTTGCCGGAGAAGCCGTGGCCGGGCAGCGAGGGGATCACGAGATCGAACGCGTCGGCCGCCGTTCCGCCATGCGCGGTCGGATCGGCGAGCGGGCCGATGATCTTCATCTGCTCGATGATCGAGCCGGGCCAACCATGTGTGACAATCATCGGCAGCGCATTCTCGTGCCGGGAGCGGACGTAAATGAAATGGATGTCGACGCCGTCGATCTCGGTGACGAATTGCGGCAGCGCGTTCAGCCGCGCCTCCATCCGGCGCCAGTCGTAATCGCTCTGCCAGTAGCGCACGAGCTGCTGCACCGTCGTCAATTGCACGCCCTGTGACTGGTCGGCAACGATTTCCCGGTCCGGCCACCGTGTCGCCGCAAGGCGACGGCGCAGGTCAAGCAGATCCGCCTCGGGCACATGGACCTGGAACGGCCGGATCGCGTCGCTCACCGCCGCCTTTGCGGAATGCAGCGGCAGCAGGCTCGAGACGCTGGCGGCGACCGCGGTCATCGCGGCCTGGCCCAGCAATTGGCGGCGGTCGGGGTTGAGAATGTCGGCGCGAGCTTGCGTGGTCATTTTGAATCTCCCTTGCTTTGGTCGGTGACGCTGACCGAATTCGAAATTCGGCGCGTCGGTTCGTGTGCAGAGAGACTGGCGCAGGCGCGCCCCATTTGCTCGTTATGGATTGTTAGAGCGCGTTATCCCTTGCGAGTCCTCGCGATTGAGGTGATCGACGGATCGGTGTCGCAAGGCGAGGCGATACAACGCAAACGGCGCGCGATGAGGACATCATCGCGCGCCGTGACCATGACGTGCGACAGCCTCAGGACGGCAGCGTTTGACCGGCCTGCTCGCGCACGATGTAATCAGCGTACCACTCGGCCCAATTCTCGTCGTGCCCGCCGGTCCGCGTCTCGTGCTCGCCATGCGCCACTGCGGCGCGGCGCAGGGCCGCGGCCAGATCGGTCGATGAAGCAAACGTGGTGTCGCCCCCCGCGATGCGCCCCGGCAGCCGCGTCGTGACTTCCTGGAACAGCCAGCCATTGCCGTCGGGATCACTGAACGAGGCGAACGAGCTGTAGCTGCCGCGCTTCGGATCGGCGCCGCCGACGCGAACGCTGCCGAACAGATATGGCTCGTCGGGACCGGCATGGTCATCGCCGGCACCGTGGAACGGTTCGCTGACCACGATGCCGCGATCGAGCAGATCCTTTCGCGCAGCGTCGAGATCGGAGACGATCAGATAGAGGCCGCGTGCCGACCCGGGAGCAGCGGCCGTGACGTTCCTGCCGAAGATCACCGAGCACGCCGATCCCGGCGGCGTGAACTGGATCACGCGCCAGTCGGCACCTGAGGTGAAATCAGCATCCAGTCGCCAGCCGAGACGCGCGTAGAACGCCTTGGCGCGGTCGACATCGGACACCGGGATCACAATGACCTCGAGCTTCAGATCGACGCTGCGAGACTTCGAGGGCGTGGTCGCGCCTTCACGGTCGATTTCGATGGTGGCCATGTCGAGCTCCTGATGAAAGCGGAATACAAGCACGCACGATTCTTCAGACGGCAGGCGGCACCGCGATCGTCACCCGTGTGCCGCCCTGCCCGGCCTCGCCGTGCAAGCGCGCATGGATGCTGCGTGCGAGCCCTTCCAGGATGCGGCTGCCGGTGCCGTGCAGCGGAGCGGTCGCGCCAATGCCGTTGTCGGCCACCGTGCAAAGCCAGGCACCATCACGCTGGGCCACATCGATGCGGATCAGTGCGCCGCTCCTGTTGGGAAAAGCATGTTTTGCCGCATTCGTGACCAGCTCGGTCAGCATCAGCGCGAGCCGGTGGCACTGCGCAGCCGGCAATGTGCCGCTTTCGACTGCAGCTTCGCAGCGGATTCCTGCCGGCTCCAGCACCGCTTCGGATAACGCCCCGCACAGATTTTCGAAGAAGGGCGCGACGGACACCATCGAAGGCTCATCATTGTCAGAGAGGAGCTGGTAGAGCCTGCCGAAGGCAACGATGCGCCGCTCGAGCCGGTCCACCGCTTGCGACACATCCCCTCTGCCTGCGCGCGTGAAATCGCGCCGAACCGACGCACCGAGCAGAGTCAGCGTGTTCTTCATGCGATGGTGGGATTCCCGCAGCACGAGCTCCCAATCACGCGATTGATCATCGAGACTGGCAACGAATTGAGATCGAACGAATTGGTCGTTCGGCCGAGCGCCGATACCGGACATCATAGCCTCCCCGTGGAATAGGACCTAACTCGAAGGCTATCCTGGATGCGTCGCGCGCGTTTGGCTCGTTAGACGTTGCAAGATTCTGTTATGATTGGCCTCGACCGCAATCACGCCACGAACCGTGGCCGCGACGGTCAAGTCCACTGACGAATTGTCATAGTCGGGTCGTAAGCCGCTCGTCTTTAAGAAAAAATCGGCAGCGGCTCGTCCCGTGCGCCTGGCGAGCGCCACGCGATTTCGCCACTTTCGGCCAGTTTACTGAGCGTGTCGATCTGGTAGATCAAGGTTGCGGATTTCAGCCCTCTCACTGGGAATACCGTCCCGTGGCGGACACTAACGAGCAGGATTCGGTCATTGCCTTCGGGCCGTTCCGGCTGTTCGCAAAGTCGCGGCTGCTGGAGAAGGACGGCGCCCCGCATCACCTCGGTGGCCGCGCGCTCGATATCCTCATTTGTCTCGCCGAGCGAGCGGGCGAGGTCGTGGACAAGCGGGAGTTGATCAAGCGCGTCTGGGCCGACGTGAATGTCGACGAAGGCAGCCTGCGTTTCCACATCACGACGTTGCGAAAAGCCTTGGATGACAAGGCCTTGAACGACAAGGCTTCGGGCGATGCCGGCGAAGGTTCCCGCTACGTGATCAACGTGCCCGGACGCGGCTATTGCTTCGCGGCTCCGCTGCTCCGGGCCGCGCCACCGGAGATCCGGACCGACGATACCGCCGCTTCGCCCCGCTCGCTGCCGGCGCCGCTCGCGAAGATGATCGGACGGGACGATGCGGTCGAGAAGATTTCCGCCGAGCTTGCGCTGCATCGTTTCGTCACGATCGTCGGCCCGGGCGGAATCGGCAAGACGTCGGTCGCCCTCGCCGTCGCGCATGCCGAGCTTGCCGCCTTCGATGGCCAGGTGCGTTTCGTCGACTTCGGCGCGCTGACGGATGTCGGGCTCGTTGCGGGCACGATTGCGGCCGCGCTCGGCCTCACCGTCAATTCCAACGACCCCGTGCCGGGCTTGCTGACCTTCCTGCGCAGCCGGCGGATGCTGCTGGTGTTCGACAGCTGCGAGCACATCCTCGACGAGCTCGCCCCTCTGGCCGAGCGCCTCGTCCTGGAGGCGCCTGGGCTGCATATCCTGGCCACCAGCCGGGAATCCCTCCGCACCGAAGGTGAGCGCGTCCATCGGCTGTTTCCGCTGGATTGCCCACCCCAGCGCGACGGGCTCGGCATCGCCGACATCCTTGCCTATCCCGCAAGCCAGCTCTTCGTGGAACGCATTGCGGAGAGCCTGAGCGAATTCGAGCTCAGCGAGGAGGATGCCCCGCTGGTCGCCGAGATCTGCCGGCGGCTGGACGGCATTGCGCTCGCTATCGAGCTCGCAGCCGGACGTGTCAACGCCTATGGCATCGCGGGAACCGCCTCGCTGCTGGACAGCCGCTTCTCGCTGCTGTGGCGAGGACGGCGGACCGCGATTCCGCGGCACCAGACCCTGAGCGCAGCGCTCGCCTGGAGCTACGATCTGCTGCCGTCGGCCGAAAGCGCGACGCTGCGCGGATTGTCGGTGTTCGTCGGGCCGTTCACGCTGGAGGCCGCGCTGGCCGTCGCCTCCTGCCAGGACATCAGCGAGCCCGAGGCGGTGGAAGCGATCTCGAACCTGCTCTCCAAATCGCTGATTGCGACCTCGCCCGCAGAGCGTCGGCTGCGTTATCGCCTGCTCGACACCACCCGCGCCTTCGTCGCCGACAAGCTCGCCGAGAACGGGGAAACGGACCGCGCCGCGCGCGCCCATGCCGCATATTTCCGCGACTTCCTGCGCGACATCGCGCTCAAATCCACGGGCATGCAGAGCGCGGGCGGTTTCCTTCCCTATGCGGACCATCTGCCCAATGTCCGGGCAGCGCTGAGCTGGAGCTTCTCGGACGGCGGCGATCGGGCGATCGGGGTCGATCTTGCGGCTTCAGCCGCCCAGTTCTTCCTCGAGCTGACCTTGCTGACGGAGTGCTACCGCTGGACGCAGCAGGCCCTTGCTTCGCTCGAAACCGACACCATCGACAGCCGCCAGGAGATGACGCTGCAGGCCGCGCTCGGCGTCTCCGTGATGTTCACACAGGGCAATACCGAAGCGGTGCGCACCGCATTCACGCGCAGTCTCCAGCTTGCCCGGGAGCTCGAGGACCTGCACTGGCAGCTCTGGCTGCTGCGCGGATTGCATATCTACCTGACCAGGGTCGGAGATTTTCACGGTGCGCTCGGCACCGGCGAGCAGGGTGAGAGCGTTGCGCGAAAGCTGAACGACCCCGCCAGCACGTTGAACGTGGAGTGGATGCTCGGTGTCGCGCATCATTTGATCGGCAACCAGGACAAGGCCGTGCAGTTCTGCGCGAGCGCGATGGTGCATAATCCCGGCTCGCAGCGGCTGAATATCGGGCATCTCGGTTACGACGACCGCATCGTTGCGCTGGTGGCGCTGGCGCGCGGACTGTGGCTGACGGGCCGGCCCGAGCGCGCGATCGAGGCGGCGCGATACACGGTGCGCGAGGCCGAGCTGCTCGAACAGCCGCTCACGCTCGGCATCTCCCTGATCTGGACGATTTACGTGTTCCTCTGGGTCGGCGACTGGGCCAACGCCGAAATTTTGATCGAGCGGCTGATCGATCATTCCGCGCGGCACTTCCTCGGCCCCTATCACGCGGTCGGCATCGGCCAGAAGGGCGAGCTGCTGCTGCGACGCGGCGACGTCGACGGGGGCATCGAGCACCTCCGCCGCAGCCAGGCCACGCTCTACGCCACCCGGCACCGGATCATGACAACGGTGTTCGCGACGGCGCTTGCCGAGGGTCTCGCCTCCCAGAATCAGCCGGACGAGGCCCTGCAGACGATCAATGAGGCCATTGCCCAGGTCCCCGATCATGGCGAATCCTTTGACATGCCGGAAATGCTCCGGATCAAGGCCGACATCCTCGCCGGGTTGGGCAATGCGGCGGAGGCCGAGAGCACCTTGCGCAAATCGCTCGATCTGTCCCGGCGCCAATGCGCGGTCGGCTGGGAGCTTCGCGGGGCGATCAGCCTCGGCCGGATCTGGCAGCGGGCCGGCAAGACCGGCGACGCGCGCGCCCTGCTCACCCCGCTCGTCGCGCGCTACGAGGAGGGCTTCGAGACGCGCGATCTGATCGCCGCCAGGACGCTGCTGGGCGTCCTGAATTGAGAGCATCTTCAACGAGATACCGCCATCCCGCCCGCTCGCAACTCCTAACAACTTCTAACACGCCAAGCCGCATCGGCCCCGCCATGGTGGAGACACTGCACGGTGGATATGGCGGGACATGGCGCTTCTTGATGATGTGATTGATGCCAGCGGCGGAATGGCCCGCTGGAATAGCTTGAGCCGGTTCACGCTCCATCTTTCCGTTGGCGGAACGCTGTTTTCCAACGCCGGCCATGCCGGGGAATTCAAGGACGTGACGGCAGAGGGCTCGCCCCGGACGCAGTCGGTCCGCTTTACCGGCATTACCGGCGGTGAATATTCCGGCTCCTTTCAGCCCGAGGCGGTCACCATCGAGAGCCCGGATGGCGAAGTCCTGCGGACCTGGCGCAACCCGAACCTCGCGTTCCCCGAGGCCAGCCCGCCCGCGCTCGCAGACGAGCTGCATCTCGTCTTCTTCTGCGGCGTGACGATCTGGAACTATTTGACCAACCCGTTCCTGCTCGCCCACGAGGACGTCGTGGTGGAAGAGCTGCCGCCCTGGCAAGAGGGAAGCGAAACGTGGCGGCGGTTGCGGGCGCGATTCCCCTCGCACATCATCACGCTTGCTCCGGAACAGATCTTCTATTTCGACGAGAGCGCCCTGCAGCGACGCACGGATCACGATCTCTTCGGAATGAAGATCGCACACTCATCCTGGGCTCATGACAGCTTCGGCGGCATCGTGGTGCCGACGCTTCGACGCATTCAGACGTTGCGGCCGGATGGAACCGTGGTCGCAAGGCCCGTGCTCATGGACGTCGAAATCTTCGACGCCGTCTTCGAATAGCGGCGACGCGCGCTTGCCTGCCGACGGCCTGCCGCTGCTTCGATGCCATCAGTCCGGCTGATCCAGCATCAGCCGTGCCGTTCTGAGATCGGCGGTCTCGAAACCCTCGGAGAAGCGGTCGTAGGTGCTCGCGAGTGCACCGAGTGGATCCGGCACGCCCTGCCGCTTCCGCAGCCGTGCCAGCGACATCTCGGTCCGCAATCGCCAGGACAATGCACCCTGTTGCTCGGCCAGCGCAACCGACGCGACGAAATCCGCTTCGGCGGCCTTGAGGTCACCGCCATGCAGCTCGAGCTCTCCCCGCAGACGAAGCAGTTCCGGCATGTCGAAGGCACCGCCTTCCTGCTCGAGCCGCGCGATGGTCTCGTGCAGCACCTCGCGCGCTTCCGGCAGCCGCCCCAGGGCGACCAGCCCCTGAGCGAGATCCGCGGCGAACGCCGATGCATAGAGCTCGTAGCGATCGGCGTGCAGGCGCGCAAGCGCCCCCCGCAACAGCTCGACGCCGCCCGTCGCCTCGCCGCGGGCGATCATGGTCTGCGCCCGAAAGCCGGTCGCGACCGCCTCGTAAGGCACCAGCCCGTGCATGCTCGCATGCGCGGCCAGGCGGATGGTCATGGTCTCGACGGCGGACCAGTCGCCAACCCATCCGAACACCGAGGCGGACCAGCAGAGCGCGATACAATGCATGACCACGTCGCGCGGCGCTGACACGCCGATCAGCGGGCGGACGCATTCGAGCGCACGATCGGGATATCCGCGCAGCCACAACACGCGCGCGAGCGGGATCTGCGGCGTACGCGCATAAGCGAAATGCCCGGGCTCCGTTCCGCGCAGAGCAGCGTCGTCGCGCACGCCCTCGTCGAGATGGGCCTGCGCCGCGGCCTGGTCCCCGGTGAGATGACAGGACACGCCGAGGAGTGCCTTGCTGCCGGCGATCCCTGCGGTGTCGCCGATCAGGCGGGCGATCCGCTCGGCGTGAAGCGCCGTTGGCACCAGATGCCGGTAGCCGCCGGTCCGGCGGTAGAACATGTTCAGGCGAGACAGCAGGCGGAAGGTGCTGGCGTTGTCGCCCAGAGCTTCGGCAATCTCCAGCCCGCGCCCGAGCGCCGCTTCGGCCTGCGCGCTGTTGCGCTCGGTGAACATGAAGGCGTGACCGAGCGTCGACTGGAGCTCGAGCTCCCACCTTCCGCCCCGGCCGGCGCCGTCGAGAGCTGCAAGGGCGCGATCGGACCAGCTGCGCGCCTCGTTCAGCAGATTGAGCTCGACGAATAGCCTTGCGCAGCTGCCGGCGAGCGGCACGCGCAAATCGGCGCCCACATCGTTGACGAAGCTCCATTCCAGCGCGGCACGCGCATCGGCGAGCAGGCCCGCGCGTTCCTGCGCGCGCGACGCCTGGCCGCTGCCGCCGATCTCCCCCATGCCGGCTTCGAGCGTGCGCTGAACGTACAGGGCATGGCGCCACGCGGTCGCATCCACCTGGCCGCCGTCGGCCAGCTTCTGCATGGCGTAGGCCCGCGTCACATCGAGCAGGCGATAGCGCCGCGATGCGCCGTCCGGCTGCGCGGACACCAGCGACTTGGCCACGAGCTGCTCCAGCGCATGGGCGACGCGATCGTCCGGCATCTCCTCCGCCGCCACCACCGCAATCGCCCCCTTCAACGTGAAGTGACCTGCGAAGACGCCGAGCCGCTGAAACACGATGCGCTCGCTCTCGCCGATCAGACCGAAGCTCCAGTCGAGCGTGGCACCGAGCGTCTGCTGCCGCAGGGGCGCCGTCCTTCGTCCGCGCCATTCGAGCTGCGGATGGCTGTCGAGCAGCGCCGCCATCTCGCGCAGCCCGTAAAGGCCGACGCGCGCGGCCGCGAGCTCGATCGCGAGCGCGATGCCGTCGAGCTTGCCGCAGATCCGGGCCAGGACTTCCGCATCCTCCTCGGTGATGTCGTCCCGATGACCCGCCGCGACCGCGCGGTCCACGAACAGACGCACCGCTGGATAATTCAGCACTTCGCCGGCGCTGAGGCGGGCATCCTGCGGCGGACCGGGCAGCGGAACCAGATCGAAGATCTTCTCGCCCTCCACCAGCAAGGACTCGCGGCTGGTTGCGAGGATGGCGACGCCGGGTGCCTCACGGTAGATGTCTTCTGCAAGGCGCGCGACCTCGTCGATGACGTGCTCGCAGCTGTCGAGCACGAGAAGCAGCCGCCGTCCGCGCAGGAAATTGAGGATGCTGCCCGAGGGATCGTTGTGGTGCACGACGAGACCCAGCGCGGCCGCAACCGTGCTCGACACCAGTGCGGCGTCCTTCAGGGGTCCGAATTCGAGGAAATGCACATTGCCGTCGAACGTGTCGCACATCTCATGCGCAAGGGCGGTCGCGATGGTGGTCTTGCCGATGCCGCCCGGCCCGCGCAGCGTGACGAAGCGATCGCGGAGCAGGCGCGGCCTCAGCTCGGCCACCACCTCGTCCCGCCCGATCATCCGGTCCAACCGATGCGGCAGAGCCGGCGGCTCAGCTTTGTGAGGCGCCTGCGACATCAGCGCGGGCGCTTCCGCACGCCTGCCATGCCGCACGGGGGCGACGAAGCAATAGCCCCGGCCCGGGATGTTGGTAATGTAGCGGGTCCCGTCCTTGCCATCGCCGAGTGCCTTGCGCAACTCCGCGACATTGACCCGCAGGTTGATCTCCTCGACGGAGAGCCCGGACCATGCGTAGCCGAGAATCTCGCTCTTCGGCACCACCTCGCCGGCACGGCTGACGAGCAGGCGCAAGATATCCATCGCGCGGCTGCCGAGCTTGACCGCCACGCCGTCCTTCTCCAGCAGCCGGGAGCGCAGCGAAAAGGGCCCGAACGAGACGGTGTCGAGATCGAGGATCGTTCCGGCGTCACCGCTGCGGGCGCCATCTCCTGCCGAGAGCTCGGTCACATCTCGCTCAACTTGCTCAACTTGACAAATGCTTCATCGAAACGCGGGGGGAATATACAAGGCATCGATGCGAGGTCCAGTGAGGGCGCCGCACGGATCTCACACCGGCGCTGACCGCCCATGCGAGATCCGCGTTCCCCTCAAACCCCTCAAATCCGCGCAAATATCTGGCAGATTGGACACAATCGGAGCCTGCGGCGGGCTGTCGCACGAGCCTCGCGCGCACAAAATCTAACAGATCCTAATCACCACTAACGAGCGTCCTGGCCAGCTCACGCCTATCCTCCGAGCATGGAAAGCATTGGGTCTGCGCGTTTGCCGATCGTCGCAAACAGCCGCAAAACCTGGAGAGGACGAACGATGTCGAGCAACTTGCACCCGGCGCATGCCTGGATCGAGCTTCCGGCCGGCGCGCGGAATCACGAGGTTCTTCGCCCCACACCGGTGATCGCCCGGGACAGCCAACCCGCGGGAATGGAGCTGCCGCGTGTCAGGGTCAATGCCTTGCCGAAATGGCGGCTGCGGCGGGTCGAGCAATACATCGCGAATCATTTCGACCGCTGCATCAGCCTGGCCGAGCTCGCGAGTGTCGCCGGCCTGTCCAGGATGCATTTTGCAGCCCAGTTCCGCGCCGCGACCGGCTTCCGGCCCCGCGAATATCTGCTGCGTCACCGGACCGGGCATGCCAAGACGCTGCTCGCAACCACCGAGCGGCCATTGGCTGAGATCGCGCTGGCGGTCGGCTTCAGCACCCAGGCGCATTTTTCGACCGTCTTCAAGCGCATCAGCGGCGAGTCTCCGGCGCGCTGGCGCCTTGCCAGCAAGGCTAATCGGCCCACGGTCGAAGTCCCCTCACCGCGTCGTCCTTCCCCGGAGCGGGATTGGATGGCCAGCGCAGCCGCTTGAGTATCGGCCGGCTCGCGCCCTCTCCTCCCGGGCCTGCGAGCTTCTCGGGGCCGCCCTGATCCCCCACAGGACGGCCCCATTTTTCGAGGTGGGCTATGCGTTACGCTGCGTCCTATCCAGCTCACATGGTGTCCCCGGACAAGCCGCAGCGCGCGAGCGTTGCGGCGCAGAGCCGGGACCCAGAAGGCGACAGCATTCCGTGCGGAGCGATGGGCCCCGGCTCTGCAGCGCACCGCTGAAGCGGCGCTGCGCTGCGTCCGGGGCACGAGGCGTAATAACAGCGCGCCTACGCCGGATCGAACGCGCGGATCGGCGGCAGATTGCCGGTGAACTTCTCGACCTCCACCGTCGTCAGCTGACCCGTGCAGCCCTGCGCCAACGATGAAGTGCCGAGGTCGCGGGTGAGCACGTTGGGATTGCCGTGCACGCAGAGCGGCGCTTCATCTTCGGGATCCATCGGATCGTACCAGGCCCCGGTCGGAAGCTGCACGACGCCGGCCGCGATGCCGTCGGTGACGTGGACCGCGGCAAGGCAGGCGCCGCGCGCGTTGAACAGGCGGATGATGTCGCCGTCCTTGATGCCGCGCGCATCCGCGTCAACCGGATTCATGCGCGCGACCTCACGGCCGCGATGTTTCGCGCCGAGCGAATGCCCGCCGAAATCGAGCTGGCTATGCAGGCGCGTCACCGGCTGGTTGGCGACGAGGAAGCACGGCGCGCCGGGTTTGGGCATGTCGGACTTCTCCAGCCAGACCGGATGGCCCGGGCAATCCGCATCGCCATGGGCCGCGATCTTCGCTGAATAAACCTCGATACGGCCGCTCGGCGTCGGCAAAGCATGGTTGACGGGATCGTCGCGGAAGCGGCGCAGCCTCCCGCCATCGTCTGGCTGCTGCGGCACGACCAGGCTGCCACGCTGCCAGAATTCCTCGAAGCTCGGAGCCTCCAGACCGCGCTTGGCAAGCGAGGCGCGGGTCGGCTCGTACAGATGCTCCAGCCATTGCCGCGACGTGCGCCCTTCGGTGAAGGGCTCGCGCGCGCCCAGACGTTCGGCGAGATCGGCGAAGATGTCGTAATCGTCGCGCGCGAGGCCAAACGGCTCCGCGATGCGGTGCATCGCAACCATCAGGGGATCGTTGGTGGAATAGCCGATGTCCTCGCGCTCCAGCGTCATGGTGGCGGGCAGCACGATGTCGGCGTGACGGGCCGTCGCAGTCCAGGCGAGCTCGTGCACGACGAAGGTGTCTGCTTTCGCAAACGCCTTGCGCAGGCGGTTGATGTCCTGGTGATGGTGGAACGGATTGCCGCCGGCCCAGTAGACGAGGCGGATGTCCGGATAGGTGCGCGTCTCGCCATTGTAGCGATAGGTGGTGCCGGGATTGAGCAGCATGTCGGCGATGCGCGCCACCGGAATGAAATCGGCAACGCCGTTGCGGCCCTGCCCCAGCGTCGGCCCGGGCACGTCGTTGACGCGGCGGCCGTAATAACCGATCGCCCCCAGCGAATAGGCGTAGCCGCCGCCGGCAAGGCCGATCTGGCCGAGCGCTGCTGCCAGCACCATGCCCATCCACACCGGCTGCTCGCCATGCTCGGCGCGCTGCAGCGAATGCGAGACGGTGATCAGCGTGCGCTTGCCGGCCGCGCGGCGTGCCAGCTTGCGGACGGTGTTCGCGTCGACGCCCGAGATCGCGGCAGCCCATTCGGCATGCTTGGGTTGGCCGTCGCTCTCGCCCATGAGATAGCGCAGGAAGACGGGCCAGCCTTCGGTGTAGCGATCGAGGAAGGCCTGGTCGTGCAGACCTTCGCTGACCAGCGTGTGGACGATGCCGAGCATCAACGCGGTGTCGGTGCCGGGCACGCAGCTCATCCATTCGGCGCCGGCTTCCACCGGCAGATCGTCGCGGAGCGGGCTGACCAGGACGAACTCGCAGCCGCGCCGGCGCGCCGCTTCCATCGCGCCGCGCTCGACGTGCTTGCTGATCGAGCCGCCGGCCACCATGGAGTTCTTCAGCGCCATGCCGCCGAAGGCCAGCACGAACTCGGTGGTTTCCGCGATCTGCTCCCAGGTGACGTTGCGCTTGGTGATGTCCTCATAGCCCGCCAGGATCTGCGGCAGCAGCACCGACGACGCGCCGGACGAGTAGCTGTTCACCGAGCGCACATAGCCGCCCAGCGCGATGTTGAGGAAGCGATGCACCTGGCTCTGGGCATGATGGAAGCGGCCTGCGCTCGACCAGCCATAGGAGCCGCCGAACACGGCCCCGGGACCGCGCGTGTCGCGAATGCGGCCGAGCTCGTCGCCGAGCAGGTCGAGGGCCTTCTCCCAGCTCACCGGGACGAACTCGTCGCGACCGCGGCGATCATCGGGGCCGGGTCCGCGTTCGAGCCAGCCGCGGCGAATCGCCGGCTGGGCGATGCGGGCCTGGTGGCGGAGCGCGCCGGGGAAATTATCGATGATGCCGTTGGGATCGGGATCGCCCGCATAGGCCCGGACCTCGAGCCCCGCTGCGCCCTGACGCGCCGAAAACACGCCCCAATGCGAGGTGTGCGGCTTGAAGCCATCAGAGAGGTCCAGACCGGGGTCGGGGAAGCCAATCGTATCGTCCATGTCTGATCCTTGTTCCGGCGGCCTGCAATCGGGGTGGTACTATACCGATCCGGCCCGGACGTCGTCGAGATCAGCCTTGACGGAATCGCTGGTCTGCTCCGCGCGGAGCCCGGCGGGCAGCCGTATCGCGGGGAACGAAAGGCTTTGCAGCTTCGTTGAAGTCACTGACGGCATGGGCCGGCAGAACTATTCCGTGCCGTACAACTCGCGACCGGTGGCCGCATCACTCGCCGGCGCAGCAATCCACCAACAGCTGCCAGATGCGCTGGGCCTCGCCTCGCTCGTATCCGTCCGGTACCTTCTCGGCACTGGGCTGACCGTAGCCGGCGACGGCGCTGATCTCGCGAGGAGCGATCCACCGCTCCGAGATCGGGTCGTACCATTTTCCGATGTTCAGTCCCGTCACAGCGATCTGCTCTCAGATGTGGTCAGCGGTTGAGCCAAGGCGTCTGCCGAACTTCATGCGGGTCGTTCGGCGACGCGTCATCCAACTTACCAATCATGAGCTCGCAAGTTCGTTCCTGCTTTTCCGCCTCATACCGGCCGGGCTGGATGAAGCGTGCGCGGATGCCGCTCGTGCAACAACCGCGCAAGCTCCTCACGTTCGGTCGCGCGCCCCTTCATGGCCGCTTCGAACAGCGCCTCCTGGATGTCGCGAGGCATATCGCCCCACACGTCCATCGCGGCGCGTCCGAGCAGGCCCGCAAGATGATCAACTCCATCGCTCATTCGGCTCTCCTGGTCTGCACACGGAATGGAACAGCTGCCAGCGTGGAGCGTTCCAGTGCCATCATTGTGAAAAGGAGGCGTCTTTTATGGGATTCTTCACCAAGGACATCAAGACGATGGAAGACCTGCTGCTGCACGGGCTGCAGGACATCTACTATGCGGAGCAGCAGATCCTGAAGGCGCTGCCGGACATGATCGAGAAGGCGACCAACAAAGACCTCGTCGCCGGCCTGAAAGCGCATCTGGAGGAGACCAACAAGCAGGTCGAGCGGCTCGGCAAGGTGTTCGCCAAGCTCGGCAAGGAGCCTAGCGGCACGCAATGCCCTGCCATCGACGGCCTCATCAAGGAAGCCAACGCGACCGCCGGCGAGATCGAGGACAAGGCCGTGCTCGACGCCGCGATCGTGGCCAATGCGCAGGCCGTGGAGCACTACGAGATGGCCCGCTACGGCACGCTGATCGCATGGGCCGAAGAGCTCGGCCACGACGATATCGTACGCTTCCTCACGACCAATTTGAACGAGGAGAAGGCCGCCAACACCAAGCTGAACACGGTGGCGCTTCGCAAGGGCGTCAACGCCAAGGCATCGAACGCGGCCTGATCGAGACCAGCGGTCCCGGTCGAGCTCAAGGACATGGCGGCCCGGCTCACGGGCCGCCATGGACTATCGGATCACACGCCGCCGATCTGCGGCGCCACGCCTTGCATGTCGCCTGACCGAGCGCGATGGTAGAGGTGACCCGGCTCGGCCCACAAGAATCCATTCGAGAACGGGACGCCGGGATAGGCCGTAGCAAGGCGGCGGTTGCCGCCGTCGACGTCGTCGCGACCGTCCAGCACGTCGCGAAAGATCTTCGCGATCTCGACCATGTCGCAATCCTGCGGCGACAGGCGCAGCGAGCCGACCTTGCTCTCGCGCAGGATGGCGGCCTCCCCCAGCAGATTGGCGCAGGTGTGCGACAGGGTCTGCACGCCGTTGATGGTCAGGAAGTCCTGCTGCTCGAGCGTGTTCAGAAGCAGCCCATCCGGGTCCTTCTCGCAGACGAAGCGGCAATTGTCCTTGGCGAGCTTGTGCAGGCGCGCATGATAGCAGCGGGCGGAGATGGCCAGCGGCACCCTGCCGAACGCGAACACCTCGGTCGTGACATCGGGAATGGCCTTCGCGATCGTCGCCACCGAAGCCAGCGGCAATTCCGGCGGCAGGCAGATGCGCTTCGCCCCGTGCGCGGCGTGGAAGGCTGCGCTCGCTTCGTTGTAGATGTTGACGAAGGGACCGATGGCGTGCGGCCGGCCTGCGAGCGCCCGGAGGCAGGTCAGATCATTCACCTCGACCATGGCGCCTTCGACCGAAGCGAGTTCTTCGGTCTGGCGGCGCTCGCGCCGCAGCGAGACCAGGATCAGCGAGCTCAGCAGCACCTGCTTGCCCGCGCTCTCAAGACGTTCGACCACGGCAGGAATGTGGTCGGCGAAGAACGGCGAGCGTTTGGAGCAAACGATCTCGCCGACGGAGACGACGTCGACCGGCGCTTCATCGGCGATCCGGAGATAGAAATCGCGCCAGCGTTCCGGCGCCCAATTGTAGAGAACAGGACCGAGGCTGAGTTGCATCGCTGGATCTCACAAATTCGAAAGGATTAGCGCCAGGTCTTGCGATAGGCGCCGAGCGTGGAGGCCTGTCCCTCGGTGAACGGCTTCAGGCTCGCGATGTCGGCCTCGCTCCCGCTCTCGAGCGCCGCGAGCGCGCGACGGAAATGCCGCACCACGCTCTCGACATAGGCGCGGCCGCGCTGGCGGCCCTCGATCTTGAGCGCGGTGACGCCGGCATCGCGCATGCCCTTGAGCAGCGTGGTGGCGTCCAGGCTGACGGGATCCTCGAAGATGTAGCCGGCGCCCTGCGCGGTCGAGAAGCGGCCCTTGCACAGTGTCGGATAGCCCGCAGGCTCGCTCAACCCGAACCGGTTGATGACGAAGCCACCGAGGCTGGACTTCGTCCCGTCCGCCGTCTGTTCATAGGTGACATGGCTCGGCGGCGAGCAGACGCCCTGCATGTTCGGCGACTTTCCGGTCGCATAGGAGGACAGCGAGCAGCGCCCCTCGGCCATCACGCAGAGGCCGCCGAATACGAAAACTTCGGTCTCGCAGGCGGACTCCCGGGTGATCTCGGCGATCTCGGGGACGCTGAGGACGCGCGGCAGCACGACGCGCTTTGCGCCGAAGGTCTCGGCATAGAAGGCGATGGCATCGGGATTTGCGGCCGCGGACTGAACCGAGACATGCAGACGCTGGTTAGGATGGCGCCGTGCCGTGTAGTCCATCAAGCCGATGTCGGCGAGGATCAGCGCATCGGCGCCGGCACTGACGGCATCGTCCACCGCGCGATGCCAGATGTCGACGGCGGAAGCGCGCGGGAAGGTGTTGATGGCCACCAGGACCCTCGCCCCGCGGCCATGCGCCAGCGCGATGCTCTTGCGCATCTCGTCACGGCTGAAATTCAGCCCCGGAAAATTGCGCGCGTTGGTCTCGTCGTTGAAGCCGCAATAGATGGCGTCGGCGCCAGCATCGATCGCGCTTCTGAGCGCCGCCGGCGTCCCGGCAGGACAGATCAGTTCCATCATCTCGATTGCTCGCCTTGTCCCGGTGGGCCGATCAATTGGCGGCGGGCGGCTTCGAAGACGCGCCGCGCCGGCGCGCCCAACGGGCCGAACAGCGAGGACGCTTCAGCGGCGAGATCGAGCTGGGCGTCGTCGATCGCGTTGCGCAGCGCCAGCACCGCCTCGACGTCGCCCTCGATGACCAGCTCGCGCGAAAACATCAGGGCATCGCCGTCGACCTTGCCTTCGAGCAGAGCCAGGAGATTGGCGAATGAAGCCGAGATCCGCGCATCAAGTCCCGGCGGCAGATCACGCACGACGGACAGGCGCGGCGGCTTCGCCTCGACCACGAAGGCAAACGGCAGATCGATCGGTTTGATGCCGAAGCACGCACGCGCGTGAGGGCCGAGCCGGTCGAATAGTGCAGGATTGCGCCGGTGGATCCGCTGCAGCACGCCGCCGAGAACGAGCTGCAACGGCAGCAGAGGCAAAGGGCGCATTGCAAATGCGACGAGCGGCGGAATCGTCGGCAAATGGCCGGGCGATGCGGCGGACGGATCAATCATGCCCCCACATCTGGACGGATTGCACGCCGCTGTATTTGAGCCGGAACAATGAAGACCAAAAACAGCCCGGCTAGCTGTGATTTTTTGGGAGCCTGCTCAATTGCAACGTGATGTGCCGCGCTTTCGCGACCTGTCGGATTTCCTGCGCTTCATCGAAAGCCGGGGACAGTTGCGACGCATTCGCGAAAAGGTCTCCGTCGTCCACGAGATCACGGAGATCCACCGGCGCGTGCTCGGAGCACACGGACCGGCATTATTGTTCGAGCAGCCGGTCAGGGCCGACGGCCGTCCCTCGGAGATGCCGCTCCTCACCAATCTGTTCGGAACGGTCGAGCGGATCGCGTGGGGCATGGGGATCGTGCCCGAACGTCTCGAACAGCTCGGCGAGCTGATGGCCGAACTCCGTGCGCCGCGACCGCCGAATGGCATCAGGGACGTCTTCGACAAGCTCCCGCTCGCCCGCGCCGCGCTGGCGACCCGCCCGCGCACGCGCGCGGCCGCGCCGGTGCAGGACTGCGTCACGATGGGGCCCGACATCGATCTTGCGAGATTACCGGTCCAGATCTGCTGGCCGGGCGAACCGGCGCCGCTGATCACCTGGCCGCTCGTGATCACCGTGCCGCCGGACTCCGCGACCGCCGATCAGGAGGAGAATGTCGGCGTCTACCGCATGCAGGTGCTCGGCCGCGACCGCGCCATCATCCGCTGGCTCGCGCATCGCGGCGGCGCGCGGCATCACCAACAATGGAAGGCGATCGGGCGCAACATGCCGGTCGCGGTCGTCATCGGCGCCGATCCCGCCACCATCCTGGCCGCGGTGCTGCCGCTGCCCGAGACCATGTCGGAGCTGCGCTTTGCCGGCATCCTGCGTGGCGAGCGGCCTGATCTTGCGCCCTGCCTCACCGTCCCGCTCGCGATTCCCGCCGAGGCCGAGATCGTCATCGAGGGTTTCGTCTCCGCAACCGAAACCGCGCCCGAAGGGCCCTACGGCGATCACACCGGGTACTACAATTCCGTCGAGGAATTCCCGGTGATGCGCGTGACGGCCATCACCAGCCGGCGCCAGCCTGTGTACCTCTCGACCTTCACGGGCCGTCCGCCGGACGAGCCGTCGCGGATCGGCGAGGCGCTCAACCACCTGTTCGTGCCGCTGATCCGTCAGCAATTCCCTGAAGTGACCGATTGCTGGCTGCCGCCGGAAGCGTGCTCCTACCGGATCGCGGTCGCATCGATCAAGAAGCGCTATCCCGGACAGGCGCGGCGGCTGATGCTCGGCCTGTGGTCGATGCTGCCGCAGTTCAGCTACACCAAGCTCCTGATCGTGGTCGACGACGACATCGACATCCGCGACTGGCAGGCCGTGATGTGGGCCGTCTCGACGCGCAGCGATGCCTCGCGCGACCTCGTGACGCTCACCGACACGCCGATCGACTATCTCGACTTCGCCTCACCGAAATCAGGGCTCGGCGGCAAGCTCGGCATCGACGCCACCACCAAGATACCGCCGGAGACGGATCGGGAATGGGGCGTTCCGCTGGCGATGGACCCCGCCGTGGTCGCGCGCGTTGACGCGATGTGGACGAATCTCGGCCTGTCCGGCATGCCCGCGCGCGCGCCGGTCCTGACATGAGCGGACGGCGAGGCATCATCGTCGGCATCAGCGGCGCCTCGGGCGCCGCGATCGGCGTGCGCATCGTCGAGCTGCTGGCCGATAATCCGCACTACGCGGTGCACCTCGTGGTCTCGCCCGCAGCGGAGCGTACGCTGAGCGAGGAAGTGGGACGCGATGCGCTGGCGCGGCTGCGCGCGCTCGCCTTTCGCGACCATTCCTGTCAGGACATCGGCGCGGCGATCGCCAGCGGTTCATTCCCTGTCGCAGGCATGATCGTGGCGCCCTGCTCGATCCGCACGCTCTCGGCCATCGCCTGGGGACAGCTCGACAACCTCCTGACCCGCGCGGCCGACGTGCAGCTCAAGGAACGGCGCCGGCTGGTGCTGCTGGTCCGCGAGAGCCCGCTGCATCTCGGCCATTTGCGCAGCATGGTCCAAGCCACCGAGATCGGCGCGATCATCGCGCCGCCGATGCCGGCCTTCTATCTCAGGCCTCAGTCGCTGGACGAGGTGATCGACCAGATCGCCGCCCGCGCGATCAACCTGCTCGACCTGCCGGAGCTTCGCGCATCCGCGGGGATCTGGTCCGGCCCGGGCGCCAAAGAGGCGTAGCCGGCGGCGCAGCTTCGGCCACCGCCGGCTCAGTTCACCTCGGCAAAACCGAGCGACGACTTGACACCCGGCGCGATCATCGAAGGCTGCCAGGGCGGCTCGAACGTCATGATGACATCGACCGTATCCACGCCCGGGACGAGGGACGCGCTATTGGCGACCCCCTCCTTGAGAAAGGACGCGGCCGGACAGCCGCGTGTGGTCGCCGTCATGGTGATGTGCGCGGCACCGTCATCGATCGACACATCATAGACGAAGCCGAGATCGACGATGTTGTGGCCGAGCTCCGGGTCGATCACGACCTTCAGCGCCTGCCTGATCCGGGCGACGAGATCCTCATCATTGATCGTCATGAATGCACCCTCACCGTCAACTGATAGGAGTCCTTCTGCGGTGTGAAGCCGCCGCGCCATTGATGGCCGCGCCTGGTCAGCTCCCGAAACAGGAAGACCGGCTCCCGGCTGAGCAAGGCGTGAAGCGTCTGGCCCGGCGCGAGCTGCTCCAGCGCCGCCAGAATCCGAACCATCGGCTCCGGCGGATCGAGGTCGCGATTGTCGAGATGAACAGCAGGCTCCGGCCAATCGCCATCGCCCGGCGCAGCAGGGGCCGGCTCGGCCGCATCGCGCGGGCTATCGTCCGGCATGAAGCGGATCTCCCATTCGCCGCCTTCCAGCTCGGCTTCGCGATGTGCAAAGCCCTTGCT
Source organism: uncultured Bradyrhizobium sp. (assembly GCF_936943645.1). Classification (GTDB taxonomy): domain Bacteria; phylum Pseudomonadota; class Alphaproteobacteria; order Rhizobiales; family Xanthobacteraceae; genus Bradyrhizobium. Next base: position 102,035 of record NZ_CAKZJO010000087.1, on the reverse strand, counting down.
TGCCATGACGTCGAACAGAGGAACCGGCTTGAAGGGCGCGTAGAGCCGCAGCCCCTCCCCCGGCGCCAGCTGCGCGAGCGCGGCCATGATGATCGAGAACGGCTCGCCGCCCGCACGCAGGATCGGCCGGACATCGACGTCGACGAATGCGGTCATTGCAGTCTCCCTTTCAGTTCCGCGTGACCAGGAGATGGGGCATGGCAGCTCCCGTCGGCAAGCGCAGCGGCTCCGCCACATCCGCAAGCCGCCGGGCCCTGATGAATTCCTCGCTCAGGCCGAGCGTCGCAAGCGTCACCACCGCGACGGCGAGGCGAAAGCCGATCGACGCGTCGATCAGAAGCATCAGCGTCGCCATCCAGCTTCCGGCAAAGAACAGCACGAACCATTTCAACGCGCGGCGCTCGGCAACGAGATCCTGCACGCGCGGCGTCGGCACTCTGCCCATCACCGGTCCATAGGTCTCGAGCCAGGTCAGGAACGGCACGATCTTGTAGAGATTGGCGAGCACGAGGCCGCTGAGCCAGCCGAACGCGACGAGAAAGGCGAGTGCTCCGACATGGGGCAGGAAAGCGCCGGCCGCAACGAAGGCAGCACAGAGGATTGCGGCGGCAACGAGGTTCGCCAGTGCAACGAGGCTCATGCGCGTGTTGAGCTCGAGCGCACGGCGCTTGCGCGCCTTGTAGAGTCCGAGCACGTCACGGCCGTAGGCGGCCAGCGACAGCAGCGCCGCGGCCGCCGCCAGCAGAAACGTCAGATCGAGTCCCGTCATGCGCCACAGTGCGAGCACGCCACCGACGAGTCCAACGGCCAGCGCAATGACGCCGGCAAGCCAGGCCAGCCGGCCGAGCCGCGCATCGCTATCGGGCGCGAGCATGAACATCGCGAGCAGGCGATAGCTGACGCCCATGGCCGTGAATGTCAGCCATCCGCCGAGCCCCGCGAGCGCATGGATCGGAACGCCCGAGACCAGCAAGTCCGGCCATTGCGCACCGATTGCAGTTCCGGACAGCACCAGCGAGAACAGGCCGCCGAAGCTCGCCGTGACACAGATGCAGGCAAGTCCGGCTGCGACGAACCGGGCCGGCCCCGACAAGGGACGCGCCGACCAGAGCGTCATGCCGAGATTGGCAACGACCAGAGCGAAACCGGCGATCAGCAGGCCGGCGCCGACGGGAAGCAGCCAGCGCGGTCCGTTGAGGTGGCCGCCCAGTGTGAGAAAGCCTGCGAGCAGAACAGTCAGGCCAAGCGTCAGCAGCGCAAGTGCCGGCAGCGTCCAGCGTTCCGCATAGAGCGGCTTTGCGACCAGCACCGGCACGAACTGGAACAACGCGCCACACAGGACCGTGCTCAACCAGCCGATGGTCACGATGTGAACGACGACGAGCGTGTCCGGACCATCGATGTCGTGGTTCGGAAAACCGAAACCGGCGACGATCAACATCTCCGCGAGCAGCAGCCACGCGATCGCGACCGCGAAGTAGCTGATGGCCCATTTGCAGAGGCTGGTTCCGATCACGGCTTGTTTCCCATCGTCCGCGCACGACGCCCCATGTCGGCACTCGACAACGGTAAGTGGCTGAAGTCACGACCACTTTGTCGAGGCGCAAACTCCGGCGCCTTTCACGACAATGGGATCGGCGGCGATGACGGGCCGAGAACGGATTGATGCAGCGCAAGAGAGCGACCCGCGGGGCTGATATCCAGGACGTTAAATCAGCAGGGAATGGTCAGATGACGCTGAAGAATTGGTGTGCCGTGTTGGCGATCTCGGCGGGCGCGTTAACCTCCGCGATGGCCCAGTCCAGCCCTCCACCGTCTCCAAACGCAAAGCAGGATGCGCCCCGTCTCGTCGAGGTCATGAGCATGGCGCAAATTCAGCACCTCAAGCTTTGGTATGCAGGCAAGGCGAAGAACTGGGATCTCGCCGCGTACGAGCTGCGGCAATTGACCAACAGCCTGGCGCAGGCGGCGATTTTCTACCCGTCCATTCCGATCAGCAACGTGACGACGATGAAGGAGCCGCTGCTCTCGGTCGCCGACGCGATTGCGGCGGGAGACGATCGCAAGTTCGCCGCATCGATGCGCGGACTGACAGACGGCTGCAACGCGTGTCACAGCTCGATGGACCGCAGCTTCATTGTCATCGGCATTCCGGCCGGCGGGCAGCCGCCCGCCAATCAGGTCTTTTCGCCGTCCGGAGGCGGCCGGAAGAAGTGATGCGGCTTGCGCTTAACGAATACTTGGCATCGCACCCGCCCGACACGACCTGAGCACACCGGGTGAGACCGAATTGAGTTGCGTCAAGTCAGGGAGCCGGCAGTCGCTTAAGCTTGGCCTCGCCCAGTGTCAGCGACCGTCGAGCCCTCGCATGATCGAACAATCTATCCCGGCCAAGGCTTTGGCCGCGGCGTTCTGGCAAATGCCGAAGGATGATCTCTATCGCGCGCTCGGCTCCGGCCCGGACGGCCTGTCGCAGGGCGAAGCCGTCAGGCGGCTGGCGATCCTCGGAGCGAACCGCGCCGACGCCTCGCAAAAGCGATCGGCCTGGCGCAAGCTCGGCCAGCGCCTGTGGAATCCGCTGATCGCAATGCTGCTGGCGGCGGCGCTTCTGTCCGGGCTGAGCGGCGACATCGGCAGCTTCGCCATCATCGCAACCGTGCTGTCGCTGTCCATCACACTCGATATCGTCCAGGAGCATCGCGCCGAGCTCACCGCCGAAGCGTTGCGGGAATCGGTCGCCATCCAGGCTGACGTCGTCAGGGACGGCAAGGACATGACGATCTCGGTGACGTCTCTCGTCCCGGGCGACGTCGTGAAACTGCGCATCGGCGATCTCATACCCGCCGATGGCATCGTGCTCGATGCGCAGGAGTTGCAGATCAATGAAGCCTTGATGACGGGCGAGCCGTTTCCGGCCTTCAAGAGCGACCGCCCCTGCTCAGCGGCCTTGCCGGCGGACGCCACCAACGCCCTGTTCGCGGGAACCAGCACGGTCGGCGGAAGCGGCAGGATGCTGGTGGTGACGACCGGAGGCCGGACGCGCTTTGGCGCGATCGCCTCGGCGATGGCGGCCAACGCCCCGCCCACGGCTCTCGAACAAGGTGTCCGGAAGCTGGGATTGCTGATCCTTCGGCTGACGCTGTTTCTCACGCTGTTCGTGCTGATGGCGCATCTCGTCGCGCAGCGCAACGCGATGGAATCCTTCCTGTTTGCGATTGCGCTCGCCGTCGGCCTGACGCCCGAGCTGCTGCCGATGGTGATGACGGTGACGCTCGCCCGCGGCGCCCTGCGCATGGCGAAGCGAAAGGTCATCGTCAAGCGGTTGTCCGCGATACACGATCTCGGTGCGATGGACACGCTCTGCGTCGACAAGACCGGCACGCTCACCGAAGCGAAGATCACGCTGGCGGCGCATATCGAGCCGCAGGGGCAATCCAGCGAGCGCGTCCTGAGCCTGGCGCGCCTGAACAGCACGTTCCAGGCCGGCGTCCGAAGTCCGCTCGACGACGCGATCCTGTCGGCGAGCCATGAGGGTACGGACGGCTGGGTTCGGCTTGCGGAAGTGCCGTTCGACTTCGAACGGCGATGCCTGTCGGTTCTGGCGGTCCGCGACGGCGAGCACATGCTGATCGCCAAGGGCGCCCCCGAATCCATCCTGTCGCGCTGCGTCGCCGTTGAAATCGATGGCCTGGCTCATCCGCTCGACGCCGCCTGGCAGCAGAAGATGGCGGACATCCAGGCGCGCTATGCCCGCGACGGCTTCCGGCTCCTGGCCGTCGCCATCAGGTCCATTCCGGCCGGGCAGCAGACCATTGCCGTCGGCGACGAAGCCAACCTGACCCTCATCGGCTTTTGCGTGTTCGCCGATCCGCCGAAGCGGGACGCGGCCACGGCCATTCACGCACTCGGCTCGCTCGGCGTGACCATCAAGATCATTTCGGGCGACCATGACGCCGTGGTTGCACATGTCGCGCGCTCCGTCGGCCTGAAGGCAGACCGGATCATGACCGGTGCCGAGATCTCCGAGCTGACCGATGCCGCGCTCATCGCCCGGGTCGATCACATCGACCTGTTCGCGCGGATCGATCCCGACCAGAAGCGGCGGATCATTGCCGCGCTCCGCCACCGCAATCACGTGGTCGGCTTCATGGGCGACGGCGTCAACGATGCGCCCGCGCTTCATGCCGCGCATGTCGGCATCTCCGTCACCGGCGCGACCGAAGTCGCCCGCGCGGCCGCCGACATGATCCTGCTGGCACCTGACCTGTCCGTGCTCGCGGCCGGCGTGCGCGAGGGCCGCAGGACCTTTGCCAACATCCTGAAATACGTCCGGATGGGAACCAGCTCGAATTTCGGCAACATGCTGTCGATGGCGCTCGCCTCGATCGTTCTTCCATTCCTGCCATTGCTGCCGCTGCAGATTTTGCTGAACAATCTGATCTATGATCTCTCCGAGATCGGCATCCCCTTCGACGACGTCGATCGTGAAGACATCGCGCGGCCCGAAGTCTGGGACATGGCGAGCATCCTTCGCTTCACCATCGTCATGGGAATAGTCTCATCCCTGTTCGACGCCATCACCTTCGCCGTTCTCCTCAAGCTGTTCGACGCGGATGCGGCCCTGTTTCAAACCGGCTGGTTCGTGGAATCGATCGCGACCCAGATCCTGGTGATCTTCGTGATCAGGTCTCGCAAATTGCCGTGGCTGGCGAACCGGCCTCCCAACATCCTGATCGCCACGTCCTTCGGCGCCCTGCTCGCCGGCGTCGCGCTTGCGCTTGGCCCGTGGCGAGGCGCATTCGGCTTCACCGCGCTGCCTGCGCAACTGGTTGCGACGATCATCGCCATTGCCGCGGCCTATCTGGTCTCGGCGACCATTGCGAAGCGGCTGGCGATCTCGGATCCGTGATGTCTGGGACCGGAGCCGAGTTCATGGGAGCACGCCCGCGGTGCTCAGGTCGCGTCCGGATAGATCGGCTCGCGATGGACTTCCCGGCCGCTTTCGTCGAGCACGACGATGCGGAGGTCCGGATGGCCTTTCGGCTTCTCCCGGCGCAGCCGGTCGGCCAGGTCCTTGCTGTGCGCGATGGCGGCGCCGTCGCTCACGAGGTCAAGGCCGGATCTGTCCCGGACGGGCACGCCGTCCTTGAAATCAAAGTAGTATGTGCGCATGGGCTCATTCCCGCGGTCTTGCGCGGCTCGGTTGAAATCATCATCCCGGAAACTGAGCGGCCGAAGCGGGGGATGATCCGCGGCGACGTGGAGGGATCTGCATCTTAAAGAGGCAGGCGACTGGAACTCTTGACCCGGATCAAACGCGGGAGAATCCGGCAAGTTTCCGGCAGGGCCGCGCAATCCTGCGGTATCATGACGGCGGCTTCACGCTATCGCATGTCATCTGACGACGGAGATCAGGTTGAACGCGCCCAGCGCCGTCACGCGGCGACCGGCTCGCTTCCACCGCCGCGCTTGCCGATCAGTGGCGCGAACTGCTCGGCCGTGACCGTTTCGTTCGCGATCAAGAGGTCAACGCCGACGTCGAGGTCTGCACGCCTTCGCTGCAGGATCTCGCGGGCGCGGCGGTCGCCCTCCTCGATCAGGTTGCGCACCGCAAGATCGATCTCGCGGCCGGTTGCCTCGGCCGCCGCGACGATCTTGTCCTGCGCCGCCACCAGAAACGCCTGCGGCTTGGCGGCATAGGTGCGCTGCCCGACCGTCTCGTCCATGCCGTATCTGGTCACCATTTCGATGGCGATCTCGGTCGCACGTTGCAGATCGTCGGCCGCGCCGGTCGAGATCGCCCCGTCGAAGATCAGATGCTCCGACGCGCGTCCGCCCATCAGCACCGCGATGCGGTTCTTCAGCTCCTCGACCGTCAGCAGGAACCGGTCCTCGGTCGGGCGCTGGATGGTGTAACCAAGCGCACCGATCCCGCGTGGAACGATCGACACTTTCTGCACGGGATCGACGCCCGGCAGGCTGGCGGCGACGAGGGCATGGCCCATCTCGTGATAGGCGACCCGGCGCCGTTCGTCCTTGCCGAGCACCCTGCTCTTCTTCTCGATGCCGGCGACAATCCGCTCGATCGCGCTGACGAAATCGTCGAAGGTGACCTCCTCGCCGCTTCGCCTGGTTGCAGCGATCGCGGCTTCGTTGATGAGGTTCGCAAGGTCGGCCCCGGTAAAGCCGGTCGTGAGACCCGCCACCTTGTCGAGGTCGACGTCCTTGCGCATCCGGATCTTGGGGGCGTGCACCTTCAGGATTGCAACGCGCCCGGTCTTGTCCGGCCGGTCAACCAGCACCTGTCGGTCGAAGCGGCCCGCGCGCAGCAGCGCGGGGTCCAGCACTTCCGGGCGATTGGTCGCCGCCAGCAGGATGACGCCGGCGCTGGGATCGAACCCGTCGAGCTCGGACAGGAGCTGATTGAGCGTCTGCTCCTTCTCGTCATAGCCGCCGAACGATTGCGGCCCGCGGCTGCGCCCGAGCGCATCGAGCTCGTCGACGAAGATGATGCAGGGCGCCGCCTTGCGGGCCTGCTCGAACAGGTCCCGAACCCGCGCGGCGCCGACGCCGACGAACATCTCCACGAATTCCGAACCCGAGATCGAGAAAAAGGGAACGCCAGCCTCTCCCGCCACGGCACGGGCCAGCAGGGTCTTTCCCGTCCCCGGCGGCCCGACCAGCAGAATCCCCTTGGGAACGTGCGCACCCAGGCGGCCATAGCTCTTGGGATCCCTGAGGAACGAGACCACTTCCTGCAGCTCGAACTTCGCCTCGTCCACGCCGGCGACGTCGGCGAAGGTGACCTTGATGTCCTTCTCGACGTAAACCTTGGCGCGGGATTTGCCGATCGACATCAGCCCGCCCAGGCCCTGACTTCCTCCGATGCCGCGGCCGAGCCAGAACCAGATCAGAAAAAAAGCCAGAACCGGGAATATCCAGGACAGCAATGTCTGCAACGCGCCGCCGCCGGGGACGCCGGTCACGCTCACGCCCTTCGCGGCGAGCTTGTCGGCCAGGGCCATATCGACCCGCGCGGTGATGAAGGCGGATTTGCCGCCCGGAAGCGGCTCTTTCAATTTCCCCTGAATCGTATCCGTGCCGACGGAGACCTCGGTGATCTTGTCCTGGGCGAGCAGCTGCTCGAACTGGCTGTAGGGAATGGTTTCGGTCGAACTGTAGGTGGCGAGGCCGAACTGCAGCATGACGAGCAGCAAGCCACCCGCGAAGATGGCAGCCATCGCCAGGCCCGGCTTGCGTGAACCTTGATCGGACTCCAACTTGGCTTCTCCCATCACCATCAGCGCCAAGCCGAATGGTAATGAGGAACAGGCGGCATCTGCTTGATTCAGCTCAACCGCGGCCAGCTCACATTCGCGCGAGCGAAACGGGGGCAAAGCCACGGCCCTGCCCCCTTTCTTCAGAGATCGCCATGCAGCGCGGCAGCCCGCGGCGTCAGGCGAAATAGTCCATCGGATGCGTGGCCGCGTCCTTGCGCCAGGCAAGGTCGGCGGCGCCCGCATTGGTGCCGAACGCCGACATCTCCTGCCGCATCAGTGCGAGCAGCGCCGGCGCCTGATCTGTCCCCACTCCATTCGCGACGTGCCCGACCCAACTGTCAGCGTCGCCGCCAGGGTGCGACGGATTGGCGGCGTCCGCCGCTGCGTCCGGCATGTCCGACCCCGTCATCGCATTCATCGCGTGCCAGAACTGCTCGCCGATCGAAGGCGCAGGGTTCGCGGACAGGATCTCGAGCGCCGAGGCCAGCGTCTGGGCCGAGCTTGCGGCGTTCGCGTCGGCGGCGGCGAGCGGTTGCGGCGCCGCCTGCGTCAGCACGGCATCGGCATAGTCCATCGTACTTCCGTCGGCCCGGGTGTAGCTGCCGCGATTGACGACCACGGTACTGCCGAACGCCCAGGACCCATCCGTTGCCGATGCCGCCAGATCGATCGAGCGCACGCCTGCCGCGGCCAGCGACACGATCTCGCCGTCCTCGGCCGTGCCGTTACCATTGCGGTCCTGCCACAAATTGAAGTCGGAGAACCGAATGTCGTCGGCGGACAGCATTCCGTCGCGGTTGCTGTCGAAGGCACGCAGTCCCTCGAGGTCGGAGCGGGCGCCTGCCACGTCGTCGGCGAAGCTCAGCTCCGAGATGCCGCTCACGGTGCCGTTGCGATCGCGATCCAGGAACAGGAAGGCTTCCGTGGTTCCGATCCAGCTGGTGTCGTCGGCGGTGCCATTACCATCGATGTCGAACTTCGCCGAGGATTGGCTGGCCGTCGTGGTCTCCACGCCTCGCCCGTCGAGATCGAGGATGATCGGCGCTGCCAGCGTGACCATCTCGCCGTTGCGGAAGACGAGCCTTTCGATGCTGGTGAGCGTGTCGACGCCGTCGCTGCCATTCGCCGTGGAATTGTCGGTGACCTGAACCGACCCCGCCGAGGTGACGATCGAATAGGTCGACATCACACCGTTGTAATAGGCGGTATCGGTGCCGTTGCCGCCATTGATCGTGTCGTTGCCGGCCATGCCCCAGAACTGGTCATCGCCGTCATTGCCGTTGAGCGTGTCGTTGCCGATCCCGCCGGCCAGACGGTCCGCGGCAGCGCCGCCGGTGATGACGTCGTTTCCACCGGCGCCATAGATGCTGTTCGCAGCGACCGCGTCGCCGGTCAGCGTCTCGGAGCTGGCGGTCCCGACCACCCAGCCTTCGAAGGCGTTGGAGACGGTGAGGCTGACGGTGGCGGTCGCCGTCGCGACGCCATCGCTGATCGTATAGGTGAAGCTGTCGGTCCCCTCGTAACCGAAATCGGGCGTATAGCTGACGCCTTGCCCGTCGATCACGACGGTCCCCTTCGGTGGCGTGCCGACGGAGACGATGGTCAGATTGTCGCCGTCGATATCGGTGTCGTTGGCGAGCAGGCTTGCGCGCGCGATGGCGAGCGTGTCGCCATGGGTGACCGAGAACGGACCGTCATTGGCCGCGACCGGCTTGTCGTTGACGGGCGTGATCGTCAGGGTGAAGACGTCGCTGGCCGTGAGCGTGCCGTCGCTGGCCGTGACCTTGATGTCGATCGCCCCGTTGAAATTCAGCGGCGGGGTGCCGGCGAACCTCGTGCCCGTCAGCGTCAGCCAGGACGGCAGCGGGCTGCCATCCGCCAGCGTGGCGGTGTAGGTGAGCGCATTGCCGTCCGGATCGGTGAATCGGCCGGTCGGGATCGTGAACGAGACCGCAGCGTCCTCGGCCGAGTTGACGTCGGACAGCGGGACCGAAACCACGGGCGCGTCGTTCACCGGCGTGATGGTCAGCGTGAAGATGTCGCTCGCCGACAGTGCGCCGTCGCGGGCGGTGACCTTGATGCTGACCGTGCCGTTGTAATTCGCCGGCGGCGTGCCGGTGAAGGTGGTGCCGTCGAAGCTCAGCCAGGTCGGCAGCGCCGCGCCCGTGGAGAGCGTTGCCGTGTAGGTCAGCGTATCGCCGTCGACATCGGTGAAGCTGCCGGCCGGGATCGCGATCGACAGCGGCGTATCTTCCGGCGAGGTCACGTCAGGCAGCGCCATTGCCAGCACCGGCGCGTCGTTCTTCGGTGTGATGTTGAGGGTGAAGACGTCGCTGGCCGAAAGCGTACCGTCGCTCGCGGTGACCCTGATGTCGATGGCGCCGTTGAAGTTGAGCGGCGGCGTGCCGGTGAACTTGGTGCCGGTCAGCGTCAGCCAGGAGGGCAGCGCACTGCCATCCGCCAGCGTCGCCGAATAGGTCAACGTGTTGCCGTCGACATCGGTGAAGCGGCCGGCCGGGATCGTGTAGGAGATCGCGGCATCTTCCGCCGAATTGACGTCGGACAGCGGCACTGCGACCACCGGCGCGTCGTTCACCGGCGTGATGGTCAGTGCGAAGGTGTCGCTGACCGCCAGAGCACCGTCGCGCGCCGTGACCTTGATGTTGAGCGTGCCGTTGTAGTTCGCCGGCGGCGTTCCCGTGAAATTGGTACCGTCGAAGGAGAGCCAGGTCGGCAGCGCAGCGCCGGTCGAGAGCGTCGCGGTGTAGGTCAGCGTATCGCCGTCGACATCGGTGAAGCTGCCGGCGGGAAGCGCGATCGATAGCGGCGTATCTTCCGGCGATGTCACGTCGGGCAGCGCCACGGACAGCACCGGTGCATCGTTCTTCGGTGTGATCGTCAGGGTGAAGACGTCGCTCGCCGAGAGCGTACCGTCGCTCGCGGTGACCCGGATGTCGATGGACCCGTTGAAGTTCAGCGGCGGCGTGCCGGCGAACTTGGCGCCGGTCAGCGTCAGCCAGGACGGCAGCGGGCTGCCGTCGGCCAAGGTCGCCGAATAGGTCAACACGTTGCCGTCGACGTCGGTGAAGCGGCCGGTCGGGATCGTGTACGACACCGCGGCATCTTCCGCCGAGCTGACGTCGGACAGCGGCACCGACAGCACCGGCGCGTCGTTCACCGGCGTGATCGTCAGCACGAAGATGTCGCTGGCCGACAGCGCACCGTCGCTGGCGGTGACCTTGATGCTGACCGTGCCGTTGAAATTGGCCGGCGGCGTGCCCGTGAAGGTGACGCCGTCGAAGGCGAGCCAGGTCGGCAGCGCGGCTCCGCTGGAGAGCACCGCCGTATAGGTCAGCCGGTTGCCGTTGACGTCGGTGAAGCTGCCGGCGGGGATCGCGACCGAGACAGCGGTGTCTTCCGGCGAGGAGACGTCAGGCAGCGGGATCGAGACCACGGGCGCGTTGTTCACCGACGGAATCGTCAGGCGGAACACGTCGCTCGCGGTGAGCCCCCCGTCGCTCGCCGTGACCTTGATGTCGATCGCACCGGTGTAATTGGTCGGGGGCGTGCCGGTGAAGGTAGCGCCGTCGAAGGCGAGCCACGACGGCAGTGCGCTGCCGTCGGACAGCGTTGCCGTCAGGGTCAGCGTGTCGCCGTCGAGATCGGTGAAGCTGCCGGTCGGCACCGGGATGGTGACGCGGACGTTCTTCGGCGAGACGATATCGGCCAGCGGCTGCGCCAGCACCGGCGCATCGTTCACCGGCGTGATGGTCAGGCGGAACATTTCGCTCGCGGTAAGCGAGCCGTCGCTCGCCGTGACCTTGATGTCGATCGCGCCGTTATAGTTCGACGGCGGGGTGCCCGTGAATGTCGTGCCGTCGAAGCTGAGCCAGGTCGGCAGCGCGCTGCCGTCGGTGAGCGTCGCGGCGTAGGTCAGCGTATCGCCGTCAACATCTGTAAAGCTGCCGGCCGGGATCGTGATCGACACCGGAGCATCCTCCGGCGACGACACGTCCGCCAGCGCCTGCGCCACCACCGGCGCATCGTTCACCGGCGTGATGGTCACTCGGAAGACGTCGCTTGCAACGCGCGCGCCGTCGCTGGCCGTGACCAGGATATCGAAGCTGCCGTTGAAGTCCGCCGGCGGCGTGCCGGTGAAGTTCGTGCCGTCGAAGGCAAGCCAGGACGGCAGCGCGCTGCCGTCGGCGAGCGTCGCCGAATAGGTCAGCGGGTCGCCGTTGGGGTCGGTGAAGCTGCCGGCGGGAATCGCGATCGTGAGCGGCGCATCTTCGGACGAGGACACATCGGCCAGCGGCACCGACAGCACGGGGGCCTGGTTGACCGAAACGACGCTCAGCCGGAACACGTCACTGACGGTCAGCGTTCCGTCGTTCGCGGTGACCTCGATGTCGAAGTCTCCGGCCGCGTTCTGCGGTGGTGTGCCGGTGAAGTGCGAGCCGTCGAAACTCAGCCATGCCGGCAGCGGGTTGCCGTCGCTCAAGCGCGCGGCGAACGTCAGCGTGTCACCATCGACATCGGCGAAGGCCGATTTGTCGAGCGCGATATCGAGCGCCTCGCCCTCGCGGCCGGCCTGGTCGTCCAACGGATGGGCCAGAACCGGCGCATCGTTGACCGGGGCGATCGACACCAGCAGCTCGCGCACGGTCTGAGCGGTCCCGTCGGTCGCTGCGATCTCGAGCTGGATCGTGCCGTTGAAATTGGCGGGCGGATCGCCGCTCAGCAGCCGCGTCTGCGGATCGTATTGCAGCCAGGCCGGCAGCGCCGTGCCGTCCTTGCCCCGGATTTCGACCAGGAGCGCGTCGCCGTCGACGTCGCTGACGAAGCCGGCCGGCAGGGTCACGCTGAAGCGCTGATCCTCGATGCCCTTGAGCACGGGAACCGCGGAGATCACGGGCGCGTCGTCGACCGCCGCGACGTTGACGTTGACCCGCGTCGTTGCGGTCAGGCCGGTCGAATCCTCGATCTCATAGTCGAACCACGCCGGTCCATTGAAGTCGGCATTCGGCGTGATCTGGAGCTGGCCGAAGCCGAGATCGGTGACCGTCACACCAGAGGTCGCGACGATCCGTGTGAGCACGAACGCCTGCTGGTCGGCATCGCTGTCGTTGGCCAGCAGCTGGCTCGCAAACAGCGTCAGCGGGGAATCCTCACGCATCTCGAGCGTGTCGGGACGCGCGACAGGAGCGTCGGCGACCGGCAGCACGTTGATCGTGACCGTGGTCGAGACCGCGAAATCCTGCTCGTTCTTGACCGAATAATGCAGCACCAGCTCGCCGTTGAAGTTGGCGGCGGGCGTCACGCGATACTTGCCGTTCGCGAGCAGTTCGGCGCCTTCGAGCCCGACGAAGGTCAGGGTCGATCCCTCGGGCGTGACGTCGTTCGCCATCAGCGCGGCGGGGTCGATGTCGATGAAGCCGTCTTCGAGCACCTCGAAGCCGGCATCCGACACCGGGATCGGCAGCGGCACGTTGGGTGCGACGAGCAGCGTGACGAAGCCGACGCTGGACGCGCCATGGCTGTCGGTGACGCGGTAGTGGAAGCCGGCATCGCCGATATAACCGGCATTCGGCGTGAAGACAGCGGTCGAGCCGACGCGCACCACCGTTCCCTGGTCACCGTCGAACACCTCGACGATCTCGAAGCTGTCGCCTTCGACGTCGCGGTCGTTGGCGATCAGCGCGGCGAAGTCGATCGTGATGGCCTGGTCCTGGGTCGTCCTGAACACACCCAGCGGGTCGTTGGCCGTCCCGGCTCCGTCCGGATTGGCAATCGGCGCATCGTTCACGGCATCGACGTTGAACGTCACGGTTCCGGTCGAGGTCTTGCGTCCGTCGGAGATCGTGTAGCTGAAATTGACCGCGCCGCTGATGTTCTCGTTCGGCACGAACTGCCAGCGTCCGTCGGGCAGCTCGACGATGCGGCCGTTGCCGGCGCTGCGCGACAGCGACTGGAACGTGATGGTGTCGCCGTCGGCATCGCTGTCGTTGCCGAGCAGATCGGCAGTGGCGAACTCGAACGGCGTGTCCTCGACGGTCTCGAACACGTCGGTCGCGGCGATCGGCGCGTGATTGGTCGAGGCGACGTTGACCTTGACCTTGCCCGTGCTCGAGCCATTGGTGTCGTCGGTCACGATGTACTCGAACGTCGCGACGCCCTCGAAATTGTGGTCGGGCGTGAACACGATATGGGTGCCGTCGAAGCTGACGGTGCCGTGCGTGGCGTTCGCAACGTCGACGAAGCGGATCGGGTTGTTGTCGACGTCGTAGTCGTTGGCGAGCAGCGTCGCCGGGTCGATCAGCAGCGGCGTGTCCTCGACCGCCGCGACAATGTCCTCGACCGTGGTCGGCGGATCGTTGACGGCGGCAACATGGACGATGGCCGAGCCGGTCGAAGGACCTTCGTGGTCATCGGTCACGACATAGCTGAAGCCGTCATCGCCGGAGAAGGCATCCGCCGGCGTGTAGACGACGAAAGCCCCGGAATTGCCGTCGAAGTGCTGGCTCAAGGTCGCACTCTGGCTGTCGCCGCCGAGCGTCCGCGTGAAGCGGATGTCGAGATTCGCAGCGAATGCCAGCGGCACATCGCCCGAGAGCGCGCCGGTCGCGCTGTCGATCGTGAGCCAGGTCGGCAGCGCCGAGCCGTCGGCGAGCATCGCACTCCAGACCGCACCCTCGAGCTGGCCGAGGCCGGCGGGCGGCGCGATATTGGCATGGGCGAGCTCGATGACGAGCGAACCGTTGGCCGGTTGCCCCAGCGACAGGATCCGCAAGGCATCGCGGTCGCGGTCGAAGTCGTTTTGCAGCAGGTCGGTCACCGCAAAGCGCGTGGTTTGTCCCTCGCGCCCCGTCAGATTGTCGACCGCGGTGTCCGGCCGCTCGCGCGTCGGCTTGACGTCGTAGAAGATCAGCGCCGGAGTGCCGGAGACGCCGCCCTTCTCGTCGGTGGCGTCATAGCTCAGCACCACCGTGCCGTTGAAGTCGGTGGGAACGTTGACGTTGATCTGCCCGGGCGAGACGACCGTCGAGGCCGGGAACGGCGCAATTTTGAAGGTGTCGTCGACCACGGCTTCGGTGATGATCGACATCGCGGGATGGCCGTTGCCCGCGGCGATATCCAGGCGGACCGGCACGGCGCCGACCCAGTTGGCCGGCGGCATGCCGGAGAAGGTGAAGGTGGCCGGGTCGAAACTCAGCCAGTCCGGCAGCGGCGCGCCGCTCTCGCGGGTCGCGGTGATGGCACCGGCGCCCTTCAGGTCGAGCGCGAACACGCCCTGGTCCGCGAAATAGGACTCGCCTTCCAGCGCGTGGTTGATCGCGGTCATCTGGCTTGCGAGATCGCCGTGCGGATCGACCAAGAATTCCAGCGTGAAACCGCGATTGCTCGAGGCATAGGTTCCGTCGGGAAGCACGCGCGGTGCCGGCGTAAACACGACCTGCAGGCGCGCCAGCTGCGCATCCGCATCCGGCGCGAAGCCGCTCAGGCCGACCGTGCGCGTCGCTGCGTCGAAGGACAGCCAATCCGGCAACGGACGGCCGCCGATGATCGAGGCCGAAACCGTCCCGCTCCTGGTGTCGAGCAGCGCGATCTGGCTGTTATAGGTAACGCCGGCCGGCAGCATGGCCGGATCCAGCGTCATGTTATCGGTGAAGGTCCTGGGATTGCCACCGCCTTCGGCCGGATGCGAGAAGGTGAGCTGGATGCTGATCGGGTCCGTCGTCCCCTCGGGCGGCGTTCCCGTGAACTGCAGCGTCTGGGCGTTGAAGCTGAGCCAGGACGGCAGCACGGAGCCATCGGCGAGCTTGGCCGTGACGGTCGTGTCCGCATCGAGATCGGACGCACTGAATTCGTAGTCGACCGCGAAGGCGGAACGGATTTCGTAGCCCTTGAGAACATCGGTCCCGGCATCGAAACCGCCCGAGATATCGCCCGCCGTCAGCTCGAACCGCGTATTGAAGATCCGCCCATTGGAGGGATCGCTCACCCAGACGTCGACTGAGAGCGGGTCCATTCCGGCCGGCGGCGATCCCGTAAATCGCATGGTGGCGGGATCGAACTGCAGCCAGGACGGCAGGGCCGAGCCGTCGGCCAGGGCCGCGCTGACCGCGTAACCGGCCGACAGATAACGGTGGTCGACCACGCCGAGCACTGTCGAGCGCTTGAAGAACAGCACGTCGCCGTCCGCGTCGATGTCGTTGCCGAACGCTTCGCCGGGGATCACGAACAGCGGACCGTCCTCCAGGCCGCTGACATAGTCGTTGCGCAGGATCGGCGCTTCGTTGCGCGGCAGTACCGTGATCGCGACATAGGCGGTCGCGGTGCCGCCATGGCCGTCGCTGATCGTGTACTGGAAGCCGGCGGCGCCGTTGTAGTCCGGCGCCGGCCGGAACTCGATCATGCCGTCATCGCGCAGGCGGACCTTGCCGCCATCGGCGAACCGGGCGATGCTGTCGAGCACCAGCGTGTCGCCGTTCTCGTCGGTGTCGTTGGCGAGGATCGTCGCGGGGTCGATCACGAGGATCTGGTCCTCGAGCGTCCGGTAGCCGTAGTCGTTATAGGCCTTCGGCGCGTCGTTGAGCGGCTTGACCTTGAAGTCGTAGGTCAAGGTCGCCGCCGCGCCGCGCGCGTCGATCACGTCATATTCGATGCTCGCCTGCCCGAGCGAGGCCGGCGTGAAGGTGATGGTGCCGGTCGCCTGGTCGAACACCAGGCTGCCATTGTTGGCGGGGTTGTCGTCGAGGCCGCCATGCAGGCCGACGAAGGTGAAGCCGTCGCCCTCGATATCGTAGGTGTTGGCCATCAGGTCGGCGACGGTGACGGCGGTATCCTGGCCGAGACGGATCCAGCGATAGGTGTCACGGTCGCGCGGCGCGTCGTTGACGGGCGAGATCGAGATTTCGACCCTGGCGGTCGAGGTCGCGCCGCTGGCGTCGGCCAGCGTGTAGACGAACCCAGCCGCGCCGAAATAGTCCGGACGCAGCTTGAACTCGATGTAGTCGCCATCCAGCCGCGCAGTGACATTGGTGGCTTCGTACCGGTAGTCGTTATCCTTGTAGCTGTCGATCGCCTGCCCGGACGAGTTCGTCAGCGGCGCGATCGAGACGATGTGCAAGCCTTCCAGATCGGCGTCGCCATCGACGTCGAAATCGTTGGCGAGCAGCGTGTCGATGCGGATCCGCAGGATCTGGTCCTCGACGGCGTAGACCAGCGGATCATCCACCGCCGTCGGTGCGTCGTTGACCGGCGCGAGATCGACCTCGACCCGGGCCGTGGACTCGCGGCCGAATTGGTCGCGGACGGTGTAGTTGAAGAAGGCATCGCCGTTGTAGTTTGGCGCGCCCAGGAATTCGATCTTGCCGTCCTCGCGCACGCGCACGGTGCCGTTCACGGCATTGCCGACGCTGGCAAGCGTCAGGTCGACCGCGCTGTCGGCATCGTTGGCGAACAGGGTCGCCGGATCGATCACCACCGGCTCGTCCTCGACACCGAGATGCACGATGTCGTCGGCGGCATTGAAGCGGCCGAGCTGCTGCAGCTGATCGATGCGGTCGCGATCCCAGACCGTGCCGTTGGAGAACACGATCTCCTCGATGCCGCTCTGGGCGCCGAGGAAGTGGTCGGTCACGCGCACGGTGTCGATCAGGAAGCCGTCCTGCCGCTCGAATTCGAGCAGGAGGTCGTTGCCCTCGCGGATGACGGAGACGTCCTTCGGCGCGATCGCAGACGACAGCACCAGGCGGTCGGTGTCGGTCTCGGTACCCTGCTCGGTGATGACGTCCTGGCCGTCGTCGAAGCCGAACACATAGGTATCCGAGCCGGCCCCGCCGGCGATGGCATCGTCGCCGCGCAGCCCCTGGAACCAGTCGTCGCCTGCGCTGCCGGTGAACTGGTCGTTCCAGAGCGAGCCGACCAGCATCTCGATCGAGGTGAGCTGGTCGCCGGCCGCTTCGCCTGCAGTACCGAGTCCGGTCGCCAGATTGACGGTGACCCCTTCGTCGGCGCGGCTGTAATCGGCGATATCGAAGCCGCCGCGTCCGTCGATGATGTCGGCACCGCGGCCGCCGCGGATGCGGTTGTCGCCGCCGTCACCACGGATGGTGTCGTCCTGATACGAGCCCTGGACGATCTCGATCCCGGAGAAAGTATCGCCGAGCGCATCGCCGCCGCCGGCCGCGCCGTTGGCCATGTCGACGATGACCCCTTCCGTCGACAGCGTGTAGTCGGCCGTGTCGATACCGTCGCCGCCGATCAGCTGGTCCGCACCGCGGCCGCCGATCAGAGTGTCGTCGCCGGCATTGCCGATCAGAATGTCGTCGCCGCGACCGCCCGACAGGATGTTGGCGAGCAAATCGCCTTCCAGCGTATCGTCGGCATCGGTGCCGGTGAGGTTCTGGATGTTGGTGAGGACGTCGCCCTCGGCATCGCCGCCATGGGCAGTGCCTGACGCCAGCGAGATCGACACGCCGGTCGCGCCGAAACTGTAGTCGGCCGTGTTGTTGCCGAGGCCACCGTCGAGCATATCGGCCCCTGCCCCACCGGTCAGGATGTCGTCGCCCGCACCGCCGAGCAGCGTGTCGTTGCCGCCGCGTCCCTCCAGGATATCGTTGCCATCGCGGCCTTCGAGGCGGTTGTCGCCGGCATCGCCGCCGAGCTGATCGGCATATTGCGAGCCGATCAGCGCCTCGACGCCGATATAGACGTCGCCTTGGGCATAGCCGCCCTGGCCGACGCGCGACTCGAGGTCGGCGCGCACCAGGAAGTCGGAGTTCTCGAAGCTGACGGTGTCGTAGCCGTCGCCGCCCGTGATGCGGTCGGCGCCGTCGCCGGCGTCGATCCAGTCGTCGCCGGCCCCTGCATCGATCTGATCGTCGCCGCTGCCGGCCTCGATCCGGTCGTTGCCGCCGCCGCCCAACACGAAGTCGTTGCCGCCGAGCGCCTGGATCAGGTCCGCGCCCTCGGTGCCGACGAGGTAGTCGGCCTTCGCCGTCCCGCGCAGCAGGCCGTTATAGCTGTCGGCCACCGACGCCATCGCAAAGCCGGTATCGGTCGCGCCATCGGTGTCGGCGATGCGGTACTCGACCGCGACCTGGCCGGTGAAGCCGGCCGCGAAGTGCACGACGATGAACTTCTCGCCATTCCAGTCGACCACCTCCGCGGTGCCGCGCGGCACGCGCTGGCCGAGCGCGAGCGCATCCGCGTCGTAGACGCCGTCGACACCGACGAAGGTCGGGCGGGCGCGGTTCGGGTTGTCGAGATCGTCGTCGATCACACCGTCGCCGTCGTGATCGGCCTGCTCGATGTCGTAGTCGTTCTTCAGGAGATCGGTGACGCGCAGCACCAGCGGTGCGTCGAGCGGCGTGACGAAGCCCTCGTCCTGGCCGACGGTCGGATCGTCATTGGTCGGGACGATGATGATGTCGACATAGCCTTCCGCCGAGCCGTCGGCGTCGTCGGTTACCCCGTAGACGAAGCCGGAGCTCTGGCTCGCGTCCCGGTTCGGCGTGAACACCAGATTGCCGTCGGCGTCGAACTCGATGGTGCCGTTCAGCTTCTGGCCGGCATCGCCACCGAACACCAGCGCATCCAGCGTCGTCGACAGCCGCCAGCCCAGGAAGCGGAGCGGATCGCGGTCCACGTCCGTGTCGTTGGCGAGCAGTGCCGAAATCGGAATGACGGTCGGGATATCCTCGTTGACATAAATGACGTCGCGCTGCGCGACCGGCGGCGCGTCACCGACATTCTCGAACCACATCGTGACGGTAGCGCCGTCGACCGCGCCTTCGTTGTCGCGGACGAGATAGCTGAACGATGCCTCGCCCCAGAAATCCGCATCCGGCGTGAAGATAATCGTGCCGTGGTCGGTGACCTCGATGTCGCCATGCACCGCGTTGCCGGCGCTCTCGAACTGCACCGCGAAACCTTCGATATCGCTGTCGTTCTTGAGCAACTCGATGATCGGGATCTCGATCGAATGGTCTTCCGTGCCGCGCAGGATCGGCAGGCTCTGGTCGGTATAGCTGTCGTTACCGGCGTCGGGCAGGTCGTTGACCGGCTGATAGGCCAGCGTCGCGCGAGCCCAGGCGATCCCGCCGTGACCGTCGTCGACCTGGTATTCGAACCAGGCATCGCCGTTGAAATTGGGCGTCGGCGTGAACAGGACGGTGTTGTTCTCGAGCAGCACGGCGTTGCCGCCATGGCTGTTGCGGACGGCGGTGAGCGTCATGGTCTCGCCGTCGTGCTCGATGTCGTTGGCAAGCAGCCGGTCGGCGCCGATCACGATCGGGTTGTCCTCCCGGATCGGATCCCCGTTGTCGGTGGTCTCGAACCGGTCGTCGTGCAGCTCCGGCGGATCGTTGACGGGGGTGACGGTGAAGTTGACCCGGCCCGTCGAGGTCGCACCGCTGGGATCCGCGACGACATAGTCGAAGTGGGCGTTGCCCCAGAAATAGGCGCGCGGGGTCACGTGGATCAGACCATCGTCGCCGATCGTCACAGTGACATCAGCGTTGGAGATCACCGACTGCACCGAGAGCCCGTCGTGATCGATGTCGCTGTCGTTGGCGGTCAGCGCGCTCGGATCGAGCGTGAAGGCAGTGCTTTCGGGCGTCGCATTGACCGTTTCGTCATGCGCCACCGGCGCATCGTTCACCGCGGTGACCTGGATCGTCACCCTGGCCTCGGCCCGGCCGCCTTCGGGCGTGTTCGCGACATAGCTGAACTCGGCGGTGCCGTTGAAATCGGCGTTGGGCGTGAAGGTGATGTTGCCATCGCTCGCCAGCGCGACCGTCCCGTTGACGGCCTGATAGACCTGGCCGACGATCATGCGGTCGCCGTCGAGGTCGTTGGCCAGGAGCCGCTCGACGCGGATCACCAGCGAGCCATCCTCGGCGACGGTGAAGCCCGTATCCGGATAGGCGGTTGCGACCGGGCGTACCTTGAGATCGACCGAAGCCGTGGCAAAGCCGTTGTGGCCGTCGGAAATCGTGTAGCTGATCGAGGCGGAGCCGTAATAGCCGTTGGTCGCGGTGTAGTGGATGTTGCCCTGGGCATCAATCGTGGCAACGCCGGAGGTGCCAGCGTCGACGCCGATGATCGTCAGTGCATCGCCGTCCGCGTCGAAATCGTTGCGGAGCAGGTCGGTCGCCTTGATGACGAGCTCGACGCCTGTCGTGACCGAGAAGAAGCCGTCGCCCAGAGCGGTCGGGGCACGGTTGCCCAGCAGCTCGCGCAAGGTCTCCTTGGTCCAGACCACGCCGTCGGCGAAGACGTAGCTCTCGATGCCCTTGGCATCGGTCGAGAGCGCATCGAACACGGTCAGGCTGTCGGCGCTGTTGCCGGTGAAGCGGATGACGACGGCGTCCGAGCCGCGATAGAGCTGCTCGACATGGGCTTCGGACGAGGTGAAATCCGCAATCTCGATCCGGTCGGTGCCGTTCGTTCCGGAATCGACGACCGTGTCGTTGCCGGCCCCACGCCCGAACAG
Organism: uncultured Bradyrhizobium sp.; assembly: GCF_936943645.1. GTDB lineage: Bacteria > Pseudomonadota > Alphaproteobacteria > Rhizobiales > Xanthobacteraceae > Bradyrhizobium. Next base: position 81,254 of record NZ_CAKZJO010000087.1, on the reverse strand, counting down.
ATAGAGATCGTCGCCGGCAGCGCCCGAGAGCAAATCGTTGCCGGCCCGCGCGGCGAAGGTGTCGTTGCCGTCGAAGCCGTAGACGTTGTCATTGCCGCTGCCGTCGATATCCGACAGCGCGCGGGCGCGCATCGCGTCGCGATTCCAGACCGTGCCGTCGGCGAACCGCACCGACAGGCCGAACGACGGATTGTTGGACGGACTGAGGGCGTCGGTCAGCACCACGCGATCGCCCGCTCCTGCGAAGGAGAGCACGAGATCGTTGCTATCGGGACCGGCGCGCACGGCGGAGACGACGTCGGCGACGTTGTAGTCGGCGAGGCTCAGGACGTCGGTGCCCTTGCCGACCGCGTTGATGCGGTCGTCGCCGTCGCCGCGGCGATAGAGATAGGTGTCGTTGCCATAGCCGCCGTCGACGAGGTCGTTGCCCTTGCCGCCCATCAGCGTATCGGCGCCGTCGGTGCCGATGATGATGTCGTTGCCGTCGGTGGTGAGGCTGGCGAGGATCGCGAGCTTCATGTCGGCGACGGTGTACTGCGTGCCGTCCGCGAGCGCGATGGTCTCGACCCCGGCGGAATTGGCGGCGAGCGCATCGACGATGACGATCTGGTCGGTCGTCCCGGCAAAGCGGATCGCGACATCGTCGCTGTCGGCGGCGATGCGGTGGAAGCTGACCTCCGCTGCGGTGTAGCCGCTGATCTCGAGGCGATCGGCCGCGGACGAGGCCTTGTCGTTGATGACGTCGCTCCCATCGCCGCGGGCGAAGCGGTAGGTGTCGTTGCCGGCACCGCCGGACAGATGGTCGTTACCGAGACCGCCGACCATGACGTTGTTGCCGGCATCGCCGGTCAAGACGTCGTCGGCAAAGCTCGGCGCACGCACGATCAGATCGGAGGTGCCCCACACCGTGCCGTCGGCAAAGCGGATCGTTTCGATGCCGCCTGCGCCGAGCGCGCCTTCGATGGTGATGCGTGCGCCGGTCGACTTGACGATCAGCGTGAAATCAGCCCCGTCCTCGCTCTGCGACACCGTGACGTCGTCGGGGACGATATCCGCCGCCAGCAGCAATGTGTCGTTGCCGGCCGTGTCGGCTATGCGGTCGTGGCCGCCATGGGCCGCGAAACGATAGGTGTCGTCACCGGCGCCGCCTTCGAGGCGATCGTTCCCGGTGCCGCCGTCGAGATCATCAGCCCCGCCATTGCCGATCAGCAGGTCGTCGCCGGCGCCGCCGGCCAGCGTGTTGTCGAGATCGTCGCCGCGAATGACATCGTCGCCATCGGTCGCAGCGCGGGCGAGTGCGATCAGGGTCGATGCGGTCCAAACCGTGCCGTCGGCGAAGGTGACGCGCGAGACGCCCATGTCCGGCGTCGCCGCAGAGCCGAGATCGACGCGGTCGCCGGTGCCGATGATTTCGAGCACCAGATTGATAGGCCCTCGTACGACGCGGATATCGCTTGCCAGGATCCCGGCCGCGAAGCTCAGCGTGTTGGTGCCCGAGCTATCGAGAATGACGTCCTGACCGTCGCCGCGGGCGAACACATAGGTGTCGTCGCCGCCCGCTCCCTGCAGCACGTCGTTGCCGGTGCCGCCGATCAGCGTATCGGCGCCCGCGCTGCCTTGCAGGGTGTCATTCCCCGCCTTGCCGTCGAGCGTGACGGAGTTGCCCTGGAAGCTCGCGGGAACCGCGAGCACGTCGTCGGCGCTCGACCCCTGCAGGGATCGCGTCAGCACGTCGTTCCAGGTCCAATTGGTGCCGTCGGCAAAGGCGATCGTCTCGATGGCGCTGGCGCCGTCGAGCGCGCCGGTCACGCGAATCCGGCCACCCTCGTTGTTGACGTGCAGCTCGACGTCGCGGCCGATCTGCACGACGCTGACGTCCGCGGCCGCGATTCCCGCGGCGAATTCCAGGCGATCGCTACCGCCGAGATCGGAGATGGTGTCGCGGCCGTCGCCGCGCGCGAAGCGGTAGACGTCCGTGCCGGTGCCGCCGAACAACTGATCGTCGCCCTGGCCGCCCTCGAACACGTCGGTGTCGGTCGCAAAGCTGCCGTCGCCATAGCCGGTGATGACGTCATCGCCGGAGCCGCCGGACATGATGTCGCTGCCGCCACCGCCGATGATCTGGTCGTTGCCTTCCTGGCCCGCAATCAGGTCGTTGCCGAGGCCGCCGTCGATCACATCATTGTCGCCACCGCCGGCCAGCCGGTCATTGCCGCCGAAGCCGCTGATGACGTCGTTGCCGCCATTGCCGAAAATGCGGTCGTCGAGCGCGCTGCCGTTGAGGGCATGGCCGGTATCGTCGTCATTGATGCTGATCGAATTGTCGATCGCGATCGGAACGCCGTCGAAATTGGCTGAGGTCAGCGTCGTGGCGTCGACGCCGAGCAGGCGCACCAGTTCCTGGTCGGGTCCCGAATTGGCCCGCATCATGACGACCGCATCGCTGCCCGATTGCGCCAGGAATATGCTGCCGCCTTCGAACGGGTTGGGATTGCTGGTCATCAGACGAATGACGTCGCCGCCGGCGCCCGCCTGGAAGTCGGTGATGACGTCGGCGACGATGGGCGCCGCGCCCTGCCGGACCGGCAGGTAGTAATAGGTGTCGCGACCGGCGCCACCGGTCAGCGTGTCGACGGAACCATCGGCTGAGATATCGCCGAACTGATCGTTGCCGGCACCGCCCGACAGGATGTCGGCCCCCTCGCCGCCGTTCAGATAGTCGTCACCGGTTCCGCCGGTGAGCACGTCATCGGCGGCACTCCCGGCCAGGAACTCACCGGTGACAGAGACATCCTCGACCAGACGGGCACGCACGTCAGCCAACGATAGCGTGACGCCGTCGGCCGCAATCTCGAAGGCATCGACGAGATCGCTGACACCGCTGCCGAGGCCGTTGCGGACGATGATGCGATCGGCGCTTCCGGCGAAGCGGATGACCAGGTCCTGGCCGACCGCGCCGAAGCGGATCTGCGACAGGCCATAGCCTTCGATCCGCAACGTGTCGTTCGTGGCGTCGCCGCCGTCGGTGATCGTGTCGTTGCCGTCACCGGCCGCGAACACATAGGTATCGGCACCGGCGCCGCCCGACAGCGCATCGTTGCCGAGGCCGCCGACCAGATGATCGTCTCCCGTCCCGCCATTGAGCGTGTCGTCGCCGGCGCCCCCGAGCAGCAAATCGTTGCCGCCGAGGCCGGAGAGATTGTCGTTGCCGCCGCGCCCGTCGAGGCGGTTCGCGTCGCTGGTGCCGGTCATGGCGTCGGCGGCGTCCTCTCCGATATACGACTGATCCCTCAGATCGTTCATCGTCCAGACGGTGCCGTCCGCAAAGGCAATGCTCTCGATCACGTTGCTCGTATTCGCGATCACATCGGTGAGCTTGAGCTCTTCGCCGGTGTCGCGAATTCGCAGGACGAAGCTGCGCCCGTCCGGCGAGGTGACCTTGATGTCGCCGGGCGCGACGCCGGCGCCGATCTCGACGCGGTCGGTGCCGCCGGTGTCGGTGAGCGTGTCGCTGCCGTCGCCGCGGCCCCAGCGGTAGACGTCGTCGCCTTGTCCACCGTTCAGCGTGTCGTTGCCGGTGCCGCCGACCAGGATATCGGCCCCATTCGCGCCGGTCAGGGTGTCATCGCCGCCTTCGCCGAGCAGCGTGGCCGCGCCGAAGGCGATCAGGCTGTCGTTGCCCGCCCCGCCCGCAAGGATCTCGCCGTTCGTGGTGCCGAGAATGATGTCGGCACCCGCAGTCGGCGTCTTCCAGCGCGCGACGATGTCGGTGAAGGTCCACACGGTGCCGTCGGCAAAGGTGAATGTCTCGATGGCCCTGCCGTCGTTGGCCGAGCCGTTGTTGATAGTGATGCGGTCGTCGCTGTTGCGGAACGTGACGACGAGCGTCGAGGAGTTGCCGACCAGCGCGACATTGACGTCGGCCGGGCTGATGCCCGCGCCGAACTCGATCCGGTCGGTTCCGTTCGCGTCGGTGATGGTGTCCTGACCATCGCCGGCCGCGAAGCGGTAGACGTCGTTGCCCTGGCCGTCGACCAGATTGTCGTTACCCTTGCCGCCGATCAGGATGTCGTTGCCGGCATCGCCGTTGATGGTGTCGTTGCCGCCATTGCCGTTGAGCGTGTCGTTGCCGTTGCCTCCGGAGATCACATCGTCGCCGGCACCGCCGCGGATGAGATCGTCGCCGTCGAGGCCGGACAGCACGTCGTTGCCGATCGCAGAGCTCGCGACCGCCTGCGTCCGCGTGAGGCTCACATTGTCGAGGGAGGCGCCGACGCCGTCCTGGTTGCCGGTGCCGCGGAAGCTGAGCTGGTTGGTGCCTGCGGCTGCCGTGACCAGCACGCTCGAGCGCACCATCGCCGTGCCGGTATTGTTGAAGCTCGCGACCACCGTGCCGTTCCACAGCACGTCGAACGAGCCGTTCCAGTCCCAGGTGCGGTTGGCGTGGTCGAACTGCACCAGGAGCGTCTCGCCCTCGGTGAGACCGGTGACGTCCTGCGCGATCTGAACGTTGGTGCCGCCGGAGCCCGTCCCGTCGAGATCAAGCCAGTAAGTGCCGTTGGTTGCGGCGACGCCGTTGAAGCCGGACGTCATCTGCTCGATGCCCAGCGTCGTCCCCGGCTGCGTGCTGTTGATCCGGGTCCAGCCTGGCAACGTCGTTGCCGAATAACCCCAGCTTTGCGGGCTGGCATCCGCGGCGAGTTGCTCGAAGCTGCCGTTGACGAGCAGATTGGCGCCGACCGGGTGCCATTGGACCGATCCGCCGCCGTTGATGTCGTCCGCGCCGGCCGTGCCGGTCAGGTTGTCGCTGCCGGCGGTACCGACCATCTGTGCGCCGGAGGCCGAGCTCGTGATCGTGGACCGGTTCGAATAGGTCAGGCGCGCCTCGATGTCGGCGGCGGTCCACACCGTGCCGTTGGCAAAACGGACCTGAGAGATCACGGCATCGTGGGCGTTACGCGAGACCCAGACGCGATCCTCGCTGCCGGCAATCGACAGATAGTAATTGCCCGAGAGATTGGAGGCGTCCGTGAGGACGTTGATCTGCGCCGGGTCGATCGTCGCGTCGAACTCGATGACGTTGACGTCCGCGCCGTTGACGGAATCGTAGATCCAGTCCTCGCCGAAACCGGCAGAGAAGCGGTAGGTATCGCTGCCGATACCGCCAAACAGCTGATCGGACCCGGTCCCTCCGACCAGGATATCGCTACCGCCGTAGCTGTTGAGGCTGTCGTTGCCGCCGCCGCCTTCCATGACGTCGGCGTCGACCGAGCCGTACATGGTGTCGTTGGTGGCGCCTCCGACCATCGGAATGCCGCCTTGATAGGGATGCTCAATCAGGTTCCAGCGCGCCCTGATGTCGTTGGCATTCCAGACCGTGCCGTCGGCGAACGCGATGTCGAAGTCGGCGGAGCCGAAGCCGCCGCCCCAAATGATACGGTTTTCGGTCCCCGCAACGCGCAGGATCACGTCGGCATAGGTGATGTCGCCGTTATAGCCGGCCTCGTGCTCGATGATGATATTGCTGGAGGAGATCGAGGAATCGAAGACGATGTGGTTGACGTCGGATCCCCATTCGTAGATCTGATCCTGGCCGAAGCCCGCCGCGAAGCGGTAGGTGTCGGATCCCTGGTTGCCCTGCATCTCGTCATCGCCGGCACCGCCTTCGAGGATGTCGTCGCCGGTGGATCCGTTGAGGACGTCGTCGCCGGCAAAGCCCTTGAGCGTGGACGCAACGCCGTAATTGGCCTCGAGCTTGTCCCAGCCGCTGGTTCCGAGAACGTCGGTGCCCTGGTCGCCCTGCAGATTGACGCCCAGCCACGGCGCGGCGAGCGCGGCCATGTCGTCATATGCCCAGATCGTGCCGTCCGCGAAATGGATCTCGGAGGTCGCATGGAGACCGTTCAGCATGATCCGGTCGGTGCTGCCGTCGATCGTCAGCAACATGCTCGGCGGGTAACCGTCTCCTTCGAAAGTGAGATGGACATTCGCCGCGGCAATCGTCGCGTCGAACTCGATGACGTCGGTGTCGTCTGCATAGTACGGCGTGACGTAAACCGTGTCCGAGCCGAATCCGGCCGAGAAGCGATAGATGTCGTTGCCGTAGCCGCCGTCCAGCTCGTCGTGGCCCGCTCCGCCGATCAGGATGTCGTTGCCGTCACCACCCTGGAGAATATCGTTGCCGGCGCCGCCGATGATGGTTTCGTTCCCAGCATCGCCAAAGATGCCGTCGTCGAAAGCGGTACCGTTCAGCGTCTGATCGGTCGCGTCGCCCAGGACCACGCTGCCCGGCAGCGCCACGGCGGCGGCAACGAGTTGATCGCGGTTCCAGATCGTCCCGTCGTCGAAACGGACTTCATCGACACCGGTGGTTTCATCGGCATAGGCGCTGCCGATCGTAATGGAATCGTCCGAATTGACCGATCTCAGGATCAGGTCGCCGGTCTGCGAGAAATAGACCGCAATGTCGGAGACCGAGATGGTCTGATCGAAAACGATCGCGTTGGTCGAGCCTGCCTCGCGGAAATCACTGACGTAATCGTTGCCGAAACCGCTGGAGAAGCGGTAAGTGTCCGAGCCGGCATCACCGATCAGGGAATCTCGGCCTGCGCCGCCATCGAGGATGTCGTCGCCTTCCGCGGCCCAAAGATCGTCGTCGCCCGCCCCCCCGATCAGCGTATCGTTGCCGCCGCCTCCATTGAGGGAATCGGTGTAAGTCGTGCCGACCAGCGTGTCGTCCGAGATCGCGCCCTGTACGTTGATGCCCGGCGTCCCCACCGCGGCGTTGACGATGTCGTCCAGCGTCCACGTCGTTCCGTCTGCGAAGCGGATGCCGGCAATGCTCTGGTAAGGATCCGGCGCCAGCGTGTAGCGAACTTCGATGATGTCTCCGGTACCTTTGACGTGCACGAGCAGGTCGTCGGTAAGGCCACCGCCCTCGTACACATCATAGGGGCGCAGCACCTCGATGTCGGCTGGTGTAAGACTGGAATCGAATTCGATCCAGTCGAGCCCGATGTCGCCCGTGGAGATCCTGTCGTGGCCGAAGCCGGCCGAGAACCGATAGACGTCGGCACCCGCGTCACCGGACAGGAGGTCGTTGCCGACGCCGCCGGTCAGGATGTCGGCGCCGTCGCCACCGTAGATGCGATCGTTGCCGTCGCCGCCGAGCAGGTTGTCGTCGGTGCCACGGCCTTCGATCAAGTCGTCCTTTGCCGATCCGATCAGGGGATTCGGAATCGGCATGTCCGACGGGGAGAAGGAGCGGTCGTTGCTGGAGAGGCTGACCGCGCGGGCCAGCATCTGCTGCCTGTCGAGCACGGTGCCGTCGGCGAAACGGATCTGCTGGATCGTATCGAGATCGGCGATCGTGATCCGGTCGTCGCTGCCGTTGAAGCGCAGCCGGGCCTGACCGAAATCGGAGTTGCCGTTGCCGTCGGTCGAGACATAGGCTTCCAGCACGAAATCATCGATCGAGAGCGAGGAATCGAACACGATGACGTTGTTGCTGCCGTTCGAGGTCGATTCGTCGATCGTGTCCTGGCCGAAGCCCGCCGAGAACCGGTAGGTGTCCGCGCCAGCACCACCCGTCAGCACGTCGTTGCCGGCGCCGCCGGTCAGCACGTCGCTATAGGCGCTGCCCGTCAGCTGATCATAGCCGCCACGACCATCCAATATGGCGCCGGTCGCATAGGCTGACGCATTGAGGAATTCGGCGGCGTCGGTCCCGACGATGCCGTTGCCGAGCACCGCCCCGATCTGGGTCAATCCGCTGCGATCGTTGGCATCAGCCAGAGCGAGCATGTCGGTGTAGTTGAGCGTGCTGCCGTCGGCGAAGCGCAAGAGTTCGATCCGGCTCCAGTCGGTATCGATATCTCGCTGGACGGTGATCCTGTCCTCGGTACCCACGATGGCGATGATCAGATCCTGACCATTGCTGGCGCGCGTCAACGAGAGGTCAGCTGCGGAGATCCCTGCCCCGAACAGAATCGTGTCGTTGCCGTAGCTCCAGTCGCTGATGACGTCCTGGCCGTCGCCGCGGTTGAACACATAGGTGTCGTTGCCGTTGCCGCCCCGCATCCAGTCGTTACCGGTGCCGCCGATCAGGATGTCGTCGCCGTCGCGGCCGTCGAGGATCGTGTCGTTGCCGGCACCCCCCGAGATCGTATTGGCGAACTGGTCCCCGGCAAAAATGTCGTCGCCGCTGGTCGGTGTCAGCGAGCGGTCGAGCAGCTGCGCATAGCTGAGCGTGGCGCCGTCGCTGAAGCGCAGCAGCTCGATCCGGCTCCAATCGGTGTCGATACCGCGCTGGATCGTGATCTTGTCTTCGGTTCCCGCGATGGCGATGACGAGGTCCTGGCCGCTATTGCCTTGCGTTACAACCAGATCGGCAGCCGTGATGCCGGCGCCGAGCTGAATGGTGTCATTGCCGTAATTCCAGTCGCTGATGGTGTCCTGACCGTCGCCCCGGTTGAAGACGTAGGTGTCGTTGCCGCTGCCGCCGCGCAGCCAATCGTTGCCGGTACCGCCGATCAGGGTGTCGTCGCCTTCACGGGCATCCGAGATCGTGTCGTTGCCGACCCCGCCCGAGATCGTGTTGGCGAACTGGTCTCCGGCAAACGTGTCGTTGCCGGTCGTCGGCGTCAGCGACCGATCGACCATCTGCGTGTAGCTGAGCGTGCTGCCGTCACTGAACCGCAGTTGTTCGATTCGATTGTAGTCGGCGCTGAGCCCGCGCTCGATCGTGATCCTGTCGTCCGTCCCCACGATGGTGACGATGAGATCCTGTCCGCTGTTGCCTTGCGTGACAACGACGTCCGCGGCCGTGATGCCGGCGCCGAACTGGATGGTGTCGGTCCCGTAATTCCAATCGCTGATGGTGTCCTGGCCATCCCCGCGGTTGAACACATAGGTGTCATTGCCGCCGCCGCCGCGCAGCCAGTCGTTGCCGGTCCCGCCGGTCAGGGTGTCGTTGCCGTCACGGGCATCCGCGATCGTGTCGTTGCCGGCCCCGCCGGACAGCGTGTTGGCCGAATTGTCGCCGTTGATCGTGTCGTCGCCCCAACCGCCTTGAACGGGGGGCGCACCGGTGGCGGTCAACGTCTGGTTGGCAACCACGGTGAACGCGGCACCGGCGAAGTTGACGCTGGTGAGGCTCGTCGGCGAGACATTGTCCAGTTGCAACAGCAGCCTCGCGTCAGCAAAGCTCTGCGTGCCCTGCTCCGCGAAATAAATCAGCGTGTCGGAGCCGGCGGCGCGCGCCAGCAGCGTTCCGGACAATCCCTCCGCAATGGCGATATTGAGACTGTCGCCGGCATCACCGCTCCTAAAGTTGGTGACGACGTCGACACGATCGCCCCAACGCGACAGCGGCACGAACACATCGTATCTGTTCTGCGCGGCTGCACCGGCGAGTTCGCGCGCGAACAGGCCCGAGCCGATCTGCTCGATGGTCCCGACCGTCGACGGGTCGACGCCGGCCCCTTGCAGCGTGGTGACCGAGAGGATCTGGACCCGCTGATCGTTGGTGGCACCGCCTGTCGCCGCACCGAAGCCGTACCAGACGTCGGAATCGCCCCCGAACAGGCTGCCGACGACATCATACGTCTTGCGTCCGATCAGCGTGCCATCGACGCTGTAGCTGAAGGTCTTGCTCGCCGCATCCCAGCTGATGACGACATCGTGCCAGGCCGCATCCTCGAGCTGGCTGAAGTCGTGCCGGGGATCGAAATTGTCGTCGCCGGCCTGGCCGTTGACCACGAACTGGCTGAAATCGGTCGCCTGCCCCCAGGTGTCGAAGATGATGCCGAACGAGCCGGAAACCAGCGTGCCCATTCCGCCGCCGCCCGACCCTGTCAGTTCGGCTGCGCTCTTGTTCTGAACGGCGAAGGAGAGGCCGTCGGCACCGCCCTCGTTGGCGCCGAAGAACATCTTCGTGGTCCAGACCACGTTCTGCGCGAGGTCGATGCTGCCCCAGACGGCGCCGACCCTGCTGCCGGCCTCCGGCGTCAATTGATAAGTGCCGCTGCCGAGGTCCGTCGCCGAACCGACTACGGCAAGGCCGGTGACCGGCCGCGAGACGGCGTCGTAACGGGCAAGGCCGATGGTCGAGGATCCCTGCGATCCTCCGCCGCCGGGGCCCGACCCTGCGCCTGCGAAGACCGCGTCGGCGAACGGATCGGACGACGAATTGCTGGGATGCAGCACGTGCTCGGCCGCATCGGGCGTGAGCGCGCGCGACAGCAGCGTCGCCGCGCTCCATTGCGTGCCGTCGTTGAACCGCACGACATCGATGGGCGGCGAGGTCGCATTGGCCTGGCCGACGATCGTCAACCGGTCGTCACTGCCGACAAAGCGCAGCACGATATCGTTGCCGTCCCTGACGACGACGACATCGCTCGGCACGATCCCGCTGTTCAGGCGCAGCGTGTCGCTGGAGGTTGCTGCGTTGGCGGCCTCGCGGATGGTGTCGCGGCCATAGCCGCGGCCGAAGACATAAGTGGTGTCGCCGACGCCGCCGGCGAGCACGTCGTCGCCCGCGCCGCCGTCGAGGGTGACCGCGACGTCGAGCTGCGGACCGAAATCGATGGAATCGGCGCCCGCGCCGGTCGACGCCGCCGCGTGCGAGATGATGTCGGCGAGCTGCCACACCGTGCCGTCGGCAAACTCGAACTGCTCGATCCCGTAATCGGTCGCGCTGTTGCCGGCGCGGAACATGTCCTTGAGCGTCAACCGGTCGTCGCTGCCGACGAGGCCGATCACGAGGTCGTTCGGCCCGACCGAGAGGAAGCGGATATCGCTCGGCAGGATGCCGGCCGCGAAATGGACCTTGTCGACCTTGGACGCATCGGTGATCTCGACATCGGCAATCGTGTCCTGCCCGTCGCCGCGCCCGAAATAATAGAGGTCGGCGCCGCTGCCGCCTTCCAGCAGATCGTCGCCCTTGCCGCCGGTGACGACGTCGGCACCTCGTCCGCCTTCGATATGGTCGTTGCCGAGACCGCCGGAGATCGCCGTGCCGATGTCGGGATTGGCGAGATCGGAGGGAACGATGATATGGTCGTCGCCGTCGGTCGATGCGATCGCGGCGGCAAGGGTTCGGTAGCTGAGGCTGCGGCCATCGGCGAAGAGCACCTTCGCGATGACGGGATCGACGTCGCTGGCGGGATCGACCAGCGTGACGCGGTCGTCGGTCCCGTTGATCGACAGCACGATGTTGCCGTCGGCATCCCGCGTCGCGACGATATCCTCCAAGGCAATGCCGGCGCCGAAGACGAGCGTTCCCTTGCCGTCGGCCGAACCGTTGCTCTCGATGCGATCCTGCCCGTCGCCCCGTCCGAACCGGTAGACGTCGTCACCGCCGCCGCCGATGATGACGTCATCGCCCGCGCCACCGCTGAACGTCTCACCGCGCGCGGAGCCGACGATGCGGTCGTCCTGCCAGGTGCCGACATCGGCCGCCATGTCGCGGAGCTGGTCGAGCGTGAACGATGTGCCGTCGCTGAAGCGGACCGCGTCGACGCCGTTCCAGCCCCAGACGTAGCGCAGCACGATCTGGTCGGTCGAATCGGCAAAGGACAGCACGAGCTCGTTACGCGCCGGGTCGATCTGCGAGACGCGCAGCTCGTCGGGCCGATAGCCGGTGATGGCGAGCGTGTCGTTGCCGGAGGCGTCGTCGATGACGTCGCGGCCGTCGCCGCGCGTGAAATTGTAGGTGTCGTCGCCGGCCCCGCCGCTCAGCAGGTCGTCGCCCGCGCCGCCGGCGATGACGTCCGCGCGGCCGCTGCCGACGATGATGTCGTTCCCCGCGCTCGACTGCCCGGCGATCGCCGCTTGCACCAGCGCAGCCCCGCTCCAGGTCACGCCGTTGGCGAATTCGATGTTCGGCAGGCTGCCATTACCGAGCGCGCCCCGGACGATCAGCTGGCTTCCCGACGAGAAGGACACGATGAGGTCGGTCGAATCGGTCGCGACGAGCCTGACCATGGCATCGGTTGAGGCGTAGGCCTCGAGCACGACGGTCGCGCTGGTCACGCCTGATGGCATCTCGACGCTGTCGATGCCTTCCGAGGCGCCGATGATGACGCGGGAATCCTGGGCAAGGATGAGGCGGTCGTGGCCGGCGCCGGGATGCAGTGTGCTGGCAGCCGGCAGCTCGCGGAGATCGACGAGGTCCTGGCTGGCGTTCGACAACCCGTCGCGGATGAGGCCGCGCACGTCCTCGATCGACAGCGTCGTGCCGTCGGCAAAGACGAAGCTCTCGACCGGCCTTGCGTTATAGCCGGACAAAATGGCGAGCCGGTCGGTGCCGTTGCCGATCGAGATCAACAGATCGCCGTCGATGTTGCTGAAATGGACGAGGTCGGAGGTAATGCCTTCCCCGAACACGACCTTGTCGATACCGCCGGCGTCGTAGACGCTGTCACTGCCGTCGCCGATGCCGAACTTGTAGGTGTCGTTTCCGAAGCCGCCTTCGAGCGCGTCCTGGCCCGCCGCGCCCGACAGCACGTCGTTGCGGTTGTCGAAGCCGATCAGATGGTCGTCGCCGGCGGTGCCGGTCAGCATGCGGTCGATGATGGCTTCAATGGACAGAATCCGCCCGTCGGCGAACTCGAACTGCTCGACACGGCTGGTAGAGAGGCCGTCGACGATGGTCAGCACGTCGAGGCCGCTGCCCAGGTCGATGACGAGATCGTTGCCGTTGCGGCTGACGACGATGTCCTCGGATCGCACCGAGGCGCCGAACACCACGCGATCGACGATGCCCGCCGTATCAGGCCGCTCGATGATGCGGTCGAAGCCGTAACCGGCCGAGAACGCATAGGTGTCGGCACGGTTGCCGCCGTAGAGCGTGTCGTCGCCCTGCCGCCCGTCGAGCACGTTCTCCTGTTCGAGCAGGCCCGTGATGATGTTGTCGCCGCGGTTGCCTCCGGCGATCTGGAGCAACTGCTCGACGTCCGAGATCTTGATGGTCGAACCGTCGAAGAAGCGGAACAGCTCGACGCCGTCCTCGGCGTCGCGGAACTGGTTGCGGATGCGCAGCGTGTCGGTTCGGCCGGTGATCGAGATCAGGAGGTCGTTGCCGTCCTTGGTGAAGACGACGTTGTCGCGGGTGATGCCGCCGCCGAACTCGACGACGTCGTCCACCGGCACGTGCACGCCGCGCCGGTCCGACCAGCTCGCGCGCACGCGGCGATCGATGATGACGTCCTGACCGTAGCCGGCGTCGAACTTGTAGGTGTCGCCGCCGTCGCCGCCGACCAGCGTGTCGTTGCCGCCGCGGCCGTCGAGCGTTTCGGCGAAATTCGAGCCGGTGATGGTCTCGTCGCCGTTGGTGCCGACGAGATCGATATCCTCGGGATTGACGTCGAGGAACGACACCGTGCGGTCGGTGAAGACCAGGCTCTCGACCGCATTGGTCTGGCCGTCGTCGCGCACATACTGGTTCTCTAGCACGAAGCGCTGGCCGGTGGCGCGGACGGTGATGATGAGGTCGAGCGCGGTGCGGGAGAAATCGACGTCGGTCGAGGCGATGCCGGAGAGCACGAGCTGATCGTTGCCCGAGCTGTCGAGGATGGTGTCGTTACCCTCCCCGGCCGCGACGTAATAGACGTCGTTGCCGCCGAAGCCGACCAACCGGTCGTCGCCGGCGCCGCCGTCGATCGAATCGGACAGCTCGTCATAGCCGTAGATCGTGTCGTTGCCGGCGGTCTTGGCGATGTCGATATAGTGCTGGGCCAGCTTGAATCCGGTCCAGACCGTGCCGTCGCCGAATTGGATGTCCTCGATGACGTTGATGAAGCCGAGGATCGGAACGGTGGCGAGGAAATCCTGCAGCACGATTTCGTCGGTGGTGCCCTTGATGCGCATGCGCAGCGTATCGGTTGCGCCGTCGCGCAGGAAGTCGAGGTCGGTCCAGCGGATCTCGTCGATGAACTGCAGCTTGTCGTGCTGCGGCGGATCGAACAGGCCGGGAATGGAGTTGTCGAGCACGACATCGCGGCCGTAGCCGCGGCCGAAGATGTAGGTGTCGTCGCCCTCCTTGCCGGACAGGAAGTCGTTGCCGGCGCCGCCGTCGAGCGTGTTGGCATTGATCATGCCGTAGATCGCGTCGTCGTTCGCGGTCTTGGCGTTCTCCAGCACCATCTGCACGATCGCAGTGAAGTCGAGGCTGGAGCCGTCGTCGAACACGAAGCGCTCGATCAGGTTCGGCGCGACATAGTCGAGCCCGTCGCTTGAGCCGAGCACGTCGGAGAACAGCCCGAGGCCGGTCTTGATACCGGCGAATTGGCCCTTGATGACGAGCGTGTCACCGGTCGGATTGCCGTTGTCGTCGAGGAAGACGATCTGCAGATCGGGGCTTTCGCCGTCGCGGATCAGCTTCAGATTCTCGAGCTTGATGCCGCCCTTGAGGCTGAGCACGTCGATGCCCGCCTTCACCGGCCCGAACGAGAAATTGCCGAGGTCGTCGATGACGTCCTGCCCGTCGCCGGCCTGGAAGACGTAGATGTCTCCGCCGGCGCCGCCGCTCATATAGTCGTTGCCCTTGCCGCCCCAGAGGATGTCGGCCGAGCCCGAGCCCATCAGGCTATCGTTGAACTGGCCCGCGGCGCGCTCCCGGTCGAGCACCTCCATCGACATGCGGAAGCGGTCCCAGGCGACGCCGTCGGCGAACACGATGGCGCTGACGCCGGAATCGGCCCGCTTGCCGTTGCTCAAAAGCTCGTTGTTCTCGCCGAGGAACTGGTCGGTCAGGCGGATGGTGTTGGTGCGGCCGCGGATCTCGAGAATCAGATCTTCGCCGTCGCGGATCGCCTTGACGTCGGTCGACAGCACGTCGGTGAGACGCAGCTCGTCGCTGTCGCCAAAATCCTTGTCGTCGATGACGTCGTCGCCGGAGTTGCGTCCGACGAAATAGTAGTCGGCGCCTTTGCCGCCGCGCAGGGTCTGGTTGCCCGCGGTCATGTAGAAATAGTCGGTCGCATCGGTGCCGTTGACGATGACGTCGCCGGCCGTGTGGGTGATGATGCGCTCGTCGCTGATCCCGAGCGCATGCGCGACGCCGCGGATATCGAGATCGACGCCGACGGTCTCGAAGGCCGGCAGCATCATCTGCATGATGAAGGCCTGATTGACCGCGAGCGTGGAGCCGCCGAGATTGCCTTCGCCGGAGGGGTGATAATCCGGATAGACCTGCGCCAGGATGCCGTTCCACTGCGCGAGATAGTCGAACACGGCATCGTCCGTGTTGCTCGCCGGCGCGCCGGCGAAGATCGCCTCGAACATCGGGGCGAGCTCGCGGTTGGTTGTCGGCTTGTAGCCGTCGGAGGCGGCGTCGTACGCGACCCCCTGGAAGAAATCCTTCAGGCCGCCCTGCATCGCAATGCGCACCGCATAGCGGCGCGAGGTCGCGATGTACTCGGTCATGACCGGCTGCAGCATGTCGATCATGGTCGCGATGCCGGAGACGTAATGCGCCGGATCGGTCGACAAATTGGCGCTGCCGCCGGGGCCGACCGCATAGGCGATGTGCCCGGTCGCGTTGTCGAGCTGCGCCGTCAGCATTTCGGGGTGGAAATCGATGCCGCCGAGCGAGGTCGCGAAGTGGAACTGCGCCGGCGTCAGCATCTCGACGCGGTAGGTGGAATTGTCGGTCGAGTTCACCTCGTCGAGCGTCGCGAAGTCGATCGCGTAGTTGCGCAGGTTGAATTCGCGGGAATCGCCGGTTTTCCATTCCAGCTGCAGCGCCCGGTCGAGATTGCGCGCCCAGACGTAGAAGGTGCCGTCCTGGTCGGTGACCTCAACGGTGTAGTCGACGGCGATGCCGTCGGTGAAGCGCACGCCGATCTTGTCGACGGGAAGATTGGCATAGGGGTTGAAGCCAAGCTGCTCGGTCCGCCACTCCGTGCCGGTGGGATGGGCGAGCGCGAGGATGGCGTCCTTGCTGGCGTAGCTGGTGGCGGCATCGGAGGCGAGCTTCCAGCTGCCGTCGGCCTGCTTGATGCCGTAATCCAAGATGACGGCGCGCCCGTTGACGACGCTCATCAGGTAGGGCGCGGCGTCGCGATCCGTCAGCGCGGCGTCGCGTTCCGACGGCGACCAGGTCTGCTCCAGGCGCCAGCTCGCGCCGGAGGCAGCCGCCTGCGCCAGCACGTCCTGCATGGTGGCGCGCGCGATCGGCTGGCCCTGCGCGTCGAGCACCAGCGCGCCGGAGGCGAGCGTCCAGTAGCCGCCCTGGGCGTCCTCGACATAAACGCCGCGGTCGAGCAGCACGGTCTTGCCGGCGGCATCCGTGCCGATCAGCACGGGCGTCAGCTCGCGCGTCTGCTCGAGCGCCTCGCCCCAGGCGCCGAGCACCTCGCCCACCTGCGCCACCAGCGTACGCAGCTTCGGCGTCGCCATTGCCGCGGCCGTGGAGGTCACGAGCTCGCCGAACGCGATGTCGTTGGCGGCGGCCACCGCGAGGTTGGTCACCCGACCAAAGCCCTTGACGTCGAGCGTCGAGCTCGACTGCCAGGCCGCCCGGCCGGCCTCGCCGGCATATCTGGTGTCGGTGTCGTTCGAAGCCAGAATGGCGTCGAACATGTGCCTGACGGGGCCGGTCTGGAAGGTGACGTCGCCGACGCCGGTGAGCCGCGCGCCGTTGGGCGTGGTGATATCGATCGCGGTGGCGCCGAGATCGATGCTGATGATGCCGAGCTGATCGAGCGTCTTCAGCTCGCCCGTATCGGTGATGCCGTCGCGGTCATAATCCTGCCAGACCTTCAGCTCGGACCACAGCACGTCCGCGGCCGTGATCTTGCCATCGCCATTGGAGTCGAGCTGCGAAAGCTGGGCGAAGCCGGACCGCCCGACGCCTCCGAACATCTCCGAGATGTCGTCGATCCCGCCATTGCCGTTGACGTCGCGAACCAGGAAGCCGTCGTCGCCCTTCAGCCAGCCGGTGCGCTCGGCGAACAGGTCGTTGTCGATGTCGAAATAGACTTGCCCGGTGGCAAGCTCGGTCGTCTCGATGCCATCGCCGTCCAGGTCGATCACCAGCGGATCGGCGTCGTTGGACCATCGCATGCCTTCCGCGAACCGCGCCGCAGCCGCGGACAGCGTCAAGGCCTGGTCGACCAGCGCCATGCCGCCATACTGCGCGGCCAGCGCCATGCCGATCACGCCGACCAGCGGCTGAACCTGCTCCATGAGGTCGGCCAGCGGATTGACCGCCTTGAACACCATGCCGAGGTCGCCTTCGCCGGCAAGTTCGGCCTGGTGCTGCCCGATGAAGCTGCCGACCAGGTCGAAATTCTCGACCTTCATCCAGCCCTTCAGGATGCCCTGCGCGTCCAGCGCCTGCTGCGCCTTGTAGGCATCGCTCGAGGTGCCGCCGAACACCGCCGTGAACAGCTGGTCGAACTGGTTGGTCACATACATATCCAGCCCGCCATTGGCGTTGGGCCGGAACACGTAGGTCATCCAGGGGAACAGATCGTCGAAATAGACCGAGCGCGCCGGATCGTATTTGCCGTTCTCGTCCAGGGAATTGTAGAAATTGGCCATGCCGATGGTGGCGCCGAGAAGTCCGCCGAACGCGGCAAGACCCGCGATGCCGCCTTCGGCGTCGCCGCCCGTGAGCGTCAACCCATAGAATTTGAGGACGTCGTGGTGTTGCGCATCCTTGATGACGGTATTGGCTGAATACCAGAAATTATCCGCATTCTCCGCCGTGTCTTCGACCTGGGTCGGCGTGGTCTTCTGGCTGCCGTCCGGATTGAGCACCGGATTGCCATCCTCGTCGAAAACCGGCTTTTCATAATAGCCGCCGACAGCGTCGCCCCAGATGATGCCGCCGTTCGAGGTGTTGTAGATCCAGTCCTTGCCGAGGCCACCGGCGGCGATGCCGCGGTCGCCGCCGACGAGCAGGATGTCGTCGTTGCCTGCTCCGCCATCGACCGTGAGCGACAGCTCCTCGGCCGCTCTCGGTCCGTCGGGCTTGGAGGGATCGATGAGCTCGCCGGCATCCTTGTGTCCGGCGCCGTAGTAGACCATGAGGTCCTTGCCGTCGCCGCCGGAAATCTTGCCGAATCCGTCGTGATTGGCGGTGCCGAAGAAGCCCTGCTGCACGCCGAGGAGATTGGACAGATTGCCGCCGAAATAGACGTCGTCCTTGCTGGTGAGGATGACGTTCTCCGCGCCGCGGAAATGCAGCTCGGCCTCCGGCTTGAAGAACGCTCGCAGAAGCTTCAGGGCGACCGAATTCGTCAGATCGACGATGCCGCCGGCGCCGCCGGAATTGTCCGCGACGGAACCGTTGATCGTGATGACGCCGTTGGCCCGCGCCTCGAACGAGACGGTGTCGAAATCCTGCTCGCCCAGGACCCCGCTCTTGGGAGCGCTGAGGTCGACAATCACCGGCAGCTTGCTGAGGTCATCGCTGATTGAGACGAAGTCGGCTCGCTCGCTCAATTCCACGATGTCGATATCGATCATGATATCGCTGCTGACCCGACCGGTATTGAGGTCGCGCACAGTCAGCTTGATGCCTTTGCTCGTTCCGTAGGTGACCAGCTCGCCGGAGACGATCTGGAGGCCCTTAGCGGCGAGCTGATGTGTGACGGGATCCTGGACGCTGTAGCGAACCTTGTCGACGTCACCGGCTCCGACGAGGCCGCGCAGATAGTCCAGGAAGCCCTGCACCATCGATTTCTCGAGGGTATCGCCGACATAGATGTCGCTACCATCGTCCTGCGGGCTGTGCTGCTCGCCGATCTCGTCGACGAATTCGTCGTTGCCAGTGCCGCCAAGCACCATGTCCCGACCGCCGCGGGAATAGACCACGTCGTTGCCGGCACCGAGGATCAGCAGGTCGTTGCCGGAGGTGCCGTGCACCTCGTCATCGCCCTGCGTGCCGATGTAGACATCGACATGAACCTGATCGCCCTTGGTCTCGGGGATCTTGTCCTTGTACGTACGTTCGCTGAGCGTGATTTCGTCGTCGGCTGCAGACGTGACAAGGTGATAACGATCGAAGATCGATCCGGACGATGCTTCCCAGAAGGCGGCAAGCTTCTTGAGCGCCTCCTCGTCGACCTTGGAGGCCGCAAACCCGGTAATCCCGGTGATAAGCCGGGATATCACCGACGGGTTCGTCTCGGCGGACTGCCCGAAGAATGCCGCGCGGAACTTGTCCTCGTCGACGGGGGCCAGTCTATCGGGCCCCTCGGTGTCGCGACCCGCCTTGAGGACATTGCCCCAAAGGATGCTCGAAAGGTCAAGTGCCAGGGCCGTGTTGTCGTCGGACAGGGCGATAATGCCGCCCTTCGCTCCGTCGCTTCCGAGAACTTGCTTGGCCTCGGAATCCTCGACGTCATTGATGGCAAGCGCACCGGCATATTGCGCCACCATTCGCGTCATCAACGAGGTGACGTCCTTGGGGAAGACCGCCTCTAAGAGGCTGGTGAACAGAATCGGCGTGTCAAAGAATGCATTGTGGTTGGTTAGGTTGACCGTCACATATCCGAGTTGCGACCAGTCATCGATCAAGGCGCTGACGCCGGTATCGCCAAACGGCTTGGAGGCATCCGTGCCTTCATCCAGAGCGGAATAGGCGATCGCCGTCTGGAGAATCGTCGTCCATTTTTGCTGATCGTGCGCCAGTCCGGAGATGGCCGAGGTGTCGGCGCCCGCAGCCTTGGCAAGATCACCATCAAATAGCGCCCACAAGCCGGTGTTCGCGATCCGGTCGTTCTGCCAATTCGCGTAGAATGAGTTGGTCTGCTTCGACAAGTCGGCAAATGTCAGGATCGTCAGGAGCGCCTGGCTATGCCGCTGGTCCGGAAAGGGGTTGGTCCATCCGTAGGTGTCCATCACCGTTTGATCGATGTTCGCCTCGGCAGCCACTTGCCCGCCGGCAATCACGCCGCCGAGTGCCGCCAGCAATGCGCCCGGCAATGGACCAAGTAGGCCTCCCAGCAGAAAGTTGGCCAGAACACCAAGCCCGATGCCGACGGCGCCGGCAATGATGCCGTTGCGCAATCCCGCGTTGATTTCGTACGCGGTGGAAATGCCTTTGAAGACGTCGAAACTCGGTTGGTGAATCTTGAGCTTGTCGAGAAGGTCTAAGGTAAAGACATCGGTCGCCAATATCTGGTCATCGGCGTGCGCAGGATCGTTGTTCCATATCTGGACGGCGTTGAGAACCTGGTAGGCGAGCGTTGCGATTGCGGCAACGCCAAACGGCATGTGGTCAAATCCGACCCCAGTCGAGCCTGACAGATAGGCCGCAAAGCCCGCCAACCCGCCTCCCAGGGAGTGACCAGTGACGATCGGCTTCGCTCCATCGACGTCGAAGATGGTGCGGTTGGGATTGTCATCGAGTGCGCGAACGACAGACTCGTAGTACGCAATTGTCATGCCGGCCTGGCTGCCGAGGCCAAACCCGCCTGTCAGGCCGGCACCGACCGCCCAGCCATTCCAGACGTCACGAAAGATGTTGTAGCCCTGCGTCCCATCATAGTCGGTCCCGCGATAGGCAATGACCGTCTTGTTCGGATCCGTTATCGCCGAAACTCGCGAAACGTCGTACGAACTCGCATAGAATCCCGCGGCGATCGACCCGTCCGGAATAGCGATCGTGTTAATCGTCGCGTTGCCGAGTTCGGTTGCCGAGCGACCGACGGCAATGACTTGTTCGCCGTACCCGCGGTGATAACTATCCATCGCCAGGATTGCGAGGAACAGATCCTGTTTGGTTATCGGAAGGGTCATTTTGCGCTTCCTGAAACAAAGCAGCCGTTGAACAACGTCCGGGCCAGCGACCGGTCGTTAAGGGTCTTGACTTGCTGATCGAGTCGCGTCTCCGGATGTGGTCCAAGCCACTTCAGGCGCTGCCTGATCCCCGTTGTCAGCGGCGTTTGCTGATCGACGACTTGAAACGTTATTTCTGCGAGCTCGTAACCTGCGCCGAAACTTGCTGCGAGATCGTTGGAAGCGACCTCGATGACTGACTTCGGCTCGTTTATATCCGTGAAGGTGACCAGTATCGGATACTGCCCACGTCCCAGCTTGGCGGACGGTTTGGTCTCGTTAGCCCTCTTCATCCGTTGCATGAGGCCGTCGTCAGGGCCGCCCAGCTTCAGCTCGGGGTAAGAAAGGACTGCCGAAACAATTCCGAAAATGTCCCGCTGCCAATCCGGACCGCAGAGCAAGGCAAAAAGTAATCGGCCATCGCCCAGATCGACCATAGGCGCCTCACCGATATATCCGGACCCGCCAATGTCCCCTGGAAGCGGAATGACTGACGGCCCCCAAGCGTCGTTCTGGAGCACCGACGAGCCCGTCTTCATGCCTTGGGGTGTCCTGACCTCGAGCGTCAACCGATAGCGCAGCGTCTCATGGGGCTTCAGGCAGCCCGAGAGCGGCGCCGCCGCGACGCTGGCAAGAAGCCCCAAAACTCCTCGTCGTCCCATCACTCTGCGATTCCCGTCCGGATTGCCGATCGCTTCGATGTGCGTTGGTTCGCAGACGTCGCTGCAACCTCGCCCAATCCTCGGGATTCAGTTGCGCTCTTCCTTTGGCTGCGCTTCGCTGACCGGCTTGACCTTCATCTTCTCCAGCACCTCCGGATCGACCAGCTGACTCACGATCGGATGGATGCGGATGGGCTTGTCCTTCACCACCTGCTTGAAATTCGCGAGCACGGCGGTGGCGACCTTCTGCGAGGGGGCGATGACGTCGAGCAGCCAAGTGGTCTCGCCGCTGGCCCAGTCTTCGGCCTTCAGCCGAACCGGGAATACGCGGGCCTGAATCTGCTCGCGGATCTTGGCGTCGACCTCGTCGGAAACGCTGGCCCAGATCGCGATGCCGGCGGTCTCCTCGACCTTGCCCTCGCCGCCGGCCTTGGCGATGGCGATGCGGTCGCGCGTCATCGGCTCGACGACGAGGTGCATGACGTCGGCCAGGGTCTGGTTGCGGTAGCGCGGCAGGTTGAGCATGGCGAGGACGACCTCGCCGACGCCGGCCTGGATCCGCATCTTGAACGCGGCAATTTGCGCCAGCACTTGCGGATCGAGCGCGCGCTCTTTCGCTTCCGTCGGCCCGGCCGCGGCCCCGCCCTTGATCCCGTTCAATGCCGGCTTGCCGGCGGCCGCCGTCTCGTTCGCGCTCTTTGCCATGGCTCTCGCTCCCTAGTTTCGATCCGCCCAATGGGCGTATTGCGATCATGAGGGAATGAGCCTGCCGTGGCAGCCTGCAGCCCGGTCAGGGCCGCCTGTCTGCCGACGCGAAAAGACCGGTCATCTGCGTGTTACCCGCTGCGGTTGTATCGACGGCCGACACGAGAAAGCGGATGTATAGTTCTGTTGCAGATAATCGGAAGCAGCCCCACTGCCCTCCTTCGGCATTCATAGAACGTTAACCCGCATACAACTTCAAGACGAAATCGCAATACGCCCCAAAAAATGTTTCGCGATGTGTCTATCCGTTGCGATCGGCAACGATCGCTCGGCTTCCGAAAATGGAACTCGGCAAAGTTCAGGAGATCCGCACAAGCCGTTCTGCGCAAATTTGCGCAAGGCGCGTAGCAAGCGAGCAATGGTCCGCAAAGCAAGCCACGACGTCACCATGTCGTCATACAGGAAGGCTCGACAGCGCGCCTGACGAGCCGGTCGAGCCGTTCGCCCAGTTGTATTCGGCGGCGGAGACTTGGCTGCCATGCTCAGCGCACACCGGGCGCGTCGGCTACGAGCCTATGATGTCAACCACCGAGCAGGCTTCGTGCCTGGTCACCGCTCCCGCCCCGCCTCATCGAGCGACTGCGTGATCGGCGACAGCAGATATTGAATGATCCGCCGTTCCCCGGTCTTGATCTCGGCCTGCACGGAGAGGCCGGGGCCGAGCGCCTGCTGGCGGTCGCGGATTCGGATGCTGGTCTGCAGCAGGCGGATGCGCGCGGCGTAGACGAGGCCGGGCTGGACCGGCCGTCCCTTGTCGTCGCGCTGCGGCTGGCCGTTCGATTGCGACATGTCGATCGCATCGCGGCTGATGCTCTCGACGATGCCCGGCACCAGCCCGTAGTCGGTGAAGGGAAATGCCTCCAGCTTGACGCGGACCGGCTGGCCCTCGCGCACGAAGCCGATGTCCTTGTTGAGGACCTGGGCTTCGACCTCGATCTCGGCGCCATCAGGGACCACGGTCATCAGCGGCTGGGCCGGCTGCACCACGCCGCCGATCGTCGCGACCACGAGCTGCTGCACCGTTCCGGCCACCGGCGCGCGCAACTGCAGAAACTCGCGCCGCCGCGTGGTCTTGCGCAGATCTTCGGCGGCGAGCTGCGCCTTGTCGCGGGCCTGGACCATCTCGGTCACGGCGGTCTTGCCGAAGGTCTCGCGCAGCTTGCGGATCTCGGCTTCCAGCGCGGTCATCGCGGCGCGCGCCCGCGCCGCGTTGGCGAGCTGCACATCGACGTTCTGGACGTGCTCGATGCGCTGCTGCTCGTATTCGAGCAGCCGCAGCCGCGCAAAATTGCCCTGCTCGGTGAGTTGCCGGCGCGCCTCGAGCGACTGATCGACGAGCGGGAGCGTCAGACGCAGCTTGTTGATCTCGACCTCGGCGGAGGTCAGCTCGGCCGCGCGTTGCGCGATCTGCTGCTGCAGGCTTGCCACCTGCGCCTCGTATTCGGCGATGCTGGCGCGGACATATTGCTCCTCCACCACGACCATCGCTGCCGGCGTGTCGTCCGGCGCGACGAAGCCGGTCGGACGGCCGTCGAGATAGGCGAGCAGCGCCGCATTGCGGGCCTGGATCAGCCGCGAGGCCTGCAGGTTCTGGCGCGCCTGCGCCTCGTCGGCGGTCGCCAGCGTCGGGTCGAGCTCGACCAGAAGCTGCCCCTCCTCGACATGCTGGCCGTTGGCGACATGAATGGCGCGCACCGAGCCGATCTCCATCGGCTGGATGGTCTTGACCTTGCTCGACGGAATGATCTTGCCGCTCGCCACCGCGACGACGTCGACCGTGCCGATGACGGACCAGACCAGCGCGGCGGTGAAGAATCCGCAGGTCATCAGCAGCAGCATGCGCAGGCCAGGGCTCGGCGGCTTCTCCATGATCTCGAGCGCGGCCGGCAGGAACTCGTGATCGGAGCGCGGCCGCCGGTTGCGGTCGGCCTCGTTCTGCATGCCCCAGCTCGCCCGCAGCACGGCCCAGTGCCTGGCGAGGGTCGGGAAGCGCTCGGCGACCCAGGCCGTCACGTCGAGCGCCCCATCTGCTTGGTGTAGAGCTGGGCATAGCGGCCGCCCGAGCGCAGCAGCGTCTGGTGATCCCCGGTCTCGGTGATCTCGCCGGCCTCGACCGTGACGATGCGGTCGCACTGGCGCACGGCGGAGAGACGATGCGCGATGATGATGACGGTGCGGCCGCGGGCGATGCCGGCGAGATTGTGCTGGATGATCTCCTCGCTCTCGGCGTCGAGCGCGCTGGTCGCCTCGTCGAGGATCAGGATGCGGGGATTGCCGATCAGCGCCCGCGCGATCGCGATCCGCTGGCGTTGCCCGCCCGAGAGGTTGCCGCCGCGCTCGTCGATCACCGTGTCGTAGCCGTGCGAAAGGCCGAGGATGAACTCGTGCGCGCCGGCGAGCTGCGCGGCGGCGATGACCCGCTCCATCGGCATCGTGGTGTCGGCGAGCGCGATGTTCTCGCGCACCGAGCGATTGAACAGGATGTTCTCCTGCAGCACGACGCCGATCTGCCGGCGCAACCAGGCCGGGTCGACCAGCGCGAGATCGACGCCGTCGACCAGCACCCGGCCCTGCTCCGGCACGTAAAGACGCTGCACCAGCTTGGTCAGCGTCGACTTGCCCGAGCCGGAGGGGCCGACGATGCCGATCATCTCGCCCGGCTGGATCGCGAGCGAGATGCCGCGCAGGGCTTCGGGCGCGTCGGGACGATAGCGGAAACGAACCCGATCGAAGTTGACCGCGCCCTTGATCGGCGGAAGGCTGGCCCGGTTGGGATTGTGATCGGGCTCGGCCGGCGCGTTCAGGACGTCGCCGAGCCGGTCGACCGAGATCCGCACCTGCTGAAAATCCTGCCAGAGCTGGGACAGCCGCAGGATCGGCTGCGCGACACGCCCGGACAGCATGTTGAACGCGACCAGCGATCCGACCGAGAGGTCGCCGGCGATGACCGCTTTCGCGCCGAAAAAGAGGATCGCAACCGTGGTCAGCTTGGACACCAGCTGGATCAGATGACTGCCCCAGTTCGCGAGCGTCGCGACCTGAAACCCGGTGCTGGTGTAACCCGCGAACTGCTTCTCCCATTTCGCACGCATCTGCGGCTCGACCGCCATCGCCTTCAGCGTCCCGATGCCGGTGACGCTTTCGACGAGAAAAGACTGGTTCTCCGCGCCGCGCTTGAACTTCTCGTCGAGACGGGCGCGCAGCGGCGGCGTCACGATCACCGAGATCGCGACATAGAGCGGGATCGACAGCGTGACGATCAGGGTCAACAGCGGGCTATAGGCGTACATGACGCCGAAAAACACGATGGTGAAAAACAGGTCGATCACCACGGTGACGGCATTCGAGGTCAGGAACTCCCTGATGCGGTCGAGCTCGCGCACGCGAGCCACGCTGTCGCCGACGCGGCGTGCCTCGAAATACGACAGCGGCAGGTTGAGCAGGTGCCGGAACAGCTGCGACGAGAGCTCGCTGTCGACGCGGTTGGTGGTGTGCGCAAACAGCCAGTTGCGCAGCGCCGACAGGCCGGTCTCGAAAATCAGCACCGCCGACAGCCCGATCGCCAGCACGTCGAGCGTCGTCAGCGACTGATGGACCAGCACCTTGTCGATCACGAGCTGGAAGAAGATGGGCGAGATCAGCCCCATCAGCTGCAGGAAAAACGACCCGATCAGCACGTCGCGCAGGGGTCCGCGATATTTCACCAGCGCCGGAATGAACCAGCTGATGTCGAACGGGCGCGTCGCCCCCGCCATCAGCTCGCGCGTCGTCATCAGCAGGAGCCGTCCGGCATACCGGTCGCCGAAATCCTCCGCCGTCCACACTTCGGGACGTCCGCCATTGCCGCGCTGGATCAGGTAGCGCGATCCGGCCTCCTGCTGGTCGACCTTGAGCAGAACGACGGCCTCGCCGTCCTGCAACTCGGCGAGCGCAGGCAATGGGACCTTGTGCAGCGCTTCAGTCGTCGCGGGCTTCACCTTGGCGACGATTTTCAGCCGCCTGGCGATGCGGGCGAGATCCTCAAGCCGATACCGCTCGCCAGGCGCGCCATGGTCATGGGCGATCTGGCCGGCGTCGGCGGGGACACCGAGGAATTTGGCGATCAGAATGAAGGAAAGCAGCGACGCAGGAAGCTCAGGATCATTGCCGCCGGGTGTGCCCGCGGCCTCGTCAGGCGCTTTTGCAATCGCAATAGTCATGACCCAAGCTTCAAACCCGGCCGAAACAGGCCGGGATCCCAACCGGGAACCACGCAGGATTTGCCGGGCCCCCAAACTCGCGCAACAGATCGAGACAACAACTTAACCACGGATAAGACGATCGCTTACATCTAACGTTGTTCAATGGGCAAGCCAAGCCCTCCTTCGTCACTCCCGACGAAGGTCGTGGCCTCGATCGCCCGGGCCAATCGAACGCGCGCTTCGGACAATCCGCTTCGGGCTGCTTCAGCAAGCACCGAGCTGTGCCGCCGCGAACAGGCGATCGGCGCTACTCGCGCCAATGTCCTCGTGGGCGAGCGGCAAAGCTCGTCGCCCCGTCGCATCAGATCCACAAGTTGTGAAAAGCCAAGCAGCGATCAGGTGCAAGAGAAGGCCTCTGAGCTCCTATTGAAATCAATAGGTTACAGGTCGATTGTAAATTGACCTCCAGGGGCCCGACGACCTGCAACCGCCCGCGAGGCGCTCGCGGTCCAGCTTTACTCGCGGCGCATGCGACAGTGCTGTGTCACTTCGTTTGCGGCTGACACCTTATCGATCAGCGACGCATCACGATCACAGCAGACGTGTTGGCATCACGGCCAAGCAAGTTCTGCCAGCTCGCGATTGCCGCGGGCAGCTCCGCCTAATTCCGACTTCAGCAGCTTTGCGCGGTAAGTCCAGCGATAGAGGGGATGTTCAAGAGTCAGCCCCATGGCGCCGAGAAACTGATGCAGATCGTAGACGATCGCATCGACGACGGACTGCGCACGCGCGAGCGCTGCAACCACATCCGTGTGCGTAGCTCCGGCGCCAGCGGCCCTGAACACCAGCCATTTGGCTGCAGCGATCTTCGAAGCGCAGGCCGCAAGCCGGTGCTGCACGGCCTGGAAAGTGCCGAGCGGCCGGCCGAACTGCCGCCGGTCGGTGACATGGGCGATCACGCTGTCGAGTCCGCCCTGAAGCACGCCGGTGATCTCCGCCGCCACTGCGAGCTGGGCGAGACGGCGCGGCAGGGTCGGATCGCTGACGGCCCGCGCGCGCGAGAGACAGCTTTCGGGATCGCGGAGCCGCCCCATCGGATAGGCGAAATAGGCATCGACGATGTCGATGTCGTCCGGCGAGACCGGAAACCACGCCGCGCCTGTGCTCGACAGCACGAGCACAGCCTTCGCGACCGGCAGGAAACGCACAGCCTGAGAGGGATCGCCCGTCAGCACGGCGAGCGGCCTCGGCGCATCGGGGCAGATCATCGGACGGATCACGGAAGAGGCCGCCACTTCCGCGATGGACGCGCTGCGGCAAACCTCGTGCACGATGAGCGCAGCGGTCGATACGCCGAACTCCGGATAGGACGCGGCATCGAGCACGCCTGCCTTTTCCAGGTCCGCATCGAGTTCGAGATCGAAGGACGCCTTGCTCCCCCCGAGCACGAGGCGATTCCTGGCGCGCGCAAGCAGCGTCGTCGTCGTCGTCAGCAGGGCATCCTGGTCGTCGCTGATATCGAGAAACATGCGCCTAGCTCCTCGGCAGATTCAGGTAATCGGCGGCGACGATGCCGAGCTGGATCTCGGCCGCGCCGGAGGCGATGCCGGCCGCGATTGCGCGTTCGTGATGCGGCTTGAGCAATGGCAGGACGTCGCCCGAAAACGCTTCCGGGACGAAATCGAGCGCGAAGTCGGCGACGGCGTGGTCGGCGTCGACGATCGCGACCCGGGCCAAAGACGATTCCGCATTCGGCGGCAGCCCGCGCGAGCGCTGGTCGACGACGCGATAGACCAGCATGCGCGCGGCCTCGCAAGCCGCAAGCGCCTGTCCCGCCCTGAACCTGACGATATCGTCGCTCCACGAGCCGTTGGCCTTGAGATGCTGCACCATCTCGCCGAGCATGCGCGCGGACAGTTGATAGCGCGGCAGACCGATG
The DNA here is from genome assembly GCF_936943645.1 of uncultured Bradyrhizobium sp. GTDB lineage: Bacteria > Pseudomonadota > Alphaproteobacteria > Rhizobiales > Xanthobacteraceae > Bradyrhizobium. Next base: position 52,914 of record NZ_CAKZJO010000087.1, on the reverse strand, counting down.
CGTTCGTTGGCGAGCGCGTAGGTGATCAACGACCACGCCTTGCCTTCCTCGCCGAGCATGCTGGAGGCGGGAACGCGGACATCCTGGAAGAACACTTCGTGCAGGTCGCCGTTGCCGACGAGCGCCGGGATCGGCCGCACGGTGATGCCCGGCGTCTGCATCGAGATCAGGAAGATGCAGATGCCTTCCCTGCGGCTGCCGCCGGTGCGCGCGAGCAGGAAGCAGTGCTGGGCAAGACCGGCATAGGAGGTCCACACCTTGGATCCGTTGATGACGAAGTGATCGCCATCGCGGTCGGCGCGGGTTCGCAGCGAGGCAAGATCGGAGCCGGCCGACGGCTCGGAGAAGCCCTGGCACCAGACTGCGTTGCCAGCCGCGATCTCCGGGATGTAACGCGCCTTCTGCTCGTCGGTGCCGAAGCGGAGGATGGTCGGCCCGATCCAGTTGACGTTCATGTATTGCGGGCCGCGCGGCTCGCCGACCGCCCACATCTCCTCGCCCAGGATGAAGTGCTCCCACACCGAGCTGCCGCGCCCACCATGCTCCTTCGGCCAATGCGGCACCAGCAGCCCCGCCTCCGCCAGCCTGGCGCAGAAGGTCCGGGAGAATTCGGTCTGCTGCGGCGAGCCGGGTCCGTGACGCGCGATCGTCTCCCAGTCCGACGGCAGCTCGCGCTCCAGGAACGACCTGACCTCGTCGCGGAACGCCTGGTCACGTGCACTCCATTCGAAGTTCATGGCTTCCTCTCAGGCAACGGGCCGACCACGGCGAGGCCATCGACCGCGATGACGGACGCCCCGCGGCAAATTAAAGGATTGACGTCGAGCTCGCGCAGACGGTCGCGATGGGCGCAGGCGAGTCCCGAGATCCGGCTGATGGTGCGCGCCAGCACGCCGCGATCGACCGGCGGCGAACCGCGGAAGCCGCCGAGGATCGCCGCCCCTCGAAGTCGTGCGAGCAGCCGCAGGGCTTCACGCTCGTCGACCGGAGCAAGCGCCGTGACGCTGTCGCGCAGCAGCTCGGTCAGGACGCCACCGAGGCCGATGACGATCATCGGCCCGAAGCCGGGATCATTCTTGATCCCGACGATGATCTCGACGCCCGCAGCAACCATCTCCTGCACGAGGACGCCTCGCAGCGTCGCGTCCGGCGCGGCCGTAGCGCAGGACGACATGATCGCATCGAAGGCCGCGCGCACGGCTGGCTCGCCCTCGACACCCAGCACGACCCCGCCCGCCTCCGATTTGTGCGCGATGTCCGGGCTGTCGATCTTCATGGCCACCTTGCCGCCGAGCCGCCGCGCCGCCTCCGCCGCTTCGTCCGCGTTCACCACCGGGATGTCGCGCGAGGTCGCGACACCGTAAGCTGCGAGCAGCGCCTTGGTATCGCGCTCGCCGAGCACGACTTCCCGCGGCGGCAACAGCGCAGCGGCGCGCGCCATGCGTTCGGCATCGACGATGAGCCCAGCCGGCAGGTGCGCCGCGCGTTCCGCCCGCGCGGCCCAGGCAGCCAGGGCCGCGAAACATCGGTCCATCGAGCGAAACATCGCGATGTCAGGATCGCGTTCGATGACGTCCGCGCCAGGGCCTTCGAGATATTGCGTGAGCCACACCGCGCAGATCGGCTTGCCGTGCTTGCGGGCGAGCGCGCTGAGGTGCGGAAGGCGCTCGGTTGCCGGCGCATAGGCATAGGGGCAGCCGTAAACCAGCGCGGCATAGTTCGGGTCGGACAACAGCGCATCCGCACAGTCCATCAGCGATTGCGAGTCCGAGATCACCTGCGCGGTGACGTCGCAGGGGTTGCGCGGCGCCCCGAACGGCGGAATGCGCGCCTCGAGCACGGCGCGCACGCGCGGCTCCGGCTGCGGGAGAGGCACGCCATGCTGCTCGGCGCTGTCGGCGCCCATGATCGCCGCGCCGCCGGAGCCGGCGAGGACCGCGACGCCCCCGGCCTTCGGCCGGCCAACCTTGCCGAAGAAGGCGGCGGTCTCGATCAGGTCCTCGAATTTGTCGACGACGACCGCGCCGCCGCGTTCGAGCAGGGCGCGCCAGGACGCGTCCGAACCGGCGAGCGAACCAGTATGCGACAGCGCCGCGGCCGCGCCGGTCTCGCCCGTCGCGAGCTTGAACACGACCAGTGGCTTGTCATGCTCCCAGGCGCGCTCGGCCGCCGCGAGCATCTTCAGCGGATGCGCGATCCCCTCGAACGCGCAAGCGATCACGGCACAGGCCGGGTCTTCCGCCAGCACGGCGATCCAGTCGGCAACATCGACATCGCCGGAATTGCCTGATGTCAGGACATGACTGAACGAGACCCCGCGCTCGATGGCCTGAGCCAGCGCGAAGCCGAGCGCGCCGGACTGGCTGACCAGCCCGATCGCGAACGGCGCCAGCGGCCGGGTCTCGGGGACCGCGGCAAAGGTGATGCGAGCGCCGCTGGTGTAGTTCAGAAGCCCGACGCAATTCGGCCCCAGCAGCCGGAGATTGGCGTCCCGCGCACGCCGCACGATACGGTTCTGGGTTTCGATGGCCTGGCGCGTGCCGATCTCGGCGAAGCCCGAGGCGTAGAGCATCACGCTGGGAATCCCTGCGTCGATGCAATCCTCGATGATCGGCTCCACGCTCGCCGCGGGCGTCGTGATCAGGGCGACGTCAGGAACCTGCGGCAACGCGCGAAGATTCGGATAGCATGGCGCCTCGCCAATCCGGTCATACTTGTCGTTCACGAGCAGGGTGCGGCCGCCGAAGAAGCCCCTGAGGTTGGCCGCCGTGCGCGCGCCGAACGAGGTCGGCCGCGGCGAGGCGCCGATGATCGCGACGCTCTTGGGATCGTAGAGCGGCCGCAGATCGGCGCGGCGATAGGGTTCGAGCCGTTCCGATGACGTCATGAGGCGACCGGCGCCTCCTGCTTCGCTTTCGCGATCTTGTGCAGATAAGCGAGGTAGCCGAACGGAATCCGGCTGGCGCCATTGGCCTGGATCACGATGCCCGAGATCCAGGCGGCCTCGTCGGAGGCGAGATAGACGCAGAGCGGGCCGATGTCGTCGGGCGTACCGAGCCGGCCGAGCGGCACGACGTCGACCTGTTTCTGCGCCCGCGGTCCGGACATGAATTCCGCGTTGTCCTCGGTCAGCACCAGGCCCGGCGCGATGGCGTTGACGCGGATGCCGAGGTGGCCCCATTCCACCGCCATGGTCCCCGTGAGGTTGTCGACGCCGGCTTTCGCCGCGCCGTACTGCCCCGTCATCGGATTGGGCTGGGAGCCCGAGCGCGAGGTGATGTTGATGATCGCGCCGCCGGCCTTCATCGCGCGCGCCGCGGCCTGGGCCGCGAAGAACGTCCATTTGAAATTGAGATCGACGACCCGGTCCCATTGGCCTTCATCGAGGTCGATCAGCGGGCCGACATCCGCGCGCGCGGCGCTGCCGGCATTGTTGACCCAGACATCGAGCCGCCCGAACTCCGACAGCGCGCGGTCGACGATGGCCTGCGCCGCGCCCGGCTGCGCGACGTCGTTGACGAGAACCAGCGCGCGACCGCCCTGCGCACGGATCGTCGCCGCCGTCACGTCCAGCGGCGCCGCGCTGCGCCCCGTGCAGATCACGGTCGCGCCCGCCTGCGCCAGCGCGAGGCTGATGCCCTTCCCGATGCCGCGACCGCCACCGGTGACGACCGCGACCTTGTTCGCCAGTGAGAACATGGCTGCTTCCTTATCGCCTATCCCCAAGGGATCAATCGCCACCGACGAGGCCGCCGAACAGCTGCCAGTTGCTGCCCTCGAAGCGCATCAGCTGCCATTGCTTGATTGGCGCGTAGTCGGTCGGCGACGTCGAGACCTTGATGCCCGGCAGCAGCGTCCCGACCTCGACATCCTTCAAGCTGGCAGCCTGCTTCATGACGTTCTCGCGGGTGAGATCGTCGCCGCATTGCTTCAAGACCTGCACGAGCAGCAGTGCCGGGTTGTAGCCATTGATGATCAGCGTATCCGCGCGATTGGCGTCCGGCATGTATTTGTCGAGGAAGGCGTTGAGGGCCCTGAAGTCCGCATCCTCCTTCCATCGCGCATCGTTGGGATCCTTGAAATAGGTCGCCGAGACGATGCCTTGCGCGTTCTCGAACCCGACCGGCTTGATGACGCTGCCGATCGAGGCCGAAGCGAAGCTCATGAGCTGCAGCGGTTTCCAGTTCAGCTCGTTGATCTTCTTGATCGCCTGTGCCGCGAATTTCGGCGTTGCCATGTTGAAGAAGACGTCGGCACCGGCGGCCTTCAGCTTGACGATGTGCGAATCGATGGTCGGCTCGGTGACGTCGAAGGATTCCTCCGCGACGATCATCGCCGCAGCCTTGTCGCCGAGGCCCGCCTTGATGCCCTTGAGGTAGTCCTTCCCGAAATCGTCGTTCTGGTAGAAGATCGCGATCTTCGCGTTCGGCTTCTCCGTCAGCACGTATCTGGCGTAAGCCCTTCCTTCGGTTTCGAGCGACGGCGCAAAGCCCATGCTCCAGGGGAAGTTCTTCGGATCGTTCCACTTCTGGGCCGCGCTGGAGACGAAGAGCTGCGGCACCTTCTTGGCATTGAGGTACTTCTGCACGGCGGAATTGGTCGGCGTCCCGACCGCGTTGAACATGAACAGCACCTCGTCGCTCTCGACGAGCTTGCGGGTCTGCTCGACCGTCTTCGGCGGCGAATAGGCATCGTCGTACGACAGGAAGACGATCTTCCGGCCGTTGATGCCGCCCTCCTCGTTGATCTTGCGGAAATAGGCCTCGCCCGTCCTGGCGATCAGACCGAACCCCGAAGCCGGCCCGCTATAGGCCGCGGTATTGCCGATCTTGATCTCGCTGTCGGTAACCCCGGGACCGTATTTCTTGTCCGCGGCCGACGCCTGTAAGCCCATCGCCAGCAATATTCCGGCTGCAAAGATGCCTGCCCTGACCGCCACGCCTGCCTCCACACCGCTTGTTTCAGTTGTTGGCCGGTTAGCTATCACATCAGTTGCTTGCTGACTAGCAACTAATAATGATGGACGACGTCATTTTCAGGGCGCCACGCCGCGGCCCTGCGCCGCAGCCGCCGCGCAAGGTGTCAGGCCAGGCCGGACCCGGCCCCTCTCGACATTGCAGACAGCTCCGGTCCTAGCGCGCCGCGCGCTGCGGCGTGGACTTGCCCCTGACGCTTCGGCCAACCCTCGCTCTGGCCTTCACGGAGCCGGGCTCCATCATGCGATCGATGAAGAGGTCGGCGACAAACTCGGCGTCCTCGCCGAGCTTCCTGGTGTCGCCGGAGACCAGGGCCTGGATGCAGATGCCGCTGATCGCTCCGGAAATCGCACGCACGTTCTGCTCGATGTCGACGTCCTTGCGCAGTTCGCCCATCTTGCGCGCCTGCATCAGATAGGCGCGCAGATTATCGCGGTAGACGGCATGCAGCTCGGCGATGCGCGGCTTCAGCTCCGGCACGGTGCCGGTGGAGTCCACGATGAGATGGTACAGCGCGATCGCCGAGTCCGGCATGTCGCGGACCGCCTCCATCTGGATCCGGATGCGCTCGGCCAGCGCCTCGCAGCCGGTGCGGCCGTCGATCCGCCGCTCGACCTGGCGCATGAAGCGGTCCTGGATGGTGTCGATCACGGTCTCCAGCAGGCTCAGCTTGGTGCCGAAGCGCTGCACCGGAAGACCACGGCTGTAACCGGCTTCGACGCCGATATCGGCCAGGCTCGCGCCGGCCGTGCCATGCTTGCCGATCAGCGCCACCGCCGCCCGAAGCATGCGTCGGTCCGATTCCCTGCGCCGACGTTCCTTGGAACCGATGATCGGTGCCGCCTTCCCTGTTCCGCTGCCGGCTGTCACGAACCGCCGATCTCCCCTCGCCCGCGATGAATCCATCGCCACGGTACACGGGGGTGGAAGGTTTGTCAGTGGGGTCGCGCTCTACCGCCGCGCGGTGCGGGGGTCGTTGAGGGCAAGACCGGGCCTCGGCCAGTCGACGGCGACCAGTCGCCCGGTACCCGAGAGCGTGATGAAGGCCGTGCGCATGTCAGCGCCGCCGAAGCAGATATTGGTGCAATAGACCTCGTCGGCTTCGTGGAATTCGATCAGCCGACCGTCCGGCGAAAAGACGCTGATGCCGCCGCGGACCAGTGTTGCGACGCAGATGTTGCCGCCAGCCTCCACGGCCAGCGAATCGAACCGCTGATAGCCCGGCAGCCCGTGCAGCAGCCTGCCGCCGTTCGGCGACGGCCACGGCTCCTTCGCAACCTCGCCTTCGCCCGTGATTGGATAGCTCCAGACCCGGCAGGTCTCGGTTTCCGAGACGTAGAGCGTGCGCCCGTCCGGCGACAGCCCGACGCCGTTCGGCGTCATGATCGGGAAGATCGCTTCCTTGATCATCGAGCCGTCGACGCGTGCGTAATAGACCGCGCCACGGTCCATCAGGCGGCCATAGGTCTTGCCGAGATCGGTGAACCAGAAGCCGCCCCTGTCGTCGAAGACGATGTCGTTCGGCCCGTTCAGGTGAACGCCGCCGCAACTCTCGTAGAGAGTCCTCACGGCGCCGGTGTCGAGATCGACCTGCTCAATGCGGCCCGTCGTGTAGTCCTCGCCGCGACCGGTGGGGCGGGCGAAGTTGCTCTTGTCCTTGTGCCAGGAGAAGCCGCCATTGTTGCAGACATAGCATTTGCCGTCCGGTCCGATGGCGGCGCCATTGGGGCCGCCGCCGAGCCGCGCGATCATCTCCTTCTTGCCGGATGGCAGCACCCGCGTGAGCCGGCCGCCTTCGATCTCGACGACGAGGACGCTGCCGTCCGCCAGCGCGACCGGTCCTTCCGGAAACGCCAATCCATTCGTGATCTCTCTGGCTTGGAGACGCATCCCCTCACTCCCTCATGCCGGTGCCGGCTGGCCGGCGCCGAGATAGGCATCCACGACCTCCGCCCGGCTTGACGCGGTCGCAAGATCCGCCGCGCTGCGATGGCCGACGATCGCACCGTTCCGGACGAAATAGAGTTCGTCGGCAACCTTCATCGTCATGCGGAAATTCTGCTCGACCAGCATGATGGCGAGCCCGGTGTCCTGCTTGATGGTGACGAGGCGCTCGAACACCCGCCGGATCAGGAGCGGTGCCAGCCCGAGCGACGGCTCGTCTAGCAACAAGAGTCGCGGCGCACTCATCAAACCGCGGCCGATTGCCAGCATCTGCTGCTCGCCGCCACTCAGCATCCAGGCCGGCGATTTGAGGCGGCCCGCAATCTCGGGGAACAATTCCAACATGAAGTCGCGCCGTTGCCGCTGCGTGCGTGCATCGAGGAAGTAGCCGCCGAGCAGAAGGTTCTCGGCCACCGTGAGCGAACCGACGACCTGACGGCCCTCGGGAACATAGACGATGCCGCGCCGGACGCGCTGCCGCGCGGCGAGCGCAGCAATGTCTTCGCCCGCAAAGCGCAGTTCGCCCTCCGCCGGCACCAGGCCCGCAATGGCCTTGAGCACCGATGATTTGCCCGCGCCGTTGGCGCCCAGCAAGGCCACCACGCCCTTCTCGGGCACGGAGAGGTCGACGTTCTCGACCGCGCGCGCCGCACCGTAGCTGACGCAGAGACCCTGCGCGGAGAATAGCTCAATCATCGGCATCGTCTCCGAGATAGACGCGGATCACGTCCGGATGCGCGCGGATTTCGGCCGGCGTGCCGCTCGCGATCATCTTGCCGAAGTTGAGCACATAGATCTGCTCGCACAGCTCCATGATCAGGTCCATGTCGTGCTCGACGACGAGCAGCACGAGATCCGGCCGCATCAGGCGCTTCAAGGCGCGCATCAAGTCGCGCGTCTCGACCGCGTTCAGGCCCGCCGCCGGCTCGTCGAGCAGGATCGCCCTGGGCTCGCAGGCGATGGCGCGCGCAATCTCGCCGAGGCGCAATGTTCCTGGCGGCAGATCGGAGGGCTTCTCGTGGGCGACGGAGGCAATCCCGAGTTCGTTCAGCGCCGCCATGGCGCGCCGTTCCGCATCCTGTTGCTCGGCCCGCTGCGCTTGCGTCGGCACGAAAGCGCTGAACCAGCCGGACCGCCGCTTCAGGGTGAGACCGACCAGAACGTTTTCCAGCAGCGACAGATCCGGACACATCGCCAGATTCTGGAAGCTGCGCGTGATGCCGCATGCGGCGCGCTGCGCGGGGCCGAGGCCGTTCAGGGGCGTGCCGGCAAAGCTGCTGCGACCGCGCTGGCCGTGATAGAGCCCGGTGAGACAGTTGAACAGGCTGGTCTTGCCGGCGCCGTTCGGCCCGATCAGGCCGGTGACCACGCCGGGCTGCAGCGTCATCGAGACGTCGTTCAACACGTGCAGCCCGCCGAAAGAGAGCGAGATGCCCTCGGCGACCAGCCCGTCACTGGTGACAGCCTCCATCATCGTCGCATCCCCCGCGGCAGGAAGCGGCGCAGATCGCCGGCGTTCGCCACCAGTGTCACGACGACGAGCGCGACGCCGTAGAGGATCGGCACCCAGTCGCCGGCTTGCGCAAGATATGTCGGCACCAACGTGATGAAGGCGCCGCCGACGAGCGCGGCCGGCAGCGACAACCGGTTAAGGCTGACGACCGATCCGACCAGGAGGAAGACGCCGCTGAAGAAGGTGAAGCTGTTCGGGGAGACGGTCGAGGAGGCAAAGCCGGTCAGAGCGCCTGCGAGCGCAGCAAGGGCGGCACTCAGGGTGAAGATCGAGATCCGCGCCCAGCTTCGCGTGATGCCCATGGCTTCCGCGGCGCGCGGCTGGGCCTGCGCCATCAACAGCGCCAGCCCCTGCGCCGATTTACGGAAATGCGCGAGCGCGAGACACACCAGCACGAGCACCGCGAGGGCGACGTAGTAGCGCTGCAATGCCTTGGGCATGCCGGGCAAAAGGTCCTGCGCGATGTAGAGCCCTTCGAACCCGCCCGTGAATTTTTCGAAGCCGATCAGGATTTCCGGCAATGCCAGCGCAAGCGCCATGGTCGCAACCGCAAGATAGATCCCCGACAGCCGACGCGAGGGAAACGCGAAGACGAAGCCGGCGCCCGCGCCGAGCAGAACCGCCAGCGGCAGGCTCACCACGATCGAAAGGCCGAACCGGTGCTCGATGATCGCCACCGCATAGGCGCCGAGCGCAACGAAGAAGCTGTGCCCGATCGACACTTCGCCGCCGTAGCGCACGAGCATGCTGACCGACAGCACCGCCAGCGTATTGGCGAAGCACAGCGACAGGCTGTAGAGCAGGAAGCCGCCGGCGAGCAGCGGCGCCAGCAACAGGATCGCGACCAGCGCGAGCATGAGCAGCCGAACGACGTCGACATGAGCGCCGCGCGCGGACATTCCGGCCTTCGACGTCTGCGCGAGATCAGACACGGCCACCGATCGCCCTTTCCAGCAGCCCGTTGGGGAAGAAGTTCAGCGTCAGCAGGATCACGCCGAGCAGGAACGTGTTCATGAACTCCGGCGAGACGTAGAACGAGAACAGGTTCATGGCGACGCCGACCAGAATGCCGGCGACGGCGGCGCCCGGCAGGCTGGAGAAGCCGCCGACCACCGCCGCCGTGAACGCCTGCAGCATGAAGGACGGCACCGTCGTCGAGCTGAGGAACGTCGTCGGCACGATCAGAAGCGCGGCGACGAGGCCAAGCACGGCGCCGGCCAGCCAGGAGAACAGGTGCACCGAGCGCAAATTCAGCCCGCAGACCTCGCAGGCAAAGGGATTGGTCGACACCGCGCGGAACGCGATGCCGAGCCTGGTGCGCTCGATGATCAAGAACAGGCCGCCAACGATCGCGAGCGTGACGGCGAGGACGGCGAGATCGTAGGAGGAGATGCGGATCGCGCCCAGGCTGAAGCTGTAGCGCGGCACCGGCAGGTCGAGATTGACGATGTCGGCGCCGAACACGAGCTGCACCACGCCCTGCAGAATCAGCCCGACGCCGAGCGTCGCGATGGTGGAGGCAAGATCGGACTTGAAGACGATCGGCGCGATCAGGGCATAGCTGACCACCGCGACCGCGCAGGCAATGCCCAGCGCCAGCGCCACCGCGCTACCCCAGGACAGGCTGAGCAGGCTGCCGCTGGAGAAGCCGTAGACCACGAAGGCGCCGAGACAGGCGAGATTACCGTGGGAGAAATTGACGACGCGCGAGCTCTTGAACACCATGACGAGTCCGAGCGCGCCAACGCCGTAGAGACAGCCGGAGATCAGGCCGGACCACAGCAGCGGCAGGATATCCCTGATGAATCCCGCCACGCTCATCCCTGCCCTTCGGCGGGCGTTCCGCCCTTCTCGATGAACTCGATCACGCCGGGGAAGTAGCGGCCCGAGAGCCCTTGCTTGCGGGCGGCGTCGTAATAGCGGCGCGCGAGCTCGGCGACCCCGGGACGGATGCCCGTGTCGGCCGCGAGCTGGAGCACATAGTCGAGATCCTTCAGCACGTATTCCGGCGGGAACGCCTTGTCCGGAAAACTGCGCGGCAGCATCGCCTTGGTGCCGTGATTGCGCAGGACGAAGCTGTCGCCCGAGCCTTTCGACACCGCACCGAGCAGCGTCTCGGGCTTCACGCCGGCACGCTCGCCCACCACCATCATCTCGGCGAGCGCGAGCGTGTTCTCGAACACCAGCGCATTGTTGATCAGCTTGACGACCTGGCCGCAGCCGACCTCGCCGCAATGGGTCACGTCGGACCCCATATAGCCGAGCAGCGGCGCGATCCGCGCAAACACCTGCGCCTCGGCGCCGACCATGATGCTGAGCTCGCCGCGCTGCGCGGCTTCCCGCGTGCGCGCCACCGGCGCATCGGCGAAGTGAACGCCGCGGGCCTTCAGCCGGCCGGACACGCTGCGCGCCAGCGCAACCGGCGTGGTGCTGAGATCGACGATGGTCGTTCCCGGCCGCGCGGCGAGCGCAATCGCGCCCGAGACCGCCTCCACTTGCGGCCCACCGGGCAATGACAGGAAGATCACGTCACAGGCCGCAGCGAGTGTCTCGAGCGACGCAGCGGCTTGCGCCCTGGTGTCGGACAGCGCCGCAACCGCCGCCGCATCGCGATCCAGCATCAGCACGCGGCCGGCATGCTTTTTCGCGACATTGCGGCACATGGGTCCCCCCATGACGCCAAGACCGACGAAGCCGATGGTGTCTGCTGCGCTCATGGCATCAATCCATCAACATGCCGCCGTTGACGTCGAGCACCGTTCCGGTGATCCAGTTCGACGCCGGCGAACAGAGGAAGAGAATGCTTTGCGCGATGTCCTCGGGCTGGCCGAACCGCCCGAGCGGCACATTTCCGTTCGCCGACGGCGCGGCACGATCGGTGACCGTCGCCCACATCGGCGTCTCGACCGGGCCCGGCGCGATGATGTTGGCGTAGACGCCCTTAGGCGCGCCATTCTTGGCAACCCATTTCATCAGGCCATGGACGGCCGATTTCGCCGCGACATAGGCCGGCCCCGATGCGACGCCGCCGATCTTGGCGGCGATCGAGCCGAGCGCCACGATCTTGCCAAAGCCGCGCTCGGCCATGACGGGATAGAGCTTCCGGACGGGATTGACCGTGCCCATCAGATTGACGGCGAGGATCTTCTCCCACTCCTCGTCGGTCGACTGGGGCAGCGGCGTGTTGGCGATGGTACCGGCGCAGAGCACGAGGATATCGATCTTGCCGCGCGCCTTCAGCTCGTCGTCGATCAGCTTCTCGACCGCGGCCCTGTCCGTCACGTCGCAGCGGCGATAGCTCGCCCTGGCGGGAAATTTGCCGCCGTCTTCCACGATGTCGGTGGCAACAACGTCGGCGCCGGCTTCGCAGAAGGCGGCAACGACGGCGCGGCCGATGCCGCCGGCAGCTCCCGTGATGAGGGCAGTTTGTCCATCGAGACGCGAGGGGCCGCTCAGAGGCGATCCAGCCATGTCGTATTTTCCTTGTTCTTCTTGGTAACTATCCGGCAGTTCAGCGAGCAGCGGGCGGTCGCGTCTTGCGATCACCCGCCGACGCGATCTAGTCAGGCCGGCTTGGCGTCGAAGGCCACGGCCGGATAAGGCTTGAAGTCGCGCACCATGACGAAGGAGCCCTGCGCCTGCAGGATCGCCTCCTGGCGCGTGCCGCGGTGATCGGAGCCGGTGAAGGTCACCTTGCGCGCACCGCCGACCGAAGCGTTCTTCAAGCTATTGCCCGCCTCGATCAGATTGGCGCGCGTGATCGGCTTGCCGCTGTCGACCAGCGCACTGAAGATGCTGCCGAACAGCGCGGCGTTGCTCCAGCCGTTGAGGCCGAACACACCGACCGGGTCGTTCGGATAGAACCTCGTCACGGCCTCGCGATAGGCCTTGATCTCGGGCTCGGCGCTGTCGACCGGAAGCAGCCATGACGAGAAGTAGACGCCGTTCAGCAGCTCGCCGGCCAGCTTGTAGGTGGCGGGATCGGCCGTGAAGAACGGCGCGAACCAGGTCAGCTTGACGCCTTGGCGGTCGGCTGCCTTCAACGCCGCCGCAAGATTGGCGTTGGAGCCGAACAGGATCGCGGCGTCGGCCTGGGCATTTGCGACGCGCCGGATATGCGGCGTGAAATCCGTGGTCTTCACCTCGAACGGCACCGATTCCGCCGGCGTCAGCTTGTTCGCCTCCATGAAGAGATCGAAGCCGCGCTTGGCGGAGCGGCCGAGCTCGTCGTTCTCCCACAGCAGCGCAATCTTCTTCAGCTTCAGATCGTTGACAGCGAACTCGGCATTCGAGGCCGCCGACCAGCCGTAGTCGGGCAACAGCGGAAAGATGTTGGGCTCGGCAAAGAAGGCGCTCGCGCCGCCGATCGGCCCGATCATCGCAAGGCCGTTTTCCTTGGCGTAGGGAATGACGGCGACATTGGTTGCCGTGCCGACCGCCGCGACGAGCGCGAAAATGTGGTTGTCCTCGACGAGACGCCTGACCGCAGCAACGCTGCGGGCGGGATCATAACCGTCGTCGAGCGTCACGTAGTTGATCTTCCAGCCCTTGATGCCGCCGGCCTCGTTGACGCTCTTGAAGTAGGCGTCGGCCGCATGGGTCAGGATTGCGTAGAACGGGACAGGTCCCGTGATCGGGGTGAACCCGCCGATGGTGATGGTCTTGGCCGCGGTGTCGACGCCGATCTCGTCGGCGAGGAGCGGGCCGCCAGGATAGGCCGACGCAAGCGCGGCGGCGCCAGATAGCTTGAGAAACTCACGCCTCTTCATAGGCCCTCCCCGAGATCTGTTTTTCTTGTGAGACGATCCTTAGCGGGAGGAACCCGGCCGGTCAAGAAAAAATGCATTATGCATTATTTGCGGTTCTCCATCGCGCCATCCAGGATCAGCTCTGCGCGGCGGATCACCGGCGCGTCGATCATCTTGCCGTCGAGCGCCACCGCGGCGCCCTGCCCCTCCCTTGCAACCTGCATCACCCGGTGCGCCCAATCGAGCTCGTCAGCGGTCGGCAGGAAGGCCTCGTTGACCAGCTTGACCTGGGCCGGATGGATGCAGAGCTTGGCACCGAAGCCGAGCGCCTTCGTCCGGCCGACGGCTGCGCCGAAGGCGGCAGGATCCGTCCACGACGTCGTCACCCCGTCGATCGGCGGCGCCAATCCGGCCAGCCGCGACTCCAGAACGATTTGCAGACGGACCGGATCGAGCTCGCCCGTCGTTTCCGTTATCCCGGCATCGACGCCGAAATCGAGATTGCCGAAAGCACACTGCGAAACCAGCCCGCTCTTGCCGATGCTTCGCAGCTCGGCATATCCCCGCACGGTTTCGATCAGCGCGATGATGTCGCACTTGCCCTCCAGCAGACCGACCAGGCGATTGAGCGCGCCGGGCTCGGCCTTCGGCAGCATCACCCTGGTCACGCCAGCGCGGCGGATCATCTCCATATCGGCGGCGAAGAACGGACTGTCCGCGCCGTTGACGCGGACGATCGCATCGGTCCGCCCGGCCCACTGGGTGATGGCGCTGCGCGCCGCGCTCTTGTCCGCGGGGGCCACCGCGTCCTCGAGATCGAGGATGACCCGGTGCGCACCCGACATCAGCGCCTTGTCGAAACGCTCGGGCCGGCTGGCGGGGACAAACAGGAACGATCGGGACAAAGAGCTGGACATCAGCAGACAACCTCGATTATGCATTATGCATTATCGTTTGTACTTCTATCCTCCCTGGTGGCCCGCGTCTATGGTAGCCGCGGCAAATCGGTCGGGGGGCAGCGGCATCCAATGGAATATCGGACGAAAGAGGAACAGGTCGCCGACTATCTCCGCGAGGGCATCATCTCGGGGCGACTGCCGCGCGGCGTCCGGCTCAAGCAAACCGAGATCGCGCAGGAGCTGAAGATCAGCATCACGCCGGTCCGCGAGGCGCTGAAGCTGCTCGAAGCCGAAGGCTACCTCTCCAGCGACTCCTACCGCGGCGCAACGGTCGCGCCGTTCGACGTCGAGGCGTCCACCGAGATCCTGAAGCTGCGGATCACGCTCGAGACCCAGCTCGTCGAGAGCGCCGTGCGCAACATCACCGCCGAGGAGATCGCCGAGCTGCGCGAGCTGGCGCGACAGTTCGAGGACGCCGCGCTCGCCAATGACAGCACCGCGGCACGCGGCATCAACTACCGCTTCCACCGCCGCATGTATGATTTCGCACGGCTGCCGAAGACACTGCATTTCGTGCAGGTCTTGTGGGCGCAATATCCGTTCGACGTCATCAACCGCATCGGCGGCCGGGCCGTACGCGCCGCCAAGGAGCATAATGAGCTCCTGAAGAACGTGATCGAGGGCGATGCCGCCAGCGCAATGCTGACGATGCGCCAGCACATCGAAACCGGCTGGACCGAGCTGCGCAACAGCATGCCTGCGCGGGCGGACAGCGGCACCAAATCCAAAGGCTCTGAAAAGAACTCTGAGAAGGAGATGCTATGAAGCCGATGCTACTCGTCATGGACATGCTGAACGACCTCGTCCATGAGAATGGCGGCGGAGCCAAGACCTACGTGCCGCTGATGAAGGAGCGCGACGTGCTCGGCCGCACCAGGGCCGTCATCGCCAAGGCCCGCGCAGCGGACGTGCTGATCGGCTATGTCCGCGTCGGCTTTTCGCCCGATTACCGGGAATGTCCGCCCAATTCGCCGATCTTCTCCCGCGCCAGGAGCGCCGGCATGTTCAAGCTCGGCACCTGGGGCACGGAAGTCCATCCCGAGCTCAAGCCGGAAGCAAGCGATTTCGACATCATCAAGCATCGGGTGAGCCCGTTCTACGGCACTTCGCTGGAGCCGATCCTGCGCGCCCATGGCGTGACCGACCTGTTCCTGAGCGGCGTTTCGACCAACGGCGTGGTGCACACCGGCGCGCGCGAAGCCCACGATCGCGACTATGGCTGCACGGTGCTGGAAGACTGCTGCGCCGGCGGCACCACCGACGAGCACGACAGCGCCCTGCGCTGCCTCGCCCGCTTCGCCGCGATCAAGAACAGCGCGGATGTGAGTTTCGCCTGACGACCTTCTCCCCTTGCAGGGAGAAGACGCGCCTCCAAGCGGCAGAGATTGGCCCTACGCTCCCAGCCAGCGTGGATCGATCGCCTGCCGGTAGGACACGCCGCGCACGGCGTCGCTGAATTTCAGCTCGAACTCCATGTTGTGCGCGAACTGCTGCTCGGACAATGTCGGCGGCACCGAGACGGTGGTGCGCTGGTCCGAGACCGTGTGCTTGATCAGCGCCGTATCGGTCTGCTGGAAATAGCGATCGTGCAGGATCTGGCCCGCCGCCTCGGGATCGCTGCGGATCAATTCCGATGCCCTGGTCATGCCACGGACCAGCGATGCGGCGGTCTCGGGATTCTTGTCCAGAAAATCCGGCCGTCCGCACAGGACGGTGTAGAGGAAATTCTCGATGCCCGGCACTTCGCCGTGCGACGGGCGGGCGGCCCACACCGCGAGCCCCTCCTCCACCGCCTGGTTGTTCGCCGGCGCGGTGGTGTTGAAGCCGTCGATCTGGCCGGAGCGCAGCGCCAGGTACATCTTGTCGAGCTTGACCACCGTCAGGCTGACATCCTTCTCTGGATCGAGCCCGCCGAGCGACAGCAGATAGCGCCAGATTTTGTCGGTGCCGCTGCCGCGACCGGAGATCGCCAGCGTCAGGCCTTTCATGCGGGCCATGCGCTCCTTCAGCGGCATGTCCGGCACGAGACCGATCTTGTCCGCTGTCTTCCGCGCGATCACCGCATCGCTCGCATATTGCGACATCAGCGGCGCGAAGGCGTTGATCTTCTGACCCTTGGCGACCGCAAGGATCACGTCGCTCATCACGAGACCGGCCACGTCGACACTGCCGCCGAGGATCGCCGCCATGCTGTTGGTGCCGCTGCCGGTGTCGATCAGGGAGACGTCGAGGTCCGCATCCTTCATGTAGCCTGCTGCGGTCGCGACCAGCAGCGGCAGATAGGCGAAGGTGTAACCACCGATCGCGATCGTCACCGGCTTGCCGGCGCCCTGCGACAGGCCTGGCGTGACCGAACCGCCCAGTGCCCCCGCAGCGATACCGCCCAACATCGTCCGACGCGTGATCATGATGTCCTCCCATTATTCTTGTTGTGAAAAGGTCTCCTCAGCGCCAACGGAAGATCCAGCTCTCCAGCCGTCCGAGCGCTTCATTGAGCAGTGTGGTGACGACCATCAGCGCGAACAGCGCGGCGAACACCCCGGCCGTGTCGAGCTGGCCGGCGGAGTTCTGCGTGAGGTAGCCAATGCCCGCATTCGAGGCCATCATCTCGGCTGCAACCGCGCCGACGAAGCCGTAAGGCAGGCCGAGCTTCAATCCCGTGAACAGCCATGGCAACGCGGACGGAAAGATGACCATGCGCTGGACCGCGAACCGCCCTGCGCCCATGGTCCGCAACGCATCGACCATCTTCAGGTCGACCTCACGCACACCGCGCAAGGTCGAGAAGAACACCAGGAAGAACACACTGATCGCCGCGAGCACGATCTTTGGCGCCAGACCGATGCCGAACCACATGATGAAAAGCGGCGCGAGCGCGACCTTGGGCACGCCGTATACCGCCGTGACGAAGGGATCGACGGTGCGATGCAGGATGTCGCTCGCGCCGATCATCAGCGCAAACAGGACACCGGCGGTCGCGCCCAATATGAAGCCGGCGGCGGTTTCCTTGAACGTGATGAGCAGGTGATAGGAGAGCTGCCCGCTCGCGGTCCATTCCACCAGCGTCTTGAAAACCGCCGCCGGGCTGCTCACCCAGAACGGATCGAGCAGCGTGCCGGATGCGGCCTGCCACGCCGTGAGCATCGCGACCACGAAGACCGTGCGATAGAGCCGCACGCGGCCGGATTGGCCGAACATCGGCTCGGCTCGCGTATCGGACAGCACCTCTGTGCTCATGACATTCGCCTCGCCGGCGGTTCGAGGGCGGCCCACAGCCGCCTGTAATGCTCTTCGAAGGCGGGATGGAAGCGCACCTCGTGCACTTCGCGCGGCCGCGGAATATTGATGGGCTCGTCGAGCCTGATCTGGCAGGGGCGCGGCGAGAACACCAGAACGCGATCGGCGAGCGTGATCGCCTCGACGATGTCGTGGGTCACGAACACCACCGTCTTGCGCCGCACCGACCACAATTTGAGAAGCTCCGCCTGCAGCACCAGCTTGAGCTGCGCATCGAGCGGTCCGAACGGCTCGTCCATCAACAGCACCGGCGGGTCATAGATCAGCGTGCGGGCGAGCATCGCGCGCTTGCGCATGCCGCCGGAGAGCTGGCTCGGGTAGTGACGCTCGAAACCGTCGAGACCGACCTGCGCGATCAGCTCGCGCACGCGGTCCGCAATCTCCGCACGGTCGATCTTGCGCAGCTCGAGCGGCACCGCGATGTTCTGCTCCACCGTCCGCCACGGCAGCAGGCTGTCATGCTGCGTGAGATAGCCGATCCCGGTATTGACGGCGCCGACCGGTACGCCCTGACACAACACCGCGCCGGTGGTCGGCCGGTCGAGGCCGGCGAGCAGATTCAGCACGGTCGACTTGCCGGAACCGCTGGGACCGACGATGGCGAGAAACTCGCCGCTCTGAAGCGAAAGGTTCAGCCCGCTCAGGACGTCGACGCGGCCGCTGCGCGAGGAAAAGGTCTTGCCAACACCGCGCAGCTCGACCGCGGGCGCGCATCGCGCCTCGCCGCCTTGTAACGGGACTACAGAAAGATGCGCCGATCTCATCGCCCTCGCCTCCGCCGTGCTTTCCTTGTTTCCCGGACCGTGCCGATGCGATCAGACCTCTGCGGACGCCTTCATCGCGAGCGCGCCGCCCGGTCCGCTGGCCCAGAGGTCGAGCGCGTGCCCGTCGCCCTTTCCCTCCAGGTGGAACGGCGAGCTCACGAACAGCGGCGAGACGCCCCTGAACGCGAAGGATTTGAGCGGCTTGCCGGCATGCTTCTCCGCGAAGCTCTGCAGCAAGGTCGCTGTCAGCGGCCCGTGCACGACGAGATCCGGATAATTCTCCTCGGCCTGCGCGTACGCCTGGTCGTAGTGGATGCGGTGGCCATTCGACGTGAGCGACGAATAGCGGAACAGCAGCACGGTGTCGGGCCGGAACTCTTCCGACCATGCGCCATGCTGCGGGGATGGCGTGGCCGCGGGCACGGGCGATCCCGGCGCGGCGGCCTCGCGATAGACGATGTCCTGCTGTTCGGTGACGCAAGGCGCGCCATCGCAGGAAATGCTGTGGCTGACGGTGACGAAGACCAGCTTTCCGGCACGACCGGATTTGGCTTCGACCTTCAGGATCGTGCTTTCGCGCACGCCTTCGCTGCCGATGGTCAGCGGCTTGTGGTAGGTGAGCCGCCCGCCGGCCCACATGCGACGCGGCAAGGACACCGGCGGCAGGAATCCGCCGCGCTTCGGATGTCCGTCCGCGCCGAGCTCCTGCCGTGGCACGAAGCGATTGAAGAAGATCCAGTGCCACCCCGGCGGCAGGGCTGCGCCGGGCGCATGATGTCCTTCCACGCCGAGCGTGGCGGCCAGCGCGGCGACGCGGTCCGGCGCGATCCGCTCGCGGATCGTCTCCTTGCGGCCGACCCAGGCCTGCCAATCCTCGTCGGCCAATGCGGCACTCTCGTTCATGACGGCAACTCCACTTCAAGCGTTCAGAAAATCACCTGCTGGTCGATCAACACGTCGCGGTCCTCGCGGCTGAGGCCGAGCAGCTCGCCGAACACGTAGTCCTCGTCCTCGCCGAGCCGCGGCGTGCCGCGCGTCATGCCGACCTCGGATTTCGAGAAGCGGATCGGCGCCTTCAGCGCGGCGCGCTCGCGGCCGGCAGTATCCTCGACATCGACGACGGTCCCGCGCTCGCGCAGATGCCGGTCGTGCGCGATGTCCTCCATGTTGCAGGAGACATGCGCCGCGATGCCGGCAGCCTGGAGCTTTCGCTCGGCCTCACCGGCCTCGCGCGTCATCGTCCAGTGCTCGACCTCGCCATGCAGCACCTGTCGGTGCATGTGACGGCTCGCTCTTGTCTGGAACCGCGGGTCGGTCAGCAGATGCGGCGCATCGATCAGCCTTGCCAGGCGCCGCCATTCGTCGTCGGTCCCGACGGCAATGGTCAGCCAGCGGTCCTCCTCGCGGGTCCGGAACACGCCATGCGGCGCCATCCGCAGATGATCATTGCCGATCCGTGCCGGCTCTCCTCCGGCGGCGGCGAACAGCAGGGCTTCGCCGACCAGCGAGCAGGCCACCTCGCGCGCGCTGACATCGACATGTCCGCCGCGCCCGGTCTGGCGCAGACGATAGATGGCGGCCACCGCCGCCATGGCGGCGTTCACGCCGACGCTGTGGTCCATCACGTGCCGCATCTCGACCGGCGGCCCGTCCTCATAGCCGGTGAGATAACCGAGCGCGCCCCAGGCGCCGAACAGCGGCGCGTAGCCGGCGAAATGTGAATCCGGTCCGCTCTGGCCCGAGGACGAGACGGACACCATCACCACCACGGGCTTCAGCGCGGCGAGCGCTGCATAACCAAGACCGAGCCGTTCCATCACGCCGGGCCGAAAGCTCTCGCAGACGAGATCGCTGACGCCGACGAGCTTTTTGGCCAGCGCGATGCCCTTGGCGTCCTTAAGATTGATGCGCACCGACAGCTTGTTGGATGCCACCTGATCGAAGCTCGCCGGTCCCATCCGGCCGTAGACCGGGTGCGGCTTGCGGAAGATATCAGGGCGCGCCGCGCTCTCGACCTTGATACACTCCGCGCCGAGCTGCGACAGGATGTGGGTGCAGAACGGCCCGGCCGCATGCAGCGTGAAATCGGCGATGCGGACTCCGGCAAGCGGTTTCATGAGACCTCCGCGGCAACAGCCGGCCGTTCGCGATGACGCCTGGTCGAGAGCAAATGCTGATGTTCGCCGAGCCGGGGCGGCCCAGCTCGCAAGGGCAGCGCGGCGCCATCGACGTGAAACGGTGCCGACAGCACCGGCAGCCGGCCGGCGCCCGGAATCTCGACCGGTTGAAACAGGTGTCGCGCGGCCTCATGCGGACCGGACAGCACCTCGGCGGGGCTGGCGTATTTCGCCATGGGCACACCGAGCGCCTGCGCGCGCGCGACGACATCCGCGGTCCGCTGCTCGCGTGCCCAAGCTCGAATGGCGCGATTGATCTCCGGGCCACGCCGGCTGCGCTCCAGCGAGTCCGAGAGCGCGGGATCGAGCATCCAATCGGGGCGCTCCATCAGCTCGATGAGGCCGCGCCACTGCCGCTCCTCGAGCGTCAGCAGCTCGACATAGCCGTCGGCACATTCGAGCACGCCGCCATATTTGAACGAGCGCGTCCGGCGATGCTCCAGCGAGCCGTCCCCGAGACGCTGCAGCGCGAATGCGCCGACCGCGAGCGTCGCATCCTGGATGGAGACGTCGACGCTTTCAGCGCCACCCTGCACGCGGCTCACCAGTGAGGACAATGCCCCCAGCGCAGCGACTACGCCGCCCTGATACTCGGCGAAATGGCCGTAGACCTTCAGCGGCGGACGTTCGGGAAAGAGTTCGGCGGCAAGGCCGTTGGGCAGCAGAAAGCCCTCGCCGGACGCGTGGATCAGATTGATCTCCTCCGCTCGCCAGTCCACCTTCGGTCCGAAGGCGCCGAACGGCAACACCGAGACATCGATCAGCTTCGGATAGCGGGCCCTGAGCGTCGGCTCATCGAGTTCGAGATTTGCGCGCTCGTCGGGGCGAAGATCATGCACGAGGACATCGGCTTCAGTCAGCAGCACGGACAATCCCGCCTGGCCGGCCGCACTCGTCAGATCGCAGGTGACGCTTTTCTTGCCTGCTGCCAGAAACGCGAACAGCGCGCTCGCTTCATGGGCCGGCGGAAGCAACGGCGGCTCGCGGCGAAGAGGATTGCCTTCCGGCGGCTCGACGAGGACTGTCTCTGCACCGAGGGTGGAGAGCAGCCGGCCGGCATGGCCGGCCGCAACACCGCGCGAGATCTCGACGGCAATGGCGCCCGCAAGCGGAGGCGCAGCAGCCTCGTCCGTCATGGCAACGCTTCCTCGTGTTGTTCTTGGTTGGGTCCGAAGCGTGGCGCACCACGCTTCGGTGCTTGCTTGGCTTAAAGCCTCAGCGGATCGTCGGCAGTTCGAGCTCGAGTCCCGCACCATCGAAGAACACGCGGTTCTTCACGTCGCGCGAGGGCAGCATCACGGTGGCAAGGCCCGGCGTGGTCAGCTCGCCGCGCTGGTTCTCGCCCCAGATCTCGAGATCGACTAGCGCAAAGCCGTCCTTGACGTACTTCTTGCTGATCTTGCCCTTGCACCAGGTGGAATCACCCATGGTGTTGAAGCGCCGCATCTCGGTGCGCACGCGCTTCAGGAAGGCGGCATCGCCCATCCAGTTGCTGACGAGGCTGGCGAGCCAGGACGAGCGCTGCGGACCGTAATCATAGGTGCCGGGCACGCCGACTTCCTTGGCCACGGACTCGCGGTGATGCCCGATGCCGGTATATTCGATGCCGCCGCCGGCTTCCGGATTGCGGAAGAAATGGCCGGGATGCTTGACGGCGGATTTCAGCACGATGCCGTGGGTGTGGCCGCGGCCGCAGCCGACCAGGAAGCCCATCGTGTCCATCAGCGAGAGCGGGCCGCGCACGATCGGCGGCAGTTCGTCGCCTTCGTTGACGTCCTCGAAGTAGCGCATCGTGGTGCCGCGGATCCGCTCGTCCTCCTTCAGGATCGCCTCGTCGAGCGCGGCGAATTCGTCCGCCGTGTACTCATAGGGCTTGACGTCCTTGTACTTGCCGGCGTCGCGCGCGGCCTTGCGCTCGTGGCGGGTGCAGGTGCCGAGCGCGCGGGCGACCATTTCGCCGCGCTGGTTGGAATAGGTGGCCTCGACATATTGCAGCACGAGACGGCCGGAGAATTTGCTCTCCTTCACCTCGATGCCGACCACGCGCTCGATCGCGGTGATGCGATCACCGGGCCGGATGTGGCGGAACAGCTCCCAGTCGTTGCCCGCGTAGAAGCCGTGAACGCCGGGAAGACCCCAGCGCGTGCGGCCGATCCAGCCGAACGCCATCGGGA
Organism: uncultured Bradyrhizobium sp.; assembly: GCF_936943645.1. Classification (GTDB taxonomy): domain Bacteria; phylum Pseudomonadota; class Alphaproteobacteria; order Rhizobiales; family Xanthobacteraceae; genus Bradyrhizobium. The sequence continues at coordinate 30,362 of NZ_CAKZJO010000087.1, read as the reverse complement.
ACATCGGATGGGCGACGTTGGTGCCATAGCGGCTTTGCCGGCCGTGCTCGGAGTCGCGGTAGAGCGGGTTGAGATCGCCGATGCCGTTGCAGAAATTGCGGATCGTGTCTTCGGTCGCGTCCTGGAGATACGGTCCCTCCGGGCGAAGCTGAAGGCCGATCATGCCCCGCGCCTGCGCGATCGCTTCGTCGGTGATCTTGCCTTCCGCCGGGGCATGGCCGACCTCTTTTTCCTTCTCCATCACGTCTGACATCTTCGTCTCCAATCCCTGTACGAGTTGAGTTGTGCTAGGCTGCGGGTTTCATGGCGCGGGCCAACGCCGAAGCGGCGGCAGCGGCGAGACCGTCGAGATTGCGCGCGATCACGACACCGGCACGATCGAGCGCCTCGACCTTCGCCGCCCAGGCCTCGGCATAGGAGCCGATCATCGCGGCGGCGTGTCCCATCTTCTTGCCGGCGGGCGCGGTGCGGCCGACCAGCAGAGCCGCCGCCGGCTTTGCATCCGGCCGCTTGGCGTATTCGGCGAGGGCATATTCTTCCGAGCCACCGATCTCGCCGAGATAGATGATGGCGCGCGTCTCGGGATCATCGTGGAACAGCGCGATGGCTTCCGCCGCGTTGACGCCGCGCACCGGATCGCCGCCGATGCCGATGACACTGCTCTGGCCGAGACCTGCCGACGACAGGCGGAAGCAAGCCTCATAGGACAACGAGCCGCTGCGCGAGATCACGCCGATCGGCCCGGGCGCGTAGCAGAACGAAGGCATGAAGCCGAGCTTGGCCTTGCCGGGCGAGATCAGTCCGGGTGAGTTCGGCCCGACCAGATGTGCGCCGTGATCGAGCGCGGCCGCACGCATCTCCATCGCGTCCAGCACCGGCAGGCCGTCGCCGGGATAGGCGATCAGCGGACAGCCGGCTTCGATCGTCTCCAGCACCGCATCGAGCGCAACGACGGCCGGCACGTAGACCAGGGCCGCATTGGCGTGGGTTTCCCGCATCGCCGCCGCGACGCTGGAGAACACCGGAACGCCTTCGATGGCCTGGCCGCCGCGCCCCGTCGCCACACCGGCGACGACCTTGGTTTGGCTCTGCGCGAGATCCTTGACGGAGAACGTGCCGAACTTGCCGGTGATGCCGACGATCAGTACGCGGGCATCAGCACCGAGAAGTATGCTCATGACTGCGCTCCCGCCACTCGCTTGACGATATCGGCGACCGCACTCTCCAGCGTCGCGTGGTTCTGACGGCCGGCCTCGCGGAGGATCGTGGTTGCAAGATCGCTGCGCGTGCCGTTCAGCCGCAGTGTCACCGGCTTCGCCGAGGTTCGCCGCGCCAGCAGCTCGACCAGCGTTTTCGCCACGCGGTCAGTGTGCAGCCCGCCGCCGAACATGCTGACCAGAATGCCCTTCACGTTCGGCGCGCGGTCGAGCAGGTCGAAGGCAAGCCCAAATCCTGCCGGCGTCGGGTTGCCGCTGACGTCGAGGAAACAGGCCGGTTGCGCGCCGGCGCCGTCGATCGCATCCATCGCGGCCATGGTCATGCCGGCACCGCCGGAGATCAGTCCGATCTCGCCGTCCAGCCAGACCAGCATCAGATTGGCTTCCTCGCATCGGCGGATGTCTTGCTCCGCCTTGGCGCGCGAGGCTGCGATGGCGGACGCCGTGGCGGCCTTGCGGAACACCGCCGCTTCATCCAGGACGATCTTTGCGTCCGCGGCGATCAACGCGCCCCCCTTGGCGACGACCAGCGGATTGATCTCCACCGTCGTGCATTCGTTCGCTTGCGCGATTTCGAGCAAACGGCGTGCGGTCGAGATGACGCGTTCGCGCACCTTCACGTCGCTCTCGACCGGCTCCAGCAGCGCGCGGAAGGCGTGGGCGCGAAAATTGCGGGCGAGCCCGACCGGATAGCTGAGCGGCGGCGGGCCATCCTCGATGTTGACTCCGCCGCGCGGCGAATAGAGCACGTTGAAGCCGCCGACCCGGCTGTCGATCGCCACGGCAAGATAAAGCTCGCGGTCGATGTCGAGCCAGCTCTCGACCAGGACGGACGACGGCGCTTCGCCGGCGAACCGCATTCCCATGATCGCGTCGAAGGCGCTTTCCAGCTCTGCGGCGGAGCTTGCCTTGCGAATGCCGCCGGCCTTGCCCCGTCCGCCGGCGGCGACCTGCGCTTTGACAGCGACAGGCAGCGCAATGCGACAGGCCCGCGCTTCGTCGAGAGAGCGCAATTCCTGACTGGAAGGAGTGGCGATGGCGGCGCTGCGCAGCAGAGCCTTGCCTTGAGCTTCAGTGACCAACATAGAATGCATAATGCATTATATTTGATGACGGTCAACACCCCGCCTGGGTAATTTTCGAATGCCCAGCCAAAAACGGCTGAAAAGTCGACCCAGTCGGGCGAAGCGTCAAGATAGACGCGACTTTCCTGCTGTCAGATAATGCATTTTCTAGCTAGACGGCGGACGACCGGGACGCGCCGATCGCTCATCGCTGCGCCTGAATGAGGCAGCTGCCGCCCCCCCCCAAAGAAAAAGAGCTCCGCGACCACAGGGGGTCACGGAGCTCGAGTCCAGGGAGGACGCCCTGAGGGCGACGGCGATCTCGTCGACCGCCGCTATTCTCCAGAAGACCGATTGCGGTTCTGGAGATTGAAGACGGCACATGCGCGCCGCTCTATTCGCGAGATGCGCTGCACGCGCCGTTCGGCGGCAGCGCACATCACATCTTGAGCGCGAACGGATCGCGCTCCTCGTTGGAGAAATCGATCATCACGTTCTTGGTCTGCAGGAACTCGTCCAGCGCCGCGACGCCGCGCTCCTTGCCGAAGCCGGATTCCTTGAAACCTCCGAACGGCGCCATGGCGCTGGAGGCACGGTAGGTATTCACCCAGACCGTTCCGGCATGGACGGCTCGTGACACGCGCAAGGCGCGCGACAGGTTCGTCGTCCAGATCCCGGATGCCAAGCCATATTTGCTGTCGTTGGCGATGCCGATCGCCTCCTCTTCCGTGTCAAAGGGAATGATCGAGAGCACAGGTCCAAACACCTCCTCCTGGGCAATCGCCATCTTGTTCTCCACGCCCGTGAAGATGGTCGGCTCAATGAACAGGCCGTTGCCGAGACCATCGCCCGTCGCGGCCTTTCCGCCACACGCGAGAACCGCCCCCTCCTTCTGAGCATCGCCGATGCATTTGAGGATACGCTCGAACTGCGGCTCGTTCGCTACCGTCCCCATGTCCGTCGCCTTGTCCAGGGGATTGCCGAGCCTGATCTTGTGCGCCCGGGCGAGGAGACGTTTCACGATGTCATCGTGAATGGACCGCTGCACGAGGAGCCGCGAGCCGGCGATGCATGTCTGCCCGGTCGCGCCGAAAATGCCGGCGAGAGCCCCGACCGTCGCCTTGTCGAGGTCGGCGTCCTCGAAGATGACATTGGGGGACTTGCCGCCCAGCTCCAACGTGACCGGGACGAGCGACCGACCCGCCTCCGCCGCGATCTGGCGGCCGACATTCGGGCTTCCCGTGAAACTGACGCGGTCAATCCGGCCGCTGGCGAGCAGCGCCTGCCCGGTCCGGTAATCGCCGGTGACGACATTGACGACACCCGCGGGGAAGCCCGCCGCGCGGACCAGCTCGGCGAATTCAAGCGTCGTCACCGACGCATGCTCGGACGGCTTGATGACGACGCAATTGCCCGCCGCCAGAGCCGGCGCGAGCTTGTTGGCAAGCAGACCCATCGGCGAATTCCAGGCGGTGATGAGAACCGCAACGCCGATCGGCTCCCGGCGCGTGAAGTCGAACACATCGCGCTGGTCGAGCGGAATCGTATCGCCGAAGATCTTGTCGGCGCAGCCCGCGAAGAACCGGTAGGCGCGCGCGGCAAAATGCATCTGCCCGTGCGTCTCCCGGATGATCTTTCCGTTGTCGGTGCTCTCCATGATGGCGATGCGCTCGGCCTGCGCGTCGAGCAGATCGGCGAGCTTGTTCAGCAAGGTCGCGCGCGCAAGACCCGTGGTCTTGCTCCAGACGGTTTCATAGGCTCTTCTCGCCGCCGCGATCGCGTCCGTGACCTGCGCGGGGGTCGCCTGCGCGACCTGCGCCCATTCCTCGCGAGTGTAGGGGTTTATGGCGGCGAACCATTCCTGGTTCGGCGTGCTGACCGTCTCGTTGGCAATGGCAATTCCGTACTTCTTTGGCATGGTCGATTGTCTCCGCAACTGGCGAATTGCCCGTCTCATCCGGACGGCGAATCCTGCGCCTTCGGGTCTGGCTTCGGTTGATGGTTAGGCTGGACTCCCGAGGGGATCGGCGTCCAATCGCGCGATCCCCTCGATCCCTTCGCGGGCGGCAGGAAACAGCGAGAGCACCTGCCGGTCGTGACCGGGAATGATGTGCGACGGGCTATCCGCCAGCTTTTCGATGACCGCAAAGCCGTTCAGCATCTGGTTCGTGTCGAACAAGACCGGAAACGGCCGGCGCCGCAGGATGTTGGCGTAATAGTGCGAGGCGTCCGAAGCCAGCACCACGTAACCGCGGCGTGTCCTCACCCTCACGACCTGAAGTCCCGCGGTATGTCCACCCAGCCAGTGCAGGGATATCCCGTCGTCGAAATCGGAGTTGGGATCGCGAAGGGTCACACGCCCTTCGAAGTTCCGCCGGACGATATGGCTGACATCCTCGGCGTTGTAGGCCTTGTTCTGCTCGGCGTCGCACATGCAGCGCCCCGTGCAGAAATGCATCTCGCGCTCCTGCACGTGATAGCGCGCCTGCGGAAACAGGTCGTGGTTGCCGGCATGATCCCAATGCATGTGGGTCAGAATGACGTCCTTGACGCTGTCGGGGGTGATGCCGATCTGCTTGAGGCCTTCGGCCACCGGCCGTGTGACGGCATAGTTGCGCGGCCTGCCCGCCTCCTCATCGAAGCCGGTATCGACGATCACCGTGCGGTCCCGGCCGACCAGCGCCCAGACGAAGAAATCGAGCGGCATCGGATTATCCGGCACATCGCTGCTGTCGATGAAGTTCTCCGATGCACGGCGCTCGTCCTTGCGAGCATATCGGATCGCGTAGATTTCATACTCGGACATGTCGGTCCCTACTGGCGTTCGATGCCAGCTTCCTTCGTTGTCGTGGCCCACAATTCGATGTCGTCCCTGACGTGTTTGGCGAAGTCCGCCGGGCCGATCCATTGAACCTCAAAGCCGATCTCGGCGAGACGACTCTTGATCTCGGGCTCCGCCAAAACCTCGCGCACCCCTTCCGAAAGCTTCGCGACGATCTCCGGCGGCGTGTCCTTCGGCGCGAAAAGCCCGGACCATGCGGAGATATTGAGGAACGCGAGCCCGCCCTCCTTCATGGTCGGGATGTCAGGGAATTGCGAACTACGGGCCGGGTTCGTGGTTGCGATCGCACGCGCCTGGCCCGCCTCCACCTGCGCGACCGCAGGCGCCATGTCCATGAACGTCATCGAGACACGCTGCGCGATGATGTCGGTCACGACCTGCGGGCTGTTCCGGTAGGGCACGGCGGCGATATCGATACCCGCCCGGCGCCTGAACGCTTCACCGGACAATTGGCCAAGCGCGTTGGCATAGCCGAATGTCAGCGTGCCCGGCCTGCTCTTGGCCAGCGCGACGAGATCGGCAACGCTTTTGACCGGCAGGCCGGGATCGACGATCAGGAAATAGGGAAACAGGCCGAACTGCGAAATCGGCACAAAATCGGCGACGGGATCGTACTGGATCGATTTCAGCATGCTCGGGTTGGCGGCGTGCGTGGAGGTACCACCCACCAGCAAGGTGTAGCCGTCCGGCGCCGAACGCGCCGCTGCCGTCGCGCCCAGCGCGCCGTTGGCGCCGACCCGATTGTCGATGACGATCGTCGTTTTCAAGAGCTCGGACAGTCGCTGGAACACGATGCGCGCGACGCCATCGGTCCCGCTGCCCGGGGCAAAGGGCGCGATGACGGTAATTCTCTGCGAGGGATAGTTTTCCGCGGCTGCCAGGCTCCAGTTCGAAACAAGCAGCGCGATCGTCAACAACAGCAGCCGCACGAAGTCCTCCCGTTGAATGTTCGTCTTGTTGGTTCGGCCCGGTTGCCGGCGCTGCCGCTATTTCGAGGAGCGCTCGATGATCTTCACGATGACCGGCCAGTAATTCGCGCCGAAACCGGCACGAGACGCTTCGGTCAGAAGGCTGGCGCCGAGCGCGGCTTCCCTTGCCTCGATGCCGGCATCCTTCGCCATGTCGAGCGCGTAGGATACGTCCTTGTGCATGTAGTCGGTCGAGAACACCCGCTCGGGAAACTCGCGCGCAGCAACGGCCTTGTATCCGTGATTGCGCAGCGCGAAGCTGTCCGCGGAGCCCTTGGAGAAGGCATCGAACAGGGTCTCGGTCGAGACACCCGCGGCGTTCGCGATCGCGGCGGCTTCGCACAAGGCGGTCACGGTCCCGACCACGACCATGTTGTTGAGGATCTTCACCACCTGGCCCGATCCGACGTCGCCACAATGGGTGACCTCGCTGGCAAAGCAGCGCAGCAGGGGCTCGATGCGCGCGAACACACCCGCGGTGGCGCCGACGGAAATCGCCAGCGTTCCGGCTTCAGCCGCCGCGCGCGTCCTGGCGACGGGCGCATCGGCATAGTCTGCGCCTTTCGCCGCGAATGCGCCGGCCAGTTCGCGTGTCAGCTTCAACGGGCTGGTCGAGAGGTCGACGATAGTCTGTCCGGCGTGCGCAAGCTCGAGCAGCCCGCCCGGCATCCCGCAGATTTTCTTGAGGTGTTCGCCGCTCGGCATGGAGATGAAGATGATGTCGGCTTTCGCGAGTCCCGCGATCGAGCCGACATCGACGGCGCCAGCCTGAACCAGGCGCGCCACCGGCTCGGGGTTGATGTCGTGGATCAGCACGGTCTGCTTCGTCTTCTGCACGAGGTGCCGGCACATGGGCTCGCCCATGACGCCCAAACCGATGAAGCCGAAGGTCGAAGTGCCAGTCATGTCAAAACTCCGGAATTTCCAGATAGAATCATTCAGATACCAAGATAGGCCCGGCGCACATAGTCGCTGGCCAGGAGGTCCCGGCCCTTTCCACTGAGCGCGACCGCGCCCGTTTCCAGCACGAAGGCCTCGTGGCAGAGGTTCAGCGCAAGCTTTGCATTCTGCTCGACCAGGATGATCGACACACCGATATCACGGTTGATCTCGGCGATGATGCGCGCAATCTCGTCGACGATGATCGGAGCCAGCCCGAGCGAGGGTTCGTCCAGCAGCAGCAGGCGCGGCCTTGCCATGAGCGCGCGGCCGATGGCGACCATTTGCTGCTCGCCGCCCGACAGCGAACCCGCCATCTGGCTTCGCCGCTCCACCAGGCGCGGGAAGTATCCGTAGATCTGGTCCAGCGTCTTCCTCTGCTGCGCGTTGTCGCGCTGCGAGTAGCCGCCGACCAGGAGATTGTCGAGCACGCTCATCTGCGGGAACACGCGCCGCCCTTCGGGCGACAGTGCAATGCCGCGCCCGACCCGCTGCGGGGCGGCGACGCCGTCGATGCGCTCGCCGTCGAAATAGATCTCCCCGCCGCTCACCGGCTTCAGCCCGATGATGGCCTTCATCGTGGTCGTCTTGCCTGCGCCATTCGAGCCGATGAGTGACACGATGGCTCCATCGGCAACCGACAGACTCAGATTGCGGACCGCCGTGAGGGGTCCGTAGGCGACGCTGATCCCGCGAACTTCAAGCATGGACCGCTTCCTTGCCGAGATAGGCTTCGATCACGACCGGGTTCGATACGACCTCCGCTGGGGTTCCCTGCGCGATCAGGGTGCCGTGATCCAGCACCACGACGCGATTGCAAAGGCCCATCACGGTGCGCATGTGGTGCTCGACCATCACCATGGTGACGCCGCGCTCCGCCTTGACCCGGCGCAGCACCGATGCGAGCTCGGCCGCCTCTTCAGGGTTGAGTCCCGCCACGGGCTCATCGAGCATCAACAGCCGGGGTTCGCTGGCAAGCGCGATCGCGACGCCAAGGCGTCGCTGCTCGCCATAGGACAGTTCTCGCGCCTTCAGGCCCACGCGGCGTGCCAACCCGAGCAGGTCGAGCACATGCAGCGCTTTCTCTTCCGCCGCAACGCGCCATTTGTTCGAGAGAAACCCGCCCCACAGGCCGGTCAGGCTCGAGCCCAGCGTGCCGCGCGCGACGTTCTCGATGACCGTCGCCTCCGGATAGATGGTTGCGGCCTGGAAGGTCCGCGAAAGCCCCTGGCGCACCGTCTGGTTGGCAGGCTGCCCGGAGATATCGCGATCCATGAACCTGACCGTTCCCGCCGAAGGTCGGAGAACGCCAGAGATGACGTTGAACAGCGTGGTCTTGCCTGCGCCGTTCGGGCCAATCAGGCCGAGAAAGTCGCCGTCGTTGACCGCGAAGGAGACGTCGCGGACGGCGACAAGGCCGCCGAAGGAACGTTTCAGGCTGTCGACCTCGAGCATGCTCATGGCACTTCCCCGGCCACGAGGGTTGCGCTGGTCGTTGTGACGCGCTGGCGCGCACGCCACATCTGGACGATACTCGCGAGGCCATTCGGCACGAACATCAGGCAGAGCACCAGCACTGTCCCGTAGATGATGTGCTGGAGGCCTTCGGTGGATCGCAGCAGCTCCGGCAGGGGCGTAAGGACGAGAACGCCCACGACCGGCCCGAGCACGCCGTCGCGGCCGCCGACAACGAGCATCGTCAGGTAGGAAACGGATTCCCAGAACGTGTAGGAATCAGGAGAAATGAAGCGGAGATAATGTGTCGACAAGGCACCGGCAAATCCGGCGATGCCGGATCCGATCGTGAAGGCGATCACCTGGACCCGGTGCGTGTCGATCCCACTGGATTCGGTGAGACGCTGGTTCTCGGCGGTGGCCGCCATCATCGTCCCCAGCGGCGAGCGGTAGAGCAGCCAGGTGAGAGCCAGCGTCGTCAACGCGCAGCCGAGCGCAAAGGGATAGAATTGCGGCTTGGCGCGAAGGACGTAGCCGAAGATCGAAATCGGAGGCACGCCGACGAGCCCGTTCGCGCCTCCGGTGATGGAGCTCATATCCAGCGCGAGCAGTACTGCGATCTGGCTGAACGCAAAGGCCACCAGCACGAAATACACGCCGCGCAAGCGCAAGATGATCCAGCCCAGGGCGGCGGCGATCACAGCAGCAGCCAATCCTGCAATGAACAGCGTCAGCAGAGGCGGCCAGCCCTTCATCGACAACAGCGCCGAGACATATCCGCCGACCAGCGCAAAGCCGCCATGGCCCATGGAGAGCTGGCCCGCGCGGGCGATGATGGCGAGGCCGAGCACGAGCATGAGGTTGATGCAGCCAACCGTCGCGAGGTGGATGTAGAACTGGTTCGGCGCGAACCAGGGCAGCAGCGCCGCAAGCGCAACCGCGACGAGGACGCCGGCATAATGCAAGGGCTTGATGGCTGGAGACTTCACGCCTCACGCTCCTTTCGGCCGAGCAGGCCTTGCGGGCGCAGCAACACGACGGCGATCACGACCAGAAACTGAAGGATCTCGGACAGCGAGGCGCTGACGAAGGTGCCGGCAAAACTCTCGATCAGACCGATCAGCAACCCGCCGACAACCGCGCCCGGGACGCTGCCAAGCCCGCCGATGACGACGATCACGAAAGCTTTCAGTGTCGGTGCCAGCCCGATGAAGGGTGAGACCGACAGGACCGGCGCCATCAGGACGCCGGCGAAGGCTGCGAGGCTCACACCCAGCACGAACGCGGCGGGAAAGATCACGTCGACGCGGATGCCCTGCACCTGGGCAATCTCGGAGTCCTGTGCCACTGCCCGCATGGCCCGGCCGATCCTTGTATACCCGATCAACAGATTGAGCGACACGACGGCAACGATCGCCCCGATGATGACCACCAGCCGCGACCAGGGGAACACGATCCCGCCAACGGACAGAACGCCGGAGACGACGGGCGGCACAGTGCGCGCCGAGGCCCCCCACATCAGCAGCGCGCTGTTCTGGATGATGAGAGCGACACCGACGGAGGCGATCATGCCGTTCAGCTCGTTGCCGCGAAACCGGCGGAAGACGACCCACTCCATCACCAGCCCGAGCAGGGCCGTCGCGCCGACCGCGAGCAGAACGCTGACGGCGAACGGCATCTCGTTGCTGCCGTAGAGGATGGCAAAGAGAAACGCGCCGACCATGTAGAACTCACCATGCGCGAAATTGACGATGCGCATGATGCCGAACACCATGGTGAAACCGATCGCCATCAGCACATAGATCATGCCGACCATGAGGCCGTTCACGATCGTCTGGGCCAGAATGATGTCCATGCTCACGGGACGACTCCAATCGCATCGGCGAGGCGCACGTGGCGCCTCGGCCGTTTCAGCGAACGCTTACTTGCAGGCGTTGACATCGCAGGTGGCGACTTTCGTCACCACGCCGTCCTTGATCTGCCCGACATAGAACGGGAGATCGATCTGGTGCTTGATCCCGTACTTCTGCTCGCCGGTCCAACCCGCTTTCCCCATCGCGGTCGGGACGTCCGACAGCCCATCGAGGGTCTTGGCGATCTTGGTGGTGTCGTCGACGGTCCCGGCCTTCTTCATGGCCGTGAACAGCATCTGCAAGCCGGCATAGAAGAACGGGCTGAAGCCATTCATGTTCTGCCCGTACTTGGCCTTGAAGCGGGCGACATAGGCCGCGGTATCCGGCAGGCCGGTGTCGATCGGCAGATGCACGTAGGTGCCTTCGGCCGCGTCCTTGCCGGCCACCTTCAGCATCTCCGCCGAGACGTCGCCGCCCGTGACGAACACCGGGCCGCGGTAACCGAGCTCGCGGGCCTGCTTGAGGATGAGCCCGGCCGTGGTCGGCGAATTGCCGCCGAGCTCGAGGCCGTCGGCCTTCATGAGAATGCGCGTGAGGATGGGCACGAAATCGACGCGCTCACGCTCGAAATATTCGACCTGCAGCTTCGTGCCGGCCTTGGCGTAGGAGTTGAAATTCGCCACGCCGATCTGCTGCCCGGTCTCGTCGTTCGGAAGCAGCGACACGACTTGCTTGGCCGACGTGCTCTTCATCAGCCACGCCACCTGCGGATCGGAGAATTCGCCGGTTGTGATGACAGGACGATAGGCGAACGGCGCGTCCGCGCCGAGCGCTCGCGGCGTGAAGGCCAACGTCATGGTGATGACTTTTCCGGACGTGGTCTGATCCTTTGTCGCCACGGCCGCCGCCGAGCCCATCGGGCCGACCACGAAACGGATGCCGTCCTGGATCATGAGGCGATCCATCGCCGTGACCGCGTCCGCGGCGCGGTAGCGGTCGTCATATTGCTTGAACTGGATCTTGTAGCGCTTGCCGCCGACATCGAGCCCGCCGTCCTTGTTGGCGTCCTCAGTGGCGAAATCGGTGGCGGCGAGCATGCCTTCCGCGAACGCGGCGCCTGCACCTGAAAAGCTGGCGTGTACGCCGATCGTGACACTATCTTCGGCGTGGGCGGCGGAACAGACGACCGACGCGGCCAGCACGGCAATCAACTCAAAACGCTTCATTCCAATTTCTCCCCAGATGTTGCTCTTGTCTGCCTTGCTCGTTTGTTTTCAGGCTCGGCTTGTTCTTGTCAGGCAATGCCAGTGGTTTGCGATGGCGACTTCACGCCATCGCCCTCGTCGCGGGGTCAAGGGACCCAATTGGTCTCCTCCGGTTCATGCGTTCCGCGGGGCGCGAAGACGACCTTCTTCGGCGCCGCTCGCAGGCCGCGTCCCTGCAGCAGGCGCGAGACCGTCGCGAGATCCTTCACCTTGTCGATGGTCTCGAGCCGCTCGAACAAGGGAGCGACGTCGTCGCGCGGCAGGATGGCGCCGACGTGCCGGTCGAACTGATCCCAGAGATCGGCTCCCGGCGGCGATCGGAGCGCGAGAAGATCGAGCGCTTCCGCGCCCGGAAGGGCCTCGCCAGCGGCGCGCTGATCGTCTTCGATCATCTGTTGGCAGGATGCCTCGTCCATCGCTTCGGCCAGCAGTGCAGCAAGCAGTGCGTTTCTCAGGCCTTGACCGACCATGAGCGCTTCAGCTCCACCCTGCCCGGCCGCGGGCGTGCCGGCATCTGCCGCAACCGCCATCAGCAACGCGGCTGCAATCTTCGCAGCGCTCAGCCCGAGCAACCGGGCCGCGGCGGCGACGCTGCCCAGCAAGGGCGCGGCGAGCCGACCAGCCGACGGCAGAGACCGCACGATCCCGGCACCCGCGAGCAACGCGTCAACGAACTCCTGCCCGGTCTTTCCGCGCTCCTCGCAGAGGCCGAACAGCGAAACGACGAAGGCTCCGTTCGCAGCATCGGGTGACGCGTCGGATCCCGCGACGGCCGCGGTCGCGTTGACCAACGCGGCCTCGATCGCGCTCGTGCGCCGTTCGGTGCCGAACACAAGCGACGAGCCGCCGGCGGCGGCGACACCTGATGTCGCCAGCAATGCCGTGGTGATGGCGCTCGGCGCGCCGGACAGCGTCCGGCCGAACGCGGTGATGATGGCAGCTCGCGCGCGCGCAACAGCCTTCGGATCTCGCGGCGGCGGATCGCAGGCACGGATCCGCTCCGCGAGCGACATCGTCGTGGTGCCGGCGCTCATCGCGATGCCACCGCTTTGGCCGGCGCCACGCTCTGCACGCCCGCGGCGTTGCGCCCGGCGATCCGGCCGAACGTCGCACCCGAGACGAGGCCGGTGCCCGCGGGATAATTGTCGTAGAACAAGCCGCCGACCAGTTCGCCGCAGCAATACAGTCCCTTGATCGGGCGCCAGTCGGTGCCGATCACCTCGGCATTCTCGTTGATCTTCAGGCCGCCGAACGTGAAGGTGATGCCGCCGGTCGCGCTGTAGGCATAGTAGGGCGGCTTGTCGAGACGGAGCGCCCAGTTGCTCTTTTCGAGATCGAGACCCTTGGTCGAGAGGCCGTCCTTCCTGGTGGGGTCGAAGCCCTCGTCCGCCGCTCGCGCGTGGTCGTTGTAGTTGAGGACCGTCTTGAGGGCCTGCGCCTTGTCGTCGATATCGAGCTGCGCGATCAGCTCCTCGAGCGAATTGGCCTTGATCGGATCGCTGGTCGCATAGCGCGGCTCGAGCAGGTGGACGACCTTGCTGTCGAACAGCTGGTACGCCTTGGCGCCCGGCTCGGCCAGGATCGCCCGGCCGAATTTGGCGTAGGTGAAGAGCGCGCCGTCTTCGCCCTCGTCGACGAAACGCTTGCCCTTGCGGTTGATCATCACCGAATAGACGTAGGACAGACGGTTGCTGCGGTCGGTCATTTCGCGCGGCGCGAAGTCGCCCCAGTCCGCGCTGATCGGGGTGGCATGGCAACCGCTCCATTGTCCCCACGGCATCGCACCGATGGCGAGCGCCATCCGCAGCCCGTCGCCCTGATTGTGCGGCGTGCCGCGGACCTTCGCGGCGCCGACCAGCGCGCCGATATGCTGCGTGCGCATCTGGACGTTGGCCTCGAAGCCACCGCAACCGAGCACCACGGCCTTGGCACCGAGCGAGCGAACGCCCTCCTCGTCCTTGGTCTTGACGCCGACGACGCAGCCATTGTCGTTGACAAGCAGCTCCGAGACGGCATTGCCGTATCGCACTTCGATGCCCATGCGCTCGCAGGTCGAGAACCAGCTGCGCGAAAGACCGACGCCCTCATGTGCGGCGCGCACGACGAGGCCGCGCGCCCAGACCATGACATTGTCCTTCTTGACGGCGGACAGGCTGATCGCCGGCTCCATCTTGATGGCGCCGGTGTCCTTCATCCAGCGAACGGTCGCCTGCGAGTTCGACACGAGAAGACGCGACAGGATCGGATCCGTACGCCCGTTGGTGACGCGCATGAGATCGCCGTGAAAGTCTTCCTGCGTATAGGGCGAGATGCCGTCGTAGAAATTCTCGAACTCGTCCTCGATCCCAGGCAGCAGGGCGCCGATCTCCCGCGGTTCATCATAGGCGAAACGCAGCACACCACCGCTCCAGTGGGTGTTTCCGCCTCGCATTTCGCGGGGAGCCTTTTCGAGAACGACGACACGATCCGCGCCGTTTTCCTTCGCCGAGACCGCCGCAGCCAAGGCAGCGTTTCCAGCGCCAACGACGATCACATCGAACTCTTCGTGCATTTCCGTTCCTTCCCGCAGGCGTCTTCTGTGCTTCTGTATGCTGGTGAATACCTCTGTATACATTGGAATGCAAGATATTTCCGCGCAAACCGGCATTCGGGAAAAAAGCTCCCAAGAACAGGCGGTTACCTGGATTGATGAGGTCGGATGGCCGATCGCGAACGTGCCGAACGCGCGATGATCAGCACCGCAGGGAGGAGTTCAGGCGCCGTCGTGCTCGCGGCGCGCTTCCAGTTCACGTTCCTTCGCCAGGATTACGCGGCGGGTCTCGAGCGCATTGAGAACATGCGTGCGCGCTAGGTTGTTGGCCTTCTCGTCGTCTCTCTGCGAAATCGCCTGCACGATGGCGGCGTGCTCGGCCTGGGCGACGGCGAAGCGCCCCTTGTCAGCCAAGGTCGTCGGCCCCAGCAGCGCAATCGCGTCCTGCAGTGCCGACAAGCTCTTTTCGAGATAGCGGTTGTGCGCGGCGACCTGAATGGCGTCGTGGAGTTCCCTGTTGTGCCGATAGAGCTTCAGCGGATCGCGATCGAGCTTTTCACCTTCGGCGATGAGCCGGGCAAGTGCGGCGAGGTCCTTCGGGCTTGCATGCTTGGCGGCCATCGCCGCCGCCGTGCCTTCCAGCGCCGCGCGCATCTCATAGAGCTCTTCGACCGCATCCATGTCGAGAATGGAGACGACCAGCCCGGTTCGCGGGCGAAGATCGAGCAGGCCTTCGAGCTCGAGACGCGTCAGCGCCTGCCGCGTCGGCGTTCGGCTGATGCCGAGGTGTTCCGCCAATTCGACTTCGCGCATGCGCCGCCCTGGGGCAAAGCGCCCCTCGACGATCTCACGCCGCAGCGCTGCGTAAGCGTAATCGGCAGCAGATGCGAACTTCGCGCGGTCCGGCAGCACCATGTCGTCGTTCATGAAGTCTTCCCGATCTCATTCGGCAGCAGAAACCTCATGCAAGCGTGAGGCGCAGGCCGTCCATCATTGATCTGCGCCTGATCCTTCCGACGCACGGAGCACATGATCGACGCAGGATATTCGGCGTCGCGATGCCTGTCTGGAACGAGACCATCAGCGTCCACCGAATAGAATAAGAGTAGCAGGCCGCATCACGAATGTATACAGTGGTATCCAGAGTATACAACGGTATGCAACGGATCACTCGATGCCCCAGAACAAGCTCAAGGCGACTTTCATGCGCGGCGGCACCTCGAAGGCCGTCGTGTTCAACAGACAAGACCTGCCGGCAGATCCTGCGCTCTGGGATCCGATCTTCCTGGCCGTGATGGGCTCGCCCGATCCCAACGGCCGCCAGCTGGACGGCATGGGCGGCGGGCTGTCGTCGCTGTCGAAGGTCTGCGTGGTCGGCGCGCCGACCCGCGACGATGCCGACATCGATTATACGGTCGCGCAAGTCGACGTGAAGCGTGCCGCGGTCGATTACAGCGCCAATTGCGGCAATATGTCTTCGGCGATGGGACCGTTCGCCGTCAGCGAAGGCCTGGTGAGCGCGCCCGCGAACGGCGAAGCGGTCGTGCGCATTCACAACACCAACACCGGCAAGATCATCGTCGCACGCTTCCCCATGACCGATGGCGAGGTCGAGATCGACGGCGACATGACGATCGACGGCGTCGGCGGACAGGGCGCGCCGGTGCGGCTCGAATTCGTCGATCCCGGTGGCACGAGGACCGGACGCCTGCTGCCCACGGGGCGCGCCTGCGATCGATTCGAAATTCCCGGCGCTGGTACGATCGAGGCCTCGCTGGTCGATGCCGCGAACCCCTGTGTCTTCGTCGCCGCCGACTCGCTCGGCAAGGCAGGCGATGAGATGCCTGATACGCTCGAGAGCGATCCGGCGTTCCTCGCAAAGATGGAAGCGATCCGCTGCGCGGCCTCGGTGGCGATGGGCCTTGCGCCCGACGTCGCGGCCGCCGCGAAGATCCCGAGCGTGCCCAAGGTCGCGATGATCGTGTCGCCCAGACAGATGACGACCTTGTCCGGGCGGCATCTGGAGCCTTCGGAGATGTCGCTGGGCATCCGGATGATCTCGATCGGCCAGCCGCATCGCGCGGTCCCGATTACCGGCGCCACCTGTCTTGCCATCGCGGTCCGCATCAAGGGCACGCTGGCAAACCGGATGGCCCGCGCCGACGATGGCCCGATCGTCATCGCCCATCCCTCCGGCACGACCGTGGTCGATGCCGCGGTCGAACCTGCCGACGAGCCTGCGAATGCACGCGCCCTTCATGGCGCGGTTTATCGCACCGCGCGGCGACTGTTCGAGGGCAACGTGTTCTATCGAACCGCCAAGACGGCCGCGCAGGCGCGGCGTAGTGCATAATTCCATCCGGAGCTCTGAACGATGACCTATCTCGTTGCCGCCGAACTTCCCCGCGAATCCGCCGGCCAGCGTTTTCGCGCGCTGTTGAAGCGACCCGGCATTCTGCAACTGCCGGGCGCGCACAACGGCATGGCGGCGCTGCAGGCCAAGGCGGCGGGCTTCGAGGCGCTCTATCTATCGGGCGCGGCGATGACGGCGTCGATGGGCCTGCCCGATCTCGGCATCATCACCGTCGACGAGGTCTCCTTCTTCGTTCGCCAGATCACCCGCGCGTCGGGACTTCCGCTGCTCGTCGATGCCGACACCGGCTATGGCGAGGCGCTCAACGTGATGCATGCGACGCGAATGTTCGAGGATGCCGGCGCGGGCGCGCTTCACCTCGAAGACCAGATCCTGCCTAAGAAGTGCGGCCATCTCAACGACAAGAAGATTGCAGACGCGCAAGACATGGCGGCGAAGATCTCGGCCGCGGCGAAAGCCCGGCGCGATCTCGTGATCATTGCCAGGACCGACGCTGCCGCCAGCGAAGGCCTCGACGGCGCCGTCGCCCGCGCCAAGCTCTACATGGAGGCCGGCGCCGACGCGATCTTCCCGGAAGCGCTCAACACCGCCGAGATGTTCCGTGCCTTTGCCGAACGCATGCCGGGTGTGCCTCTGCTCGCGAACATGACCGAGTTTGGCAGGACGCCGTTCTTCACGGCCGCAGAGTTCGAGGCGATGGGCTATGCGATGGTGATCTGGCCGGTCTCCTCACTGCGAATGGCAAACAAGGCCCAGGCCGAACTCTACGCGGCGATTTCACGTGACGGCGGCACGCACAAAATTGTCGATCGGATGCAGACGCGGGCGGAGCTCTACGCAACGATCCGCCTGCACGACTACGAAGCGCTGGATTCGTCGATCGTTCAAACAATCGTTCCGGCCGGCATGCCTCAACGCAAGTGAATGTCTGAGCTCTTTGCTCCAGGACCTGAGACGGAAAAGCCCCGCGTCTGCGGGGCTTTGGAATGGTGGGCGCACCAAGGCTCCAGCTCACCCGCGGCGGCGTTCACGCGCAACGCACTTTCCGGATTATGTTCTTAGTGACCAGCAATCCGGCCATCGATCACCCGGATGATCCGGTCGCAGCGATGCTGCCAGATCCATGTTGTGGGTGACCAGCAAGAAGCTCGTGCCACTCTCCCGATTGACCAGCCGCATCAAGTCGAAGACGGCATCGGCCGACTTGGTGTCGAGATTGCCAGTTGGCTCGTCCGCGAGCACGAGATCCGGCCTCATGGCCAATGCTCTGGCGATTGCCACCCGTTGCTGCTGGCCGCCGGACATGTTGCTGGCAAGGTTGCCTCCGAACTTGTCCAGTCTCACCCGAACCAGCAGATGCTCCGCTCGGGAAGGCGATCAGTTTGTAGGCGTAGCCGGCCACCACAACCCGCAAAGCACTGTTGACGGGAATCACTCTCCCACCTCGCTTTCGCGCTCAATGACGATGGAGCTTTGACCGACTTTCCGCCAGACAGCTTGATTTCCCTCAACTGAGCTGAACTGGGCCGACCTCGCTGGGCGCGGTAACAGCACCGAGCTTGACTTGCCTCAAAAACAAGACGCAAGGACGTGGTCTGCTATCGATATGCCCGGGTACATTAGATCTTTCCTTGACATTGGACTGGACGACGTCGGTCTGGTCGGCGGCAAGACCGCTTCGCTCGGTGAGCTGTACACGGCACTCGCGTCGCAGGGGATTGCCGTTCCCAATGGCTTCGCCATCACGGCCGAGGCCTATCGCGACGCGCTGTCACGTCAAGGGGTTGCGGACGAACTGCACCGGCTCCTCGACGGGATCGACAAGAGCAAGATAAGACAGCTCGCCAGCAGGGCAGCGAAGGCTCGCGAGATCATATACGAGGCCATGGACACCCCCCTCCTCCGCAAGCAGGTCGAGGACGCATATCGGCAGCTCGAACATGAGGCCGGAAACGGGGTTGCCGTCGCCGTGCGAAGCTCTGCGACGGCCGAGGACCTACCCACGGCGAGCTTTGCCGGCCAGCATGAAAGCTTTCTCAACGTCCGCGGGCCCAAGGATCTGTTCGAGGCCTGCCGGCGTTGTTTCGCGTCGATCTTCACCGATCGGGCGATTTCCTATCGCATCGACAACGGCTTCGATCACTTCAAGGTCGCGCTCTCCGTCGCCGTGATGAAGATGGTGCGTTCTGATCTGGCCGCCAGCGGCGTCGTCTTCACGCTCGACACCGAATCCGGCTTTCGCGACGTGGTCTTCATCACAGGCTGCTACGGTCTCGGCGAGACCATCGTGCAGGGCCAGGTCGATCCGGACGAATTCTATGTTCACAAGCCGACGCTGAGCCAGGGCTATCGCCACGTGCTTCGGCGGCGGCTCGGCGCCAAGCAGATCCGCATGATCTACGGCAAGCGCGGCGGCGAGCATGCAACGCTCACCCGCAATGTCCCCGAAGCCGAACGCCGCAAATTCTGCATCTCCGACGAGGAGGTGCTGAGCCTTGCCGATATCGCGGTTCGCATCGAAGCTCATTACTCCAGGCATGCCGGCGCAGCGATGCCAATGGACATCGAATGGGCCAAGGATGGCGCTGACGGAATGCTCTACATCATCCAGGCTCGGCCCGAGACGGTCGCCTCACGGCGCTCCGCGAACGTTTACGAGACATACAATCTGAAGGGACGCGGCCCGGTCGTCGTTACCGGCCGCGCGGTGGGCGAGAAGATCGCCTCCGGACGGACACGCCGCGTGCTGACCGCGCGCGATCTTGCCGCCTTCAAGCCCGGCGAGATCCTGGTGGCGCCGGCCACCAGCCCGGACTGGGAGCCGGTCATGAAGATCGCGGCCGGCATCATCACCGACAAGGGCGGCCGCACCTGCCACGCCGCCATTATCGCGCGAGAGCTGGGCATCCCTGCGGTCGTGGGGGCCAAGCTCGCCACCGAGAAGATCAAGACGGGCACGGAAGTCACGATCTGCTGCGCCGAAGGCGATGTCGGCAGCGTCTACCGGGGACTGATCGATTTCGACGTGACCAGGACGCCGATCAGCGAGCTGCGGCAACCACGGACCGCCATCATGGTGAATGTCGGCACTCCGGAGATGGCATTCCGCACCGCGATGCAGCCGCAGGCCGGAGTCGGCCTCGCCCGCATGGAATTCATCATCAGCGAGCATATCGGCGTTCACCCCATGGCTTTGCTCAAGCCGGACAAGATCAAGTCGGCCAAGGCGCGGGCCGAGATCGCACGCCTTGTGAAGGGCTTCGCCAGCCCGGCCGACTTCTTCGTGCAACGACTTTCGGAAGGAGTCGGCACCATCGCCGCGGCCTTCTATCCGAAGCCCGTGATCGTGCGGCTTTCCGATTTCAAGACCAACGAATATGCCAGCCTGATCGGCGGCGAGGGTTTTGAGCCCAGGGAAGAGAACCCAATGCTGGGCTTCCGGGGCGCCGCTCGCTACAGCCATCCCGCCTACGCCGAGGGGTTTGCCCTCGAATGTGCCGCGCTTCGACGGGTGCGTCATGACATGGGTCTTTCCAATCTGCGTGTCATGGTGCCGTTCTGCCGGACCGTCGCGGAAGGCCGGCGCGTGATCGCCACGATGGCGGCCAATGGACTGAAGCGCGGCGAGGACGGTCTCGAGATCTATGTCATGTGCGAGATCCCGAACAACGTCATTCAGATCGACGCGTTTGCGGAGCTGTTCGACGGCTTCTCGATCGGCTCCAATGATCTCACCCAGCTCACGCTCGGGGTCGACCGGGATTCCGACATCGTGGCCTTCGACTTCGACGAGCGCGATCCGGGAATGCTGGAAATGTTCCGGCAGGCGGTGGTCGGCGCCAAGCGCAACAGTCGCCATATCGGCATCTGCGGCGAAGCGCCCGCGAACTATCCGGAGATCGCGCGCTATCTGACCGGCCTGGGCATCGATTCGATCAGCGTCAATCCCGCGAGCGTATTCCGGACCATGGCCATCGTGTCCGAGGCCGAAGCCGACTTGCCGAAGTCCGACGCGCGACGCCTGACCGCCCTGTAGTAATCAGATCACAACGGGGATAGCCGCGGCGTGGATCTGCTCTGCCGCTGCGTTGACCCTCGTCATGGTCTTCGTCAGCTCTTCATAAACCTGGTCCTCGATGGTTACGGTGCCGAAATTCGAATCTTCACCGTCAAACCGTCCCTGCGCCGGCTCATCGGCGTGCTCGAACCAGTGATAGCCGACCACATTCGGCTTGCTGAGTGCCGTCACAACGTAGCCCTCGAAAGCCTGGGCACGCTCTGTCTGGGTCGCCACCCGGGGTCCTCCACCTTTCGTATTCGGCAAGCCTGCGTCGTCGCCTCGAAACGAGAATTCGGTGATCAGGCATGGCTTCCCGCCTGCAGCATAAGCGTCAATGACCGGGCCGGGGTTAAAGTCATAGCAATTGAAGGAGATCACATCGAGATGGCGGCCGGCAGCCGCGATGACGCCCGTCGGCGGCTGATAGCCGAACCGGGATCCGAGCACGAGATGATTGGGATCGGCCGCCTTGATGGCCGAGACGCACAGTTCGAAGTATCTGTCAGCCACAATGGCCACGAAGGCATCGCAATCCGCCGAGAAGGCCTCGCGGGCGGGATCTGCCAGATTGGCCTTGGTCTCGCGCGCATCGTTCAGGACGCCAGGGCGAAGTCTCACGAACGGTGCCGCGACATGTTCAATCCTGCCAAGCTCCTGCCAGGATCGCGCCTGTGTGCGCCATACCGCGTTGAATTGAGCAAAATCCCGATACCGCGCCTGTAGTCCCGAGAGGGCGGCGACCCTGCCGGGTCGACGGGACGGCAAGTTCAGAAACAGCGTCAGGAGCTCGTCGGAACTGCGCCAGTCGGGTGACCAGTAGAGCTCGTTGTCGATGAAGGTACCGAGCAAGCCGGGATCATTGCGCCGATGCCGGCAACGCTGATCGGCACTTGCGCGGATGTGCGCCGCGAATTCGGGGTCGAAGACGTCAGGGAAGACCTGATCGCGCCGGTGCAGGCGGAAGGATGCGCCCAGCTCCGCGACCGGGGTGGTTGCCAACAGCCGCGATCCCGAACTGGCGACGAGTTCGTCCGACCAGCACCCGACCGTGTTGAAGGCCCAGCTCGCCAGGCGGTCAGCCACGGCAGATCGCCAGATCTGCAGGCTGCCGTATTTGGCTCGGCAGGCCTCGGCGTAGGGAAAGCGGTCGGTCCCCCCAATACGTTCCTGATCGAAGCGGATCGTATTGACCCCCTTCGAGATGAAACGGCCTCCGTCCGGATCGACGAGCCAGAAAACGCCATTGCGCTCGGCAACGCGAAAGTAGCCGCTTCCGCTGAAGTCGCCGTCAACGACCCCGCCCCATCTTGTTCTTTGCACTGCAGACCCCAGCAACGGTCTTAGGACGACAATCCTTTGCACAGCCGAGCCGCGGCTTATTGAGATATCTCAATACCGCCTGGAACCAGCATGACTACCAATGTCACATCAATCACGGCGGGCTGGACCAAGCAGGTCGTTCATGTCGACAACCCGACTGCCAAACACCGCGAGCCTGCGCCCGGATTTCATCTGGGGCGTTTCCACCTCGAGCTTCCAGATCGAGGGAGCCACGCGCGAAGACGGCCGCGGGCTCAGCATCTGGGACACTTACTGCCAAAGCGGCGCCATCAGGAATCACGACACAGGCGACGTCGCGTGTGATCATTATCATCGCTATCGCGAGGACGTCGGCCTGATGAAGGCGCTCGGCGTGCGGGCTTACCGGTTCTCGGTGGCCTGGCCGCGCGTGCTGCCGCAAGGATACGGATCCGCCAACGAGGCCGGCCTTGCTTTCTACGACCGGCTCATCGACGAGCTCCTGGCCGCCGGGATCGAGCCATGGCTGTGCCTCTATCATTGGGACCTGCCCCAGGCCCTGGAGGAGCGCGGCGGCTGGCTCAATCGAGAGTCCGCGGTGTGGTTCGCCGACTACGCCGCCCTGGCCGCCGGACGCTTCGGCGACAGGGTCAAGCGTTTCGCGACATTGAACGAACCGTCCATCTTCACTCTGTTCGGCCGCTCGCTCGGCAAGCGGGATCGCGGAAGCGAGGACGAGCTCCACCGCATGATCCACAACGTCAATCTCGCGCATGGGGCGGCTGTGGATGTGCTGCGCGCGAGCGTTGCCGGCGTCTCGATCGGATGCATTCACAACCGGCAGCCCTGCCGTCCCTCCAGCGCAAGCGAGGCCGACGCAGCGGCGGCGGCGCGGCTGAACATCTATTGGAACGATGTCTTTCCAGACCCGCAATGCCTTGGCGCCTATCCGCCATCGATGCGGACGTCGATCGAGCCGCACATGCGACCGGGCGACATGGCGCGCATTTGCCGTCCGCTCGATTGGTTCGGGCTCAACCACTACAGTCCGGTCTATGTGAAGGCGCGTGCGGAGGCGATGCTGGGCTACGACTTCGGCGACAAACCGGCCGACGTTCCCTTGACCCCGATCGGATGGCCGATCGAGCCCGAGGCTTTCCGGTGGACTCTCGAATCCGTCCATGAGCGTTACGGGCTTCCGATCTACGTTCTCGAAAACGGATATGGCAGCTACGACCAACCCGATCAGACGGGCGTGGTAAATGACAGCGACCGAATTGAATTCCTGAAGACCTATATCGAGGCGATGAATGCCGCGGCCTCAAGCGGCGTCGATGTGCGCGGCTATTTCATCTGGTCGTTGCTCGACAATTTCGAATGGGATTCCGGCTACAGCACCAGGTTCGGCGTGACATATGTGGACTATGCCTCGCTGCGGCGGATACCAAAGGCTTCATTCGGCTGGTACGCCGGGCTGATCAAGGCGAGGCACTCGTCATGACGACAGCCTCTTCGAGGACGGCCACTCTGCTCGCCGACATCGGCGGGACCAACGCCCGTTTCGCCCTCTCGGCCGACGGCAAGCTCGGTCCGATCTCCCATATGGCCGTCGGCGATTTCGGCACCTTTCAGCAGGCTCTCGCGACCTATCTCGGCGCTACAGCGCCGGCCGGTACAATTCGGAACGCCATCCTCGCCGCGTCCGGCCCGGTTCAGCATGGCCGCTGCGTTCTCACCAACAATTCCTGGATCATTGATGCGGCAGAGTTGTGCCGCGACTACGGGTTCTCATCGGTGCGTCTGCTCAATGATTTCGAAGCTGTGGGGTGGGCCCTGCCCCATCTTCCGCCGGGAAGCCTCCTGCAACTCGGCGGGCGAGAACGCGTCGAACGAGCGCCCCTCGCTGCGCTTGGCCCAGGCACTGGCCTCGGCATGGTGATCAGCATACCGCATGCCGGCGCCCCGATCGTACTTCCCAGCGAGGGGGGACATTCCACGATGGCAGGCGGCTCGCTGCGCGAAGACGCGGTCATCGACCATTTGCGGGCACGCTTCGGGCACGTCTCTTCCGAACGCGTTCTGTCGGGTGCGGGGCTGGAAAATCTCCACGACGCTCTGGCGTCCCTCGACGGCGTGACGGTCCCGAGACGTCGCGCGGCCGACATCACGCGGACCGGAATCGAGGGCTCCTGTCCGATCAGCCGGTCGGCGGTCGACATGTTCTGCGCGATGCTGGGGTCCGTTGCGGGCAATCTTGCGCTCGCAATCGGCGCAAAGGGCGGCATCTTCATCGCTGGAGGCATCTTGCGACACATGCCGGAATATCTTGCCGCATCGCAGTTTCGCGCACGCTTTGAAGGCAAGGGACGGCTCAAGTCATACCTCGCGCCGATACCTGCCTATCTCGTCCTCGACGAAGACGTCGCGTTCGTCGGGCTTCGCGCCTTGATGGAGACTGAGGGTCTTGGCTGAGACAGCGCCCATCCAGATTGTTACGCTGACCATCAACCCGGCTGTCGATATCTCGACATCCGTCAAAAAAATGCAGGCCTTCGTCAAGATGCGCTGCGCGGAAGCCAAGCGCGATCCTGGTGGCGGCGGCATCAACGTCGCCCGCGTTCTGAAGCGGCTCGGCACCGAGGCAATCGCGATCTACCCGGCCGGAGGCGCCTCCGGGCAGACCCTGGCGGCGCTGGTCGAGCGCGAAGCCGTGCGCAGTATCGTGATCCCGACATCGAATGACACGCGCGAGGACATCACCGTCTTCGACGAGACGACGCGCGAGCAGTTTCGCCTGGTCTTTCCAGGCGCCCTCCTCAGCGAGTTCGAATGGCAGCAGTGCCTCGACGCCCTTGCGCGCATCAGCCGGCAGGCGGCATTCGTGATCGCAAGCGGCAGCCTTCCGCCGGGCCCCCCAGATGATTTCTATGGCAGGGTCGTACAGGCCTCAAAAGGCGCAGCCAGGGTGATCGTGGATACGACCGGCGCCGCACTGAAGGCGGCATTGGCGGCGGGCGTTTATCTCATCAAGCCCAACCTGCGGGAGTTTCAGGACCTCGCCGGGATCAGCAACACTGATGAACCTTCGCTCATCGCAGCGGGACACCGCCTGTTCGACCGCTACCGCATCGAGATCATCGCGCTTTCGATGGGCTCGCAGGGCGCGTTGCTATTGACCCGCGACATGGCCTTGCGTGCGGATGGCCTGCCGATTGCTCCCATCAGCGTGTCCGGCGCCGGCGACAGCTTTCTGGGGGCGATGGTGTCGTGCCTGGCCCATGACGACGACCTGGAAAGGGCGTTCCGATACGGCATTGCCGGCGGCTCGGCCGCGCTGCTCAGCCCTGGCACGGGGCTTTGCCGCGCCGAGGACGTTCAGCGCCTCGCCGCGAGCGTGAACGTCACAAGACTACATCATGCCTAGCAACACGAGATACCGATCGCCGGCCGAGCGTTGCGTCGCCGCCCGATGTCGAGATCGCCGACGGTATCGCGCCTGCGACGAAACTTCCGGCGACCGCCATCTGCCTCCGCTTGGTGCCGAGCCCCCGGAAGTGCGGCGATCTCGCCGAGACGCCTGGCAGTTCGCGCTTGAGCCGGTCAAGCACGCCGAATTTGCGGGTCGCGACGATGGTCGCGATCTTTCCCGCAAGATCCTTGCGATGCCGGGTAATTCCGAGAGATCCTCGCCCGCCTTTAGCAGGCTCGTAATGCTCTTTGGCAGACGCTCGATCAAACGAGCCGCGTTGCGGCAGGCGCGGGAACGGAAAGGGTTGTCGCCCCGAATCTCCAGGGGCTCGGCCGTCTGGCCGAACATTCGGCGATTTCGGCATTCAAGATCTTGGAAACCAAGGGTTTTCCAATGGTGGGCGCACCAGGGCTCGAACCTGGGACCCGCTGATTAAGAGTCAGCTGCTCTACCAACTGAGCTATGCGCCCGAAAGGCGGTCAATGCCTTGCGAGGCCGGTCGTTTAGCAAAGCGAATCCGGTCTGGCAAGCGATGCGGCGAAGGTTTTTCCACAGTCCCCAAAAAGCGAAAAGCCGCTGGATTCCAGCGGCTTCGCCAAGGTTAATTCCGGGGCTAATCTCCGCAAGACCCCGCCTCGTTCAGAGCCGGCCCTCACGGTCGCGGTCCGGGCCGCCATCGCGGTCGAAACGGTCGTGATGGAAGTGCTCCATGCTGCGATCCATCATCCGGCCGCCCATGCCGCGCTCCATGAAGTGGCGGGGCGGGCCGTCCTCGCCGCCGCCGAACGGGCCGCGATGGCGGGTCAGCACGGCGAGGCGCCGCTTCTGGCCCTCGTCGAGGGTCTTGTAGAGCGGATCGGCGGCATCGGCGATCTTCTTCAGGGCCGCCGACGTCGCGCCCATGTCCTCGGCGCGCTGGCGCAGGCGGGCGACCGGATCCTCGGGCATGTCAGCGTCCTTGCCGGCATCGCCGGGGCCGGCATTCATCCGTGCATTGGCGCGGTCGATCCGCAGCTTGGCGAAGTCGCGTACGGCGGCCTCGACCGGCGGCCACAACTTCTCCTGATCGGCATTGAGCTTCAGCCCGGCATGGACGGCGGCGATCCGCGCGTCGACGAGGGCGGCGCGGTCCTCGGGGTTCATGCGGATGTGGTGGCGCATGTGCTCCATCCACGGGCGATGATATTGGGCATAGACCGCGCCCGAGCCGGCGATGCTGAGCACGGCGATGGCGGCGATGGTGAACTTCTTCATCCGAACCTCCTCTGGAAGGATGTCCATGAAGATGGGCGCAGTGTGGCTTACACGCAACTTACAACTTGGACAGGGAGGGCGTCCTTACCAAGATGTAACGCGCGATTTTACCTCTCGTCGCAATATGGAAATCATTCGCAACAAAAAGGCTTCCGTGCAGCGCGCACGGAAGCCTTGGCTTATCGTTCGAATCGCTCAGTTCGTCGTGCTCAGTTCGTCGTGCTCTTGGCCTCTTTGAGGAACTCGTCGATCAGCGGCTGGCCGACGCGGCTCGCCGCGTCCTTGTAGACCGGCTCCATCGCCTTGCGCATCGCCTCGTTCTGCTCGGCCGTGAGCTTGATGATCTCGCTCTTGCCGCTCTTCTTGATCTCGGCGAGCGCGTCATCGTTCTCCTTCTGCGACTGCGCATTGCCGAATTCGGTCGCTTCCTTCATCGCCTTGGTGAGCTGGTCGCGAATGTCGGCCGGCAGGTCGTCCCAGAACTTCTTGTTCACGATCACGACGTAGCCGATGTAGCCGTGATTGGTCTCGGTGATGTACTTCTGCACCTCGTGCATCTTCTGGGTATAGATGTTCGACCAGGTGTTCTCCTGGCCGTCGACCACGCCGGTCTGCAGCGCCTGGTAGACTTCGGAGAACGCCATCACCTGCGGCAGCGAGCCGAGCGCCTTGAACTGGGCCTGCAGCACGCGCGAGGACTGGATGCGGAACTTGACGCCCTGATAATCGGCCGGGGTCACCAGCTTCTTGTTGGCGCTCATCTCCTTGAAGCCGTTATCCCAATAGGCAAGGCCGGTGATGCCCTTGGCATCCAGCAGCTTGAGCAGCCGCGCGCCGAGCGGGCCTTCCGTCACCTTCCGCAGCGTCTTCAGGTCGGGCAGGATGTAGGGCAGATCGAACACCTCGAACTCGCGGATGCCGAGCGGACCGAACTTGGAGTTGGACGGCGCCAGCATCTGCACGCTGCCGAGCTGCAGCGCCTCGAGCTCTTCCTTGTCCTTGTACAGCGTCGAATTCGGGTAGACCTCGACCTTGACCTTGCCGTTCGTGTACTTCTCGGCGAGCTCCTTGAACTTCTCCGCCGCCTTGCCCTTCGGCGTCTCGGTGGCGACGACGTGGCTGAACTTGATGATGATCGGCGATTGGGCCGATGCCGGCCCGGCAAGCCCGAGTGCCAGTGCCGCAATGGATGCGGCGATCGCGAAGGTGCGCATAGTCTCTCCCTAAAATTATTTTGGCCGCCCGGGCGCGTGGGTGGCCGATCCTCAAGCCGTTGACATCAATAGCGGCTGGGACGCTGAGCCGCTATTGGCCCTTAGCAGGGCAGCTATTCATCATGAATGCTGTCATTCCGGGGCGATGCCCCGGAATGACAAGCTCCACGCGTCAGCTCGCCGCAGCCGAAGTCACTGTGTCGCGCTGGCGCTTCATGACGATCTTGTTGAGCGCGCCGAGATAGGCCTTGGCCGAGGCCACCAGCGTATCCGGATCCGCCGCGCGCGCCGTCATCGAACGGCCGTCCTGCGACAGCCGCACCGACACTTCCGCCTGCGCGTCGGTGCCTTCGGTGACGGCGTGGACCTGGTACAGCTCCAGCTTGGCCTCGTGCGGCACCAGGCGCTTGATGCAGTTGAACACCGCATCCACCGGACCATTGCCCTCGGCCTCCTCGATCTTGATCTGGCCGTCGACGTCCAGCTTCATGGTCGCGCGCTGCGGGCCATGGGTGCCGGCGATGACGGTCAGCGAGGTCAGCTTGATGCGGTCGTGGGATGCCGCCATCTCCTCGTCGACCAGCGCCTCGATGTCCTCGTCGTAGATGTCCTTCTTGCGGTCGGCCAGCGCCTTCATGCGCGTGAACGCATCTTCCAGCTGGTTCGGGCCGAGCTTGTAGCCCATCTCCTCCAGCTTGTGCACGAAGGCGTGGCGGCCGGAATGCTTGCCCAGCACCAGCGAGGACTGCTTCAGGCCGACCATTTCGGGCCGCATGATCTCGTAGGTCGAGGCGTCCTTCAGCACGCCGTCCTGGTGGATGCCGCTCTCATGCGCGAACGCGTTCCGGCCGACGATGGCCTTGTTGTACTGGACCGGGAACGACGTCGCCGCCGACACCACCTTGGAGGCGCGGGTCAGCTGCGTGGTGTCGACCTTGTTCCAGTAGGGGAATTTGTCGTTGCGCACGTTGATCGCCATCACGATCTCTTCGAGCGCCGCGTTGCCGGCGCGCTCGCCGATGCCGTTGATGGTGCACTCGACCTGGCGCGCGCCGCCGACGATGCCGGCCAGCGAGTTCGCGACCGCCATGCCGAGGTCGTTATGGCAATGCACGGAGAACACCGCTTTGTCCGAGTTCGGCACGCGCTCGATCAGCGTCTTCATGAAGTGGGTGTATTCCTCCGGCACCGTGTAGCCGACGGTGTCGGGGATGTTCACCGTGGTGGCGCCGGCCTTGATGACGGCCTCGACGATCCGGCACAGGAAGTCCATCTCGCTGCGGGTGCCGTCTTCGGCCGACCATTCGACGTCGTCGATCTGGTTGCGGGCGCGGGCCACCATCGCGACCGAGGTCTCCAGCACTTCTTCCGGCGTCTTGTTCAGCTTCACGCGCATGTGCAGCGGCGAGGTCGCGATCACGGTGTGGACGCGGCCGCGCTTGGCGAATTTCACGGCTTCGGCGCAGCGGTCGATGTCGGCGGGATGGGCGCGGGACAGGCCGGCGATGACGGCGTTCTTGGAGCGGCGGGCGATCTCGCTCACCGCTTCGAAGTCACCCTGCGAGGTGATCGGGAAGCCGGCCTCGATCACGTCGACACCCATATCGTCCAAGAGCTCGGCGACCTCGAGCTTCTCCTCGAAGGTCATGGTGGCGCCGGGGCACTGCTCGCCGTCGCGCAGCGTGGTGTCGAAAATGATGACGCGGTCCTTCTCGGACTTGTTCACGGTGGCCATTTCAAATTTCCTTTTGAGCTTTTGCGCCGTTCAGGCCGTCTAGGTCCCTGGCGCTTGAGGTGTCCGGTGATCTCGACCAACCCCTGAGCGCCCAGGCGCGTGGCGCCCAGCCGGCCCTCAGGGGCAGCTAAGAAGAAGCCCGCCAATCAGGAGGGTGGGCAGCAGCGCGGCCGGGATCGTGGCGGCGGCCAGAGCCACCTCCCCCGAAATCCCATCGATTTGGCCGCGAATCAGCATTGCCAGACCCTTTTGAGCCCACAAATCCTCGGCCAAAACCGTTGACGGTTGGTTGCCGGGAGGCTCAGTGCGACCGTTTCTAGACGAGAAATGGCAGCCGCTGCAACGCCAAAAGATGGTCAGGAAGGTTGACCTGGTTGCGGGAGCGCGTGCCTCCTCGTTCTTGCGTGTCCCGGACGCGCTGCAGCGTGCAAGCGATGCGGCGCTGAGCCGGGACCCAGGGGCGGCACACCCCCGCGGCGGCATGGGCCCCGGCTCTGCAGCCGCACCACCCCGGACGATGCGATGCATCGCCGGGCCGCTGCGCTGCGTCCGGGGCACGGGCCCGGAGGGTGGCGCTGGCCCGCTTCTCCAAGCGACGCTGTCATGCCAGTACGCCGCGGCTTATCGGTTCAATCACAACCGTCTCTGGAATACTGGATCGCCGGCTAAACACTAAACCGGGCGATGACACCGAATATGTGGTGATAGACATGGCTTCTCGGCCTCGCGGCTTGTTTCGCCCGAGCTTTGCTTTGTCTCGCGACCCTCTAAATCCAAGAGCAACTGGGAGGGAAGTAGACCTGCGATCAGACGGGCTCAAGGCT